>NZ_CAXAOQ010000008.1:0-220161 GCF_963970575.1 Pseudomonas sp. EA_65y_Pfl2_P74
TACCCAAGCACTGGTCGCACTAGCCCGCAAGCTTGCCCGGGTGGTATTTGCTCTGTTGAAAAACCAGAGCGAATACTCACCTAAAGCGGTTTAGGGGCTAGGCATGAACCATAGAATCTCCCACAGGGGGCGGTGTGGCTTTATTCGATGAAGGTTACAACGCCGTCCTTCAGCGATTTAACGCGAGCCAGCGACTCAACGCGATAGCCCTGCGAATCCAGCTCGGCACGGCCGCCCTGGAACGACTTCTCGATGACGATGCCCAGGCCGGCGACGGTGGCGCCTGCCTGCTTGATGATCGAGATCAGCGCTTGCGACGCCTTACCGTTGGCCAAAAAGTCGTCGATGATCAGCACGCGGTCGCTGCTGGTCAGGTGACGCGGGGAGATGGCCACGGTGCTTTCGGTCTTTTTGGTGAACGAGTAAACGGTCGCCGACAGCAGGTTTTCGGTCAGGGTCAGGGACTGTTGCTTGCGGGCGAAGATCACCGGCACGCCGAGGTTCAGACCGGTCATGATCGCCGGGGCAATGCCCGAGGCTTCGATGGTGACGATTTTGGTGATGCCCGAATCCTTGAACAGCGTGGCGAACTCGTCGCCAATCAGCTTCATCAGGGCCGGGTCGATCTGGTGGTTCAGGAAGGCGTCGACCTTCAGGACCTGGTCGGAAAGCACGATGCCTTGTTCGCGGATTTTCTGGTGCAATGCTTCCATGAAGCTGTCCTCATTTGGCGTTTTGTGCGCCGAAGGTCTAGTAAAAAAAGTGGTCAATTCTAGCGCTTTAGCATCGCGCGTATATCGGCCAATGCGTTGTTGCCCCGCACGGCTTTGACTTCGGTCGGTGTGTCGTCGTTGCCTTCCCACGCCAGATCGTCCGGTGGCAGCTCATCGAGGAAGCGGCTGGGCGCACAATCGATGATTTCGCCGTACTGCTTGCGCTTGGCGGCGAAGGTGAAGGCCAGGGTCTGACGAGCACGAGTGATACCCACGTAGGCCAGACGGCGTTCTTCTTCGATGGTGTCGGCTTCGATGCTGGAGCGGTGCGGGAGGATTTCCTCTTCCATGCCCATGATGAACACGTAAGGGAATTCCAGACCCTTGGACGCATGCAGCGTCATCATCTGCACGCCTTCGGCGCCATCCTCCTCTTCCTGCTGACGTTCGAGCATGTCGCGCAGGACCAGTTTGCCGATGGCGTCCTCGACGGTCATTTCGCCTTCTTCGTCCTTCTCGAGGGTGTTTTTCAACGCCTCGATCAGGAACCAGACGTTGCCCATCCGGTAGTCGGCCGCCTTGTCGCTGGAGCTGTTGGTGCGCAGCCAGTTCTCGTAGTCGATGTCCATGACCATGCTGCGCAGGGCTGAGATCGGGTCTTCGCCGGCGCACTGCTCGCGCACCTTGTCCATGAAACGCTTGAAACGCGACAGGCGATCGGTGAAGCGGCTGTCGAGATGTTCGCCCAGACCGATTTCGTCGGTGGCCGCGTACATCGAGATCTTGCGTTCGGTGGCGTAGTTGCCGAGTTTTTCCAGGGTGGTCGAGCCGATTTCGCGGCGCGGCACGTTGATCACCCTCAGGAAGGCGTTGTCGTCATCCGGGTTCACGATCAGCCGGAAGTAGGCCATCAGGTCTTTCACTTCCTGGCGGCCGAAGAAGCTGTTGCCGCCGCTCAAGCGGTAAGGCACCTGATGGTGCTGCAACTTCAGTTCGATCAGTTTGGCCTGATAGTTACCGCGATAGAGGATCGCGAAATCGCTGTAGGGCCGGTCGGTGCGCAAGTGCAGGCTGAGGATTTCCATGGCCACGCGCTCGGCCTCGGCGTCCTCGTTGCGGCAGCGGATTACGCGGATCTCGTCGCCGTGGCCCATCTCACTCCACAGTTGTTTTTCGAATTCGTGCGGGTTGTTCGAGATCAGCACGTTGGCGCAACGCAGAATGCGGCTGGTGGAGCGGTAGTTCTGCTCCAGCATCACCACTTTCAGGGACGGATAGTCGTCCTTGAGCAGCATCAGGTTTTCCGGGCGCGCACCGCGCCAGGCGTAGATCGACTGGTCGTCGTCGCCCACCACGGTGAACTGGTTACGCTTGCCGATGAGCATTTTCACCAGCAGGTACTGGCTGGCGTTGGTGTCCTGGTATTCGTCGACCAGCAGGTAACGCACCTTGTTCTGCCACTTTTCGAGAATGTCGGCGTGCTCTTCGAAGAGCTTCACCGGCAGCAGAATCAGGTCGTCGAAGTCCACCGCGTTGAACGCCTTGAGCGTGCGCTGATAGTGGGTGTAGACGATGGCGGCGGTCTGCTCCTTGGGATTACGTGCGTTCTCCAGCGCCTGGGGCGGCAGGATCAGGTCGTTTTTCCAGGCGCCGATCATGTTCTTGATCTCGTCGACGCCGTCGTCGCCTGCGTATTCCTTCTGCATGATGTCGGTCATCAGGGCTTTGACGTCGGTCTCGTCGAAAATCGAGAAACCGGGTTTGTAGCCCAGCCGCGCATGTTCCTTGCGGATGATATTCAGGCCCAGGTTGTGGAAGGTGCAGACCGTCAGGCCGCGACCTTCACCGGCACGCAGCAGGGTGCCGACCCGTTCCTTCATCTCGCGCGCGGCCTTGTTGGTAAAGGTCATGGCGACGATGTACTGGGCGCGGATGCCGCAGTTCTGGATCAGGTGCGCAATTTTGCGCGTGATCACGCTGGTCTTGCCGGAGCCAGCACCGGCGAGCACCAATAGAGGGCCGCCGACGTAGTTCACGGCTTCTTGCTGCCGGGGATTGAGTCGGGACATACGAAAATTCGGGAGTCGTTGACGAAATGGGCCGGCATTTTAACAGGCTCAGCGATTTGTGCTGCTCTGTCCGACTTGTGACGCACCACGCGATTCGAATTTGCCGGTTTTGTTACTTTCACGCAGGATGCGCGGAGATTTTGCGGCTAATGTTCTCATTCGTGACAAAAAATAACGTTCTGATAACCGTTGTCATTTGGTCATTGAACGGCGCAACGGCATAATGCCCCGCCCACATCATTGCAGAGTCTAGGGAGCTAGCTTGTCTACGCCTGTCGAACCCTTGCGTTTGCTGCTACTGGCCGAAGAGCCAGCGTGGACAGCGTTATTGCGTGAGTGTCTGGCTCCGATGGGGAGCGCGGCGGTGCTGATCAGCGCGCCGAGCTGGGAGTCGGTCCGCCGTTTGTTCGAAGACAACCGCCACGCGGTGCTGTTGACCGTTCCCGCGTTGCAACCGCTCCCCGGTCGTTGCTGCCTGCCGACGGTATTGTTGCTGGACCAAGAGCCAGCCACCGCGCCCGTTGGCGTCAGCGACTGGCTGGTGTTCGATGCCCTTGACGCCGGCATGCTGCGTCGTTGCCTGCGCCATGTGCGCGAACGCGGCCTGCTGGAAAACACCCTGCAACGCCTCGCCGAACAGGATCCGCTGACCGGTATCGCCAATCGTCAGGGTTTTCAGACCTTGCTCGCGGCGCGCCTCGCGGAAAACGACGGCCGTGGTCTGGCGCTCGGGCATCTCGATCTCGACAACTTCCGCCACGCCAACGACGCCCTCGGCCATCAGGCCGGCGACCGCTTGATCCTGCAAGTGGTGTCGCGGCTGAAGAATCAGCTGGAGGCCGGCGATCAGTTGGCGCGGTTGGGCAGCGACGAATTTGCCTTATTGATCGACACCCGCCGGGCCCCGCAACGCGCCGAGTGGATGGCCGAACGGATCACCGAAGCCTTGGCCGAACCGTATTGGGTCGATGGCGAAAGCCTGCTGATCGGCTCCAGCCTTGGTATTGCACATGCCCGCGCCCAGGGCGGCGCCGATCCGCTAATGTGGCACGCGCACATCGCCATGCAGCAAGCCAAGAGTACCCAGGGCTGCACCTTTCATATCTTCAACGAGCGCATCAACCGCAACGCGCGAAGCATGGCTGACCTGGAAAGCGAGTTGCGCCGGGCTTTGCGCCGCGATGAACTGGAGCTGCATTACCAGCCACGTTTGAATCTTGCAGACGGGCAGATCGTCGGCCTCGAAGCTCTGGTGCGCTGGCGTCATGGCGAGCGTGGTCTGTTGCCGCCCAGCGAATTCGTGCCGCTGGCTGAGCAGAGCGGTCTGATCGTGCCGCTCGGTTACTGGGTGATTTCCCGGGCGCTGCGGGACATGCAGGCGCTGCGCGAGCGCGGACTGCCAGCGCTGCACATGGCGATCAATCTGTCGTTCCGGCAGTTTCAGGACAGTCAGTTGCTGCCGACCCTCAGCCGTTTGATCGCCGAACGTGGTGTCGAGGCGCAGTGGCTGGAATTCGAACTCACCGAAACGGCCGTCATGCGCCGCAGCGATCTGGTCAAACAGACCATGGACGCCCTCGGTCGCCTCGGCGTGCGCTTCTCGCTGGATGATTTCGGCACCGGTTTTTCGTCGTTTGTGCACCTCAACAGCCTGCCGATCACCTTGCTGAAGATCGATAAAAGTTTTGTCGGCGGCATGGAGCAGCGCGAAGAGAACCGCAAACTGGTGCACGCAATGATCAACCTCGCGCACAACCTGCATCTGGAAGTGGTGGCCGAAGGGGTGGAAACTCCGGAACAGCTGGAGTTGCTGCGCGGCTTTGCTTGCGATCAGGTGCAGGGTTATCTGATCAGCCGGCCGCTGCCGTTGGCGGAGTTGGTTGAGTACCTGACGTTCGGTTCCAGCCAACAGCCAGTAATGGAAATCGTGAGCTGAACACAAAACCCAATGTGGGAGCGAGCAAGCCCGCTCCCACAGGGGAATTTTATTCAGCCTGAGCGATATTGAAGCCTTGCGATTGAGGCTCGCGCCGAATCATCCGCTTCATCTTCCACTCAAACGCCAGTGTCAGGCTCACTGCCGCGCACGCCAAGCCCAGCGCCAGGCCCCACCAGACGCCCGTCGGTCCCCAATTCAGGTGAAACGCCATCCACCACGCGGCCGGCGCACCGATCAACCAATAGCAACCGAGCCCGACCAGAAATGTAGTCTTCGCGTCCTTCAAGCCGCGAATGCAGCCCATGGCAATCGTCTGGGTGCCGTCGAACAGCTCGAACCACGCCGCCACTGCCAGCAGGCTCACCGCCAGTCTGATCACCTCGGCGAACGCCGGATCATTGTGATCCAGGAACAGGCCCACCAACTGATTTGGCAGCAGCCAGAAGACCATCGCAAACCCGAGCATGGCCACCGCGCCGAACACGATCCCGACCCGCCCGGACATCCGCGCATCGTTCAGTTGCCCGGCGCCGTAATGCTGGCCGATGCGCATGGTGATCGCGTATGACAATCCCGCCGGCACCATGAACGCCACCGAAACGATCTGCAGGGCGATCTGATGCGCGCCCAATTGCGTACTGCCCATGGTGCCCATGCACAGCGCTGCGAAGGCGAACAACCCGACTTCCACCGCATAGGTGCCGCCAATCGGCAGGCCGAGGCGCCACAGCTCTTTGAGGTATTGGCGGTTAGGCCGCGACAGGCCGGCGCGCAACGGATAAGCGTCATAGGCCGGGTGCCGACGAATGTGCCAGGCCAGTGCCAGCGCCATGCAGTTGGCAACAATCGCCGTGACCAGACCGATGCCCATCAGCCCGAGTTTCGGCAGGCCGAACATGCCAGTGATCAGTGCGTAATTGAGCAGGAAGTTGGCCACAGTGCCGGCCAGACTGATGACCATGACCGGGGTCGCCCGGCCAATCGCGCTGGTGAAGCCGCGCAGGGCCATGAAACTCAAATAGCCGGGCAGGGCGAATGGCAGCGCAATCAGGAACTGGCCCGCAGCGTTGACGTTGGTTTCGGTCTGGCCGAACAGCAGCAGCACCGGTTTGAGGTTCCAGAGCAGCAGCCCGGCGCCCAGTGCCATCAGCCACGCCAGCCATAACCCGGCCTGGGTCAGGCGTGCGGCACCGATGATGTCGCCCGCGCCCTTGCGGATCGCCACCAGCGTACCGACCGCAGCGATAACGCCGATGCAGAAAATCGACACGAACGAGTAAGTCGCCGCGCCGAGACCGCCGCCAGCCAGAGCCTCGGGACTCAAGCGCGCCATCATCAAGGTGTCGGTCAGCACCATCAGCATGTGTGCCAACTGTGAAGCAATCAGCGGCCCTGCCAGCCGCAGGATGGCCCAGAGTTCGGTACGCACAGGATGCTGCATGGTCATCACCACTCGATTGACAGAGGGAACTGGAGACCGTCGATTCTCGGCGCATGCACGCGATTGCACAAAGGGATAAAAAGGATGGGTGGCATGATTAAAACTCATCCTGAGCGGATTCTGCTAAGTTGCTCTCGTCCCGCTATAGGAGCTTTCTGAATGTCTCGTCGTCTTCCTCCTTTGTATGCCCTGCGCGCATTTGAAGCGGCGGCGCGGCATAGCTCGTTTACGCGCGCCGCTGAAGAGCTGTCGATCACCCAAAGTGCAGTGAGTCGGCACATTCGCACGCTTGAGGATCATTTTGCCTGCCGCTTGTTTCACCGCAGCGGGCGCCACCTGCAACTCACCGAGTCGGCGCGCATGTTGTTGCCGGGCATCCGTGAAGGTTTTACCGCCCTTGAGCGGGCCTGCAACACCTTGCGCGCCGAGGACGACATCCTGCGCATGAAAGCCCCGTCAACACTGACCATGCGCTGGCTGCTGGCACGGCTCAGTCGCTTCCGCCATTTGCAACCGGGCAACGAGGTGCAACTGACCAGTGCCTGGATGGATGTGGATTCGGTGGATTTCAACGATGAGCCCTTTGACTGTGCCGTGCTGCTGAGCGACGGCCATTTCCCGCCGGACTGGGAAGCCAGCCTGCTGTTTCCCGAAGAGCTGATCCCGGTGGGCGCCCCCAATCTTCTCAACGACCAGCCGTGGGACGTCGCGCGACTGGCGTCCACCGAGTTATTGCACCCGACCCCGGATCGACGCGATTGGCGCAGTTGGCTGGAGTGCATGGGGCTGTCCGATCAGGTGTCGCTCAAGGGCGGGCAGGTGTTCGATACGCTGGAGCTTGGCATGATCGCGGCGGCTCGGGGTTATGGCGTGTCGATGGGGGATCTGCTGATGGTCGCCGAAGATGTCGCGCAAGGTCGCTTGAGTTTGCCGTGGCCGACCGCGGTTGCCAGTGGACTCAACTATTACCTGGTCTGGCCCAAAACCCGTCCGGGAGGTGAACGTTTGCGCCGTCTGAGTGATTTTCTGCAAGGTGAAGTCCGCGCCATGGAATTGCCGACCGTCGTTCGCTTGAGCTGAAACGTTCGAGCCCTCACAATGCCGGCCTTGTGCCATAACCTTGCTAATTGCTCAAGTATTGGGTTTTTCCGCCGAATACGTGCTTGTGGAACCGTCGTGCCGGTGTCCGCGATTCACCCCATTCTTAGAATTTTCCGAGCAAGTGCTGCGATCAAGGAGGATCCGGTGGCTCGGCCAGGAGCTATCCATGTCTCAACCTCGCGCCCGGATCGCCTCACAACTGGGCCTCGCGCTCGCTGTGATATTGGCGATTGTCATCAGCGGCAGTACGGTTTTCGCCCTGCGTTCGCTGGATACCGCCAACCTCGCCACTCGTGAAGAGCATCTGGCCAGTGAGGCCCGCCTGCTGGCTGACCAACTGAGCACTTTCCACGGCACCTTGCGTGAAAGCACGCAGCGCCTGAGCGGGTTGTTCGAAAAGCGATTCAGCACAGGTTTGAGCATTCACCCGAGTGAGCCGGTGACCGTTGCCGGCACCCAGACGCCGGGCCTGCACCTGGGCGGCGAAGTGATGAACAACAACTTCAAGGAAGTTGACGAATTCCAGCAGATGACCGCCGGCGTCGCCACGCTGTTTGTGCGCAGCGGCGAAGATTTCGTGCGGGTCAGCACCTCGTTGACCAAACAGGACGGCACGCGCGCCATCGGTACTTTGCTTGATCACACTCACCCGGCCTATGCGAAGTTGATGGCAGGGCAGGGCTACGTGGGTCGTGCCGTGCTGTTCGATCGCTCCTATATGACCCAATACACCCCGGTGCGCGACGGCAGCGGCAAGGTGATTGCGGTGCTGTTCGTCGGTTTCGACTACACCGACGCGCAAAACGCCCAATTTGAAAACCTCAAGCGCTTCCGCATCGGTCAGACGGGCTCGCTGGCATTGCTGGATGAGCATAACAAATGGCTGGTTCCGCCAGCCGGCGTGCAGGCGCAGGATCAAGCGATTGCAGTGATCAGCGGTTTGGCCAAGACGCCGGGCAAGGGCCAGTTCTGGAGCGACAAGGCTGAAGACTTCTACAGCGTATCGGTGCCGTTCGACGGCGGGCCGTGGTCGGTGGTGGCAAGCATGCCGAAAGCCGAGATTCGCGCGGTGACCTGGAGCGTCGGCACCCAACTGGCAATCGGCAGCCTGCTGGCGATGTTGTTGGCGGTCGGTTCCGTGGTCTGGTTGCTGCGCAGCAAACTCGCGCCATTGAGCGACCTGGTACATCAGGCTGAAGCCCTGGGCGCCGGTGATCTGAGCGTGCGTTTGAATGTGTCCAGCAATGATGAAATCGGTCAGCTGTCTCGCGCGTTCAACCAGATGAGCCAGGCGCTGTCGACCATGGTCGAGCACATCCGCCGTGCCTCGGAAGAGGTCAACAGCCGTGCGCAGGCACTTTCCGGCCTGTCCGGTGGCGCATACGACGGCATGGAACAGCAGTCCGGCGAAATCACCAGCATGGCCGGCGCGGTTGAAGAGTTCAGCGCAACCTCGCTGGACATCGCCGACAACATGGGTGCCACTCAGCGTCTGGCTCAGGAAAATGCCCAGCAAACGCAGATTGGTCGCAGCTCGATGGAAGAGGCTTCGTCGTCGCTTGAGCAAATCGCGGGCGCCCTGAACAGCACCGCCACGGTGATCAACACCCTCGGCCAGCGCTCCCAGGAAATCGGTGGCATTGTCGGCGTGATTACCTCGATTGCCGAACAGACCAACCTGCTGGCGCTCAACGCGGCGATTGAAGCTGCCCGCGCCGGTGAACAAGGTCGCGGCTTTGCCGTGGTGGCTGATGAAGTGCGTAGCCTGGCCTCGCGCACGCGTCAGGCCACCGATGAAATTTCCAGCATGATCCACAGCATTCAGCAGGAAACCGGTAATGCGATCAGCACGATGGAACAAGGCAATGTGCTGATGCAGGAAGGTTTGTCGCGCAACGCCAATGTCGCTTCGGCACTGGCGCGGATCGATGAGCAGAGTCGCTCGGCCGGGCAACAGTTTGCCGCGATTACCACCGCAACCCAGGAGCAGAGCAGCACGGCGACCTTGCTGAGCAGCAACTTGCAGAGCATCGCGTTGGCCAACAGTGAACAGCGTGAGGTTGTTTCCAACCTTGCGGTGACGGCTAAAGAGCTTGAGAAATTGGCGGCGGACTTGCGTTCCGAGGTTGATCGTTTTCGTTGATGCGGCTTTGAAACAGCCATCGCGGGCAAGCCCGCTCCCACAGGTATATCGGTTGTGCGCAAAAATTGCGCTCGCCGTTGAACCGTGCGGGAGCGGGCTTGCCCGCAATTGCTTGCGCGGATCAATCGCAGCTCTACTTCCGTCATTACACTTGCTGAATCGTTTCCGCAGCGCTATAAAAATGGCACAACTCCAATAAAGGCTGCTGCCATGACCCTGCTCAAACTCGTTGCCGCACTCGGCGCGCTGTCCGCTGCTTCCCACGCCATGGCTTGGGATTACGTGCTCCTCGATACCAATAAGCCCGCGCAAAACTGGAGCATCACCAGTGAACAGCTCGGTGTGAAAACCGACAAACCCTTCTCCGTCAGCTTGCGTACCCTCCATGGCGGGCGGCAGGAAGGTGTCAGCATCGTTGATATCGACAATGGCACGATGAAACTCTCGGTGGTGCCGACCCGTGGCATGAATGTCCTGCACGCCTCCGTTGGCAACGTGCGCATGGGGTGGGACTCGCCGGTCAAGGAGGTGGTCAACCCGGCATTCATCGAACTCAATGGCCGCGGCGGATTGGGCTGGCTGGAAGGTTTCAATGAACTGGTGACCCGCTGCGGCTACGAATGGGTCGGCCATCCCGGCATGGACAAGGGTGAGTTGCTGACCCTGCACGGACGCGCTGCCAACATTCCGGCCAGTACCGTTACGCTGCACATCGACGAAAAACCGCCTTACGCCATCAGCCTGCGTGGCGAGTTGAAAGAGCAGGCGTTCAAGAAAGTCGATTTCTCTGTAGCCACCGAACTGGTCACCGAGCCCGGCAGCGTGCGTTTCGCACTCAACGATACGCTGACCAACAACGGCGATTATCCGAAGGAATACCAGGCGCTGTATCACAGCAACTTCAGCACGCCGTTCCTCGAACAGGGCGCACGTTTTGCTGCGCCGGTAAAACAGGTGTCGCCGTTCAACGACAAGGCCAAGGATGAATTGGCGAGTTGGCAGACGTATCGCGCACCAACCAAGGACTACGACGAAACCGTCTACAATGTCGTGCCCTATGCCGACGCCAAAGGCGAGACCCTGGCCGTTTTGCACAACAAGGCCGGCAGCCTTGGTGTCTCCGTCGGCTTCAATACCCAGCAATTGCCGGTGTTTTCCCTGTGGAAAAACACTGACACCCAAGGGCAGGGCTATGTCACGGGGCTGGAGCCAGGCACCAGTTTCTCCTACAACCGCCGCTATCAGCGCCCGCTGAGTCTGGTGCCGACCATTGCGCCGAAGGAACACAAACAGTTCCAGATCAGCTACAGCCTGCTGGCGGACAAAGGGGCTGTGGATAGCGCCTTGAAACGCGTGACCGAGATTCAGGCCGGGCGTGCAACCGAAGTACGGCAGACACCGCTGGTTGATCTGACCGAGCATTAAGGCGTCGCCGGCCGGTATTGCAGCGCTTCGGCGAGGTGTTCACGCCTGATTGCATCGACTTGCTCAAGGTCAGCCAGGGTTCTGGCGACCTTGAGTAACCGATGGGCCGAGCGCAGCGATAGCGTCAGCCGTTCACAAGCTGATTCCAGCCAGGATTCGTCGGCTGTGGATAACGTGCAGTGCCTCTTCAGGCCCGGAAGATCAAGAAATGCATTGGCGCAGCCTTGACGCTTTTGCTGTCGTTCACGCGCCTCGGCCACCAACGCCGCTGCGCTGGCACTGTCCTCTCCCGGCTTCACCTGTGGGTTCAGCGCCGTTGCTTCCCGCGCCACCGTCAGGTGCAAATCGATCCGATCCAGCAACGGCCCCGACAGTTTATTGCGATAACGCTGCACCATGTCCGGTGTGCACGAACACTTGCCGCTCGGCTCGCCAAGATATCCACAGGGGCACGGATTCATCGCCGCCACCAACTGAAACCGCGCCGGGAAACGCACGCGATCCTTGGCCCGCGCAATCACGATATGCCCGGACTCCAATGGCTCGCGCAGTACCTCCAGTACCTTTCGGTCGAACTCGGGCAACTCATCGAGGAACAGCACGCCATGGTGGGCGAGGGTGATTTCGCCGGGCTGCGGTTTGGAGCTGCCACCGACCAGTGCCGGGCCGGACGCTGAGTGATGGGGTTGGCGAAACGGCCGCTGTGGCCAATGGGTCAACGGGATGCCGCTGGCCACCGACTGAATCGCTGCCACTTCCAGCGCTTCGCATTCAGACAGCGGCGGCAGCAGCCCCGGCAAGCGACTCGCCAGCAAGGTCTTGCCCGTCCCCGGTGGCCCGCTGAACAACAGGTTGTGCGCGCCCGCCGCTGCAATCAGCAGGGCGCGTTTGGCCGACAATTGTCCCTGCACTTCATTGAGGTCGGGGTAGGGTTTGGTGGCATGGATCAAACCGTCAGAAACGTAAGGCTCGACCGGTGTATGCCCATTGAAATGGGCGACTGCCTCCAGCAAATGATCCACCGCAAACACCTTCAACCCTGAAGCGAGACACGCCTCCTCGGCATTTGCCCGTGGCACCACCAGCGCCCGCCCGGCCTTGCGCGCCGCCAGCGCTGCCGGCAACACTCCTCGCACTGGCCGCACGGCGCCGGACAATGCCAGCTCACCGAGACACTCCACATCGTCCAGCGTGAGACACGGCACCTGCACACTCGCTGACAGAATCCCCAAGGCAATCGCCAGATCAAACCGCCCGCCATCCTTGGGCAGATCCGCCGGCGCCAGATTCAAAGTGATCCGCCGCGCCGGAAACTGCAGTCCAGAATTGATGATCGCGCTGCGCACGCGATCCTTGCTCTCCTTCACCGCCGCCTCGGGCAGGCCGACCATGGTCAGCGACGGCAGACCGTTGGCCAGATGGACTTCGACGGTAACGGCGGGAGCATCCACGCCAATTTGGGCGCGACTGTGGACGATGGAGAGGGACATGGTCGTTCCTTGAGCTGAATCGGGAGCCGCTTCCTGCGGGCTTTTTTAAGGGTAGTAGGGGGCGGGAGAGTTGGAGGGGTGGGGGCGTGGGTAAACTTTCACGGGATGTTGCGAACGTATGGCTCTGGTCGCAACCGGGAAATGACTATTGGATGTCGTCTTGTGGCCGCCAGCCTTGAACCTGCGGTGGTTACACTGGCCTGTGTCGAAATCGTGAAGAGTTGAAACGTGACAACGGCCGTGAAACAGATAGAGCAAATCCAAGTGCTAATCGAGGCGGATCCAGTGCGTATGCGGATATTGCGTCTGGTGCAGAGCCTTGGATTACCTGATTGCTGGATAGGGGCGGGATTTCTGCGCAGCGCCGTATGGGATCGATTACACCAGCGCGTTTATTCGCCATTGCCATCGGACATTGATGTCATCTGGTTCGATCAAGAGCGGGCCACTGTTGAATCAGACACTGAACTGGAGGCTTGCTTACGGAATATTGACGCCTCATACAACTGGTCAGTGAAGAACCAGGCGCGTATGCATCTGCGAAATGCTGATGCGCCTTATGCGAGCGCAATTGATGCCATCAGGTTCTGGCCGGAAACAGCGACGGCAATTGCCATAAGGCTCGGTACGCAGGGCGTTCTGGAGGTCGCAGCACCGCTTGGTCTGGATGACCTCTTCGATCTTGTTGTTCGGCCTACTGCGAGGTTCCAAACCGAGAAGCATGCAGTTTACCTGGATCGTTTACGTACCAAGGATTGGCTGGGTGTATGGCCAAACCTGAAGGTTATCGACTACTGACAATTGTTTGCAGGCCTCAACCATCAGGGCGGGTGAAGCTGTAAGGCGTTAGGTAAGTGTCATCTTGATTCATCGAACAGCTCCTCTTGCTTTAGGGCTGCCCTCGATCGTCGCCAAACGATCGGGTGGCAGTTGTACGCGGGTTGGCGAGCCGGAGCAAAAGGAACCCGGCAGACCCGAAGATCTCCCACGCACAACCGCCATAACTCGATGAGGCGTTACATCTAGCCGCCATCAGATGGTGGTCGTGCGCCTTAAGCTTTCCAGGTCGCCAAACTCAGTGCTGAATATTCAGCATAGGGTGAGCTTAGGAACCGGGGCTTTTCGGCGCAATCGGACGGCGGTCACTCAGGTTGTAGGACGTTGCCGAGATCATTGAAGGGCTGAAGATCAAAAGATCGCAGCCTTCGGCAGCTCCTACAGGGGGAGCAGGGTTACTCGGCTGGCGGATTCAGCTTCGCTTCCATCTCGGCCACCTTCGCTTCGAGGCTCTCAAGGCGAGCGCGAGTGCGCGCCAGCACAACCATCTGGCTATCGAACTCTTCACGGCTGACCAGATCGAGTTTGCTGAAGGCACTTTGCAACAGCATCTTGAACTGGCTTTCGATTTCGGCTTTCGGCAGCGGGGTGTCGCCGCTGAACAGGCGAGAAGCGGTGCCGCTCAGGGCGTCGAGGAAGTCTTTGGGCGCGAGCATGGGAAGTGTCCTGGAAACAATGGCCGGCAGTGTATCACGCAGTGTCTATAGTCAATCTCGCAGGCCGGGATGCACGCTTTTCGCGCAAGAGCATGGGCGGCAGCGCACCGTTGTTGTGCGTAACCGGATGGCCTTTTGCACGAAGGTGCTTGCGACAGCGGCCAAGCGATTGAAATCAGTGGGTTTTGGCGAGATGGCAAGGTTTCTGCTTAGTGACCTGTGACCCATGCACTGATGCAGTCGCTGTGACGAATGCAGTGCGGCAGGCGGAACGGGGAGTTTCGTCTGATGCGGTTAGCTGGCGTCAGTCGGGCAGTCAAGGCCGACGATGCGTTACAAAGCCAGGCACTGCGCTTAGACTTGAGTCGGGTTTGTTTTCCTGGGGCAAGTCCACCAATTCGGGAGAAAGTTTCATGAAGCTAGTCACTGCCATCATCAAGCCGTTCAAGTTGGACGACGTGCGCGAGTCGCTGTCCGAAATCGGCGTGCAGGGCATTACCGTTACTGAAGTCAAAGGCTTCGGCCGGCAGAAGGGTCACACCGAGCTGTATCGCGGCGCGGAATATGTGGTCGATTTTCTGCCCAAGGTGAAAATCGACGTGGCCATCGACGACAAGGATCTGGATCGCGTTATCGAGGCGATAACCAAGGCGGCCAACACCGGCAAGATCGGTGACGGCAAGATCTTCGTGGTCAATCTGGAACAGGCGATTCGTATCCGTACCGGCGAAACCGATACCGACGCGATTTAAGCCGCCACAAACCCCAACGCCCCAGGAGAAAACAATATGACTCTGCGTAAATTCGCAGGGCTAGGAGCCCTGTTGTCCATCGTAATGCCAAGCCTTGCAATGGCGGCAGACGAAGTGGCGGCCCCAGTCCTCAATTCCGGCGACACGGCCTGGATGCTCACCTCGACAGCCCTCGTGCTGTTCATGACCATCCCGGGCCTGGCGCTGTTCTACGGCGGCATGGTTCGCTCCAAAAACATTCTTTCCGTGATGATGCAGTGCTTCGCCATTACCGGTCTGATCAGCATCCTGTGGGTCATTTATGGCTACAGCATTGCGTTCGACACCACCGGCATGGAGCAGGGCGTCGTCAACTTCAACTCGTTCTTCGGCGGCATGGGCAAAGCGTTCCTCGCTGGCGTTACACCTGACAGCCTGACCGGCCCGGCCGCGCTGTTCCCTGAGGCGGTGTTCATCACCTTCCAGATGACCTTCGCAATCATCACCCCGGCGCTGATCGTCGGTGCGTTCGCCGAGCGGATGAAGTTCTCCGCGATGCTGATCTTCATGGGCGTGTGGTTCACCCTCGTTTATGCGCCGATCGCACATATGGTCTGGTCCGGTAACGGCGGCCTGCTGTGGGACTGGGGCGTACTCGACTTCGCTGGCGGCACCGTTGTGCATATCAACGCCGGTATCGCAGGTCTCGTGGCGTGCCTGGTGCTGGGCAAGCGCAAAGGCTTCCCGACCACTCCAATGGCTCCGCACAACCTCGGTTACACCCTGATGGGCGCGGCGATGCTGTGGTTCGGCTGGTTCGGCTTCAACGCCGGTTCCGCTGCGGCGGCCAACGGCACCGCCGGTATGGCGATGCTGGTCACTCAGATCGCTACCGCTGCGGCGGCGCTGGGCTGGATGTTCGCCGAGTGGATCACCCACGGCAAACCTAGCGCACTGGGCATTGCCTCGGGTGTGGTGGCCGGTCTGGTTGCGATCACTCCGGCTGCCGGCACCGTGGGCCCGATGGGCGCACTGGTCATTGGTCTGGCGGCGGGTGTGGTGTGCTTCTTCTGCGCCACCACCCTGAAACGCAAACTCGGTTATGACGACTCCCTGGATGCGTTCGGCGTACACGGTATCGGCGGTATTCTCGGCGCGATCCTCACCGGTGTGTTCGCTGCACCGTCGCTGGGTGGCTTCGGCACTGTCACCGACATCGCCGCTCAAGTATGGATTCAGTGCAAAGGCGTCGGCTTCACGGTGATCTACACCGCGATCGTCACTTACATCATCCTCAAGGTACTGGACGCCGTGATGGGGCTGCGTGTGACTGACGAAGAAGAGTCGGTGGGCCTGGATCTGGCACAACACAACGAACGCGGCTACAACCTGTAAGTACGCGCACTCAAGAATTTGCCCGGTTCGCCGGGCATTTTTTTGTCTGGGATTTGTCATTGAAGGACAAGCTGAAAGGATTTTTCGTACGGCTTTTGTCGTGTTTATGAAGGGTGTTTTTCTGCGGGCAATGGCTTACACCATTGCAGGAATATTAGGGCCTTTGTTTTTTCCCAGAGCGCGCTAGAATGCGCCCCGAACGTGCGGAGAACTGTATGTGGCAGCAGACTCTGATAACCCTGCGGGCGCGACCCCGGGGCTTTCATCTGGTGACGGACGAGTTGATCAATGGCCTGCCTGAACTCAAGGCGTGCCGGGTCGGTCTTTTGCATCTGTGGCTGCAACATACCTCGGCGTCGTTGACCATCAACGAGAACGCCGATCCGGCGGTCCGTCGCGACTTCGAACGATTTTTCAATCGTCTGATCCCACAAGGAACAGACGGCTATGAGCATAACGACGAAGGCCTGGACGACCTCCCGGCGCACTTCAAGGCCAGCGTGCTGGGTTGCCAGATCTGTCTGCCGGTTTCGGCAGGTCGACTGGCACTGGGCACCTGGCAAGGCGTTTATCTGGGCGAGCACCGTGATCATGGCGGTGCCCGTAAAGTCCTTGCCACCTTGCACGGTGAAGGGGCATAGCCGCTGATCAGCAGCGGCGAATGATTTTTTAACGGCGACTTTCGACAGTTGCCAAAGCTGGTCTATAACTAATCTGCTTTTCGCAAGTCATGAGGTAGAACATGAGCGACGATGATCTGGAAAACGACGACCTCGAAGTAGGCGACGAAGACGAGGCCGAGGAAGGCCTGGAAGCAGCAGCGGAAGACGTTGCTGACGACGATGGCGGTGACGATACGCCGGCCCCGGCTGCCAAAGGCAAAGCCAAGGCTGCGGTGTCGGTTGACGAGTTGCCGAGCATTGAAGCCAAGAACAAGGAGCGCGACGCCCTGGCCAAGGCCATGGAAGAGTTCCTGTCGCGAGGCGGAAAAGTGCAGGAAGTGGAGGCCAATGTGGTCGCCGATCCGCCCAAGAAGCCGGACAACAAGTACGGCAGCCGCCCTATCTGAGGCGTGCCGCTTGCTTGCTGAAAAAGCCCGCCGTCGCTGCGGGCTTTTTCATGTCTGAAATAAAGTTTTTTGGGTGCGCCGCTATCCCTCGCGGGAGCGGGCTTGCTCGCGAATGCGGTGTGTCAATTTGAGGAAGCATTCCAGCGTGCGAGCACCGCCGGCAAATCAGTCAGGCTGCGAATTTCGGCATCCGGCAAATGCTCCGCTTCCCAGACTTTGCCCGCCGGGTTGAACCATACCGCGCGTAATCCCGCTTGCTGCGCCCCGGCGATGTCGTCGCCTGGATGATCGCCAATGTGTACGGCCACCTCAGCGCTCACGCCACCACGCTGCAAGGCTTCGTGAAACAGCCGCGCATCTGGTTTGGCAATGCCGATGTCCTCGGCGCACAGCGCGAACTTGAAGTAATCCGCCAGCCCTAAACGACGCACATCGGCATTGCCGTTGGTGACCACGCCGAGGGCGTAATGGTTGGCGAGAATCTCCAGCACCGGCTCGACCTCGGGAAACACTTCGATCTGATGCCGTGCATGCAGAAACACTTCAAAACTCTTGTCCGCCAGAACCGAGGCTTCGCCGTGGGTGTATCCCGCTTCTTCCAGGGCATGGAACAGCACTCGCCGACGCAGCGCGCTGATGCGGTGTTTGAGGCCCGGTTCATTGGCCAGCACCCGCTCGCGGATCGACCACAAGTGTTCCACCGGCAGCGCGCCCAGATTCGGTGCGTGTTCGCTCAACCATTCGCGTAAAACCGCTTCGGCGCTGGCGATCACCGGAGCGGTATCCCACAGGGTGTCGTCGAGGTCGAAGGTGATCAACTGAATGCTCATGAATCATCGCCTTTCATGCGTTTGGCCCGTGGATGGGCGCTGTCGTAGACCGCCGCCAGGTGCTGGAAGTCCAGATGGGTGTAGATCTGCGTGGTCTTGATGTCCGAGTGGCCGAGCAGTTCCTGCACCGCGCGCAGATCCTGCGAGGATTCCAGCAAGTGGCTGGCGAAGGAGTGCCGCAGCATGTGCGGATGCAGGTTCTGCCCCAGTTCGCGTTCGCCGGCGAGTTTGACCCGCACCTGAATCGCTCGCGGGCCAAGGCGCCGGCCTTGCTGGCTGACGAACACGGCGTCGTCAGCGGGGTTGGTCATCGCCCGCAACGGCAGCCAGTGCTCCAGTGCTTCGCGGGCCTTTTTACCCACCGGCAGCAAACGGGTTTTGCTGCCCTTGCCTCGCACTTGGACCATGCCGTCGGCGAGGTCGAGCTGATCGAGATTGAGCCCGGTCAGCTCGGAAAGGCGCAGGCCGGAGGAATAGAACAACTCCAGAATCGCCTGATCACGCCGTGCCAGAAAATCATCCTCAACGGCGCCTTCAAGCAGTTGCAGTGCGCGGTCGGTGTCGAGGGTTTTCGGCAGGCGGCGTTCGCCTTTCGGGGGCGCCAGACCGGTGGCCGGGTCGTGGTCGCAAAGGCCTTCGCGATTGAGATAGTGATAGAGCCCGCGCACTGCCGACAACAAGCGGGCGAGACTGCGCGAAGACTGGCCCTGTGAATGCAGGCGAGCGACCAGGCTGCGCAGGCGCTGGATGTCCAGCGCGCTCCAACTGGCGATGTTCTGCTTGATGCACCAGTCGAGCACTTTATCGAGGTCGCGGCGGTAGGCCGACAGCGTGTGCGGCGACACCTGTCGCTCACTGCGCAGGTGTTCGCAGTAAGCGTCCAGTTGCCGTTCCATGCTCAGCGTACCGAGCGCAGGGAGCTGTTGACCCGTGGCAGCACGCGGCCCATGACTTCGGCGATGTAGCTTAAGAACAGCGTGCCGACCGAACTCTTGTAATGCTGCGGGTCGCGGCTGGCGATGGCCAGAATCCCGTGGATACCTTGATGGCTGACGGCGACCACGGCGGTGGAGCCGATCTGCTTGCGCTGTTCTTCGCCAAACAGGAAGTCCAGCTCATGTTCACGCAGGGTGCCGCTGACACTTTTGCCTTCGGTGAGCAAGCCGCCGATGGCGGTTTGCGCGTCGGCGTGGCTGACCCAGCGGCCGACCGGGGCCGGGTTGTCGCCAAGCAGGATGAGGCTGACAAAAGGCACCTGAAAGTCCTGGCGCAGGCTATCTTCGACGCAGATGACCACGTCTTCGAGGCTGCTGGCGTCCATCAGGGCGAGGATCAGGCGGCGGGTCTTGTCAAACAGCCGGTCGTTGTCGCGGGCGACGTCCATCAACTGCGAAAGGCGATGACGCATCTCGATGTTGCGGTCGCGCAGAATGGTCATCTGGCGTTCGACCAGCGACACGGTGTCACCGCGTTGGTGGGGAATGCGCATCGCCGGCAGCAGTTCCTGGTGTTCGACGAAGAAGTCCGGATGAGCCTCAAGGTATGCGGCAACCGCTGCCGCCTCCAGGCTCTCGGACGCTGATTCGTCGGACTGTCGGGCGGGTACCTGAGGCTTATCGGTCATGGCTTCTGCTCACTCAAAGACGCACTTGTCCTTCGTATACACGTACTGCCGGACCGGTCATCAGCACCGGTTGGCCAGGGCCTGCCCATTCAATGGACAGACGCCCGCCGGGCAAGTCGATCAACAGCGGCGAATCCATCCACCCCTGACTGATTGCAGCAACCGCCGCGGCACAAGCGCCGGTGCCGCAGGCCTGGGTTTCCCCGGCGCCACGTTCCCAGACGCGCAACTGCGCGCGGTGGCGGTCGATGACCTGGAGGAAACCGACATTGACCCGCGCCGGGAAGCGCGGGTGGTGTTCGATTTTCGGCCCCAGTTCATGCACCGGTGCATTGTTGATGTCCTGCACACGCAGCACGGCGTGTGGGTTACCCATCGACACGGCGGCCAGTTCGACCGTGGTGCCGTCGACTTCGAGCTGATAGCTGATAGCCTGCGCCGGTGCTTCGAACGGAATGTCCGCCGGCACCAGGCGTGGAGCGCCCATGTTCACACCGATCTGGCCGTCGTTACGCACGTCCAGTTCGATGATGCCGCCCTTGGTCTCGACGCGGATCTGGCGTTTGGCGGTCAGGCGCTTGTCGAGCACGAAGCGGGCGAAGCAGCGCGCACCGTTGCCGCACTGCTCAACTTCGGAGCCATCGGAATTGAAGATCCGGTAGCGGAAATCCACGTCCGGATTGCTCGGTGCTTCGACGATCAGCAACTGGTCGAAACCGATGCCGGTGTGCCTGTCGCCCCACTGCTTGGCGTGTTTGGGCTGAATGTGCGCGTGCTGGCTGACCAGGTCGAGAACCATGAAGTCATTGCCCAGGCCGTGCATTTTGGTAAAACGCAGCAGCATGGGTTACTCCGGCAGCAGGCTTTCGCCGGCAAACAGCTCGGCCACGGTTTCGCGGCGGCGCACTTCAAATACTTTGTCACCGTCTACCAACACTTCGGCGGCACGGCCACGGGTGTTGTAGTTGGAGCTCATCACGAAGCCGTAGGCACCGGCCGAATGCACGGTCAGCAAGTCGCCTTCTTCCAGCGCGAGCTCACGGTCCTTGGCGAGGAAGTCGCCGGTTTCGCAAATCGGGCCGACGATGTCGTACTTGCGCGCGGCCGTGTCGCGTGGTTTGACGGCGGTGACGTCCATCCAGGCCTGATACAGCGCCGGGCGGATCAGGTCGTTCATGGCCGCGTCGACGATGGCGAAGTCTTTGTGTTCGGTATGCTTGAGGTATTCGACCTGCGTCAGCAGCACGCCAGCGTTGGCGACGATGAAACGGCCCGGCTCGAACACCAGCGCCAGATCGCGACCGTCCAGGCGCTCGCGCACGGCTTTGATGTAGTCAGCGGCCAATGGCGGCTCTTCATCGCGATAACGCACACCCAAACCACCACCGAGATCGATGTGGCGCAGGTGAATGCCGCAATCGCCGAGACGGTCGACCAGAGCCAGCAAGCGATCGAGCGCGTCGATGAAGGGCGGCAGCGTCGTCAGTTGCGAGCCGATGTGGCAATCGACACCGATCACTTCCAGGTTCGGCAGATGCGCGGCGCGCACGTACACGTCTTCGGCGTCGGCAATGGCGATGCCGAACTTGTTCTCTTTGAGACCGGTGGAAATGTACGGGTGGGTGCCGGCGTCGACGTCCGGGTTCACACGCAACGAAACCGGGGCGCGAACGCCCAGCTCGGCGGCGACGACTTGCAGGCGTTCGAGTTCGTCAGTGGATTCGACGTTGAAGCAGTGCACGCCGACTTCCAGGGCACGACGCATGTCGTCACGGGTTTTGCCAACGCCGGAGAACACGATCTTGTCGGGGCTGCCGCCAGCGGCGAGTACGCGCTCCAGTTCCCCACGCGAAACGATGTCGAAACCGGCGCCGAGGCGGGCCAGGACATTCAGAACGCCGAGGTTGGAGTTGGCTTTGACGGCAAAGCAGACCAGGTGCGGCATGCCGGCCAGCGCATCGGCGAAGGCCAGATACTGGGCTTCGATGTGTGCGCGCGAATAAACGTAGGTGGGCGTACCGAAACGGTCGGCGATGGCGGACAGCGCCACACCTTCCGCGAACAGCTCCCCGCCACGGTAGTTAAAAGCGTCCATGGCGATCCCTTATTGGTAAACGTCGTGCTTGTGTGCTTTGGACGGCTGCTTTTGCGAAGACTGGGCTTGCTCGGCCGGGTCCTGATCGTCATCCGGCAGGTACAGCGGGCCTTTTTGACCACAGGCCGAAACGAGGCAGGCAACCGCGACGAGCGCAGCAAGGGAAGAGATCAGGCGCTTCATGGCGAAATCCTTGAAAATGCGTTAATTGCGCCGGAGTATACCGGCCACCCGGCAGCTTGCCTATGCGACGGGGTTCCCGTCCGGCGGGGGCACGGATACGCATCATGCCCTGTGGGAGTGGGCTCGCTCGCAAAAGCGGTGTGTCAGGCCGAGAACAGGTTGAACTTGCCGGCCTCTTCGCGAGCAAGCCCGCTCCCGCCGGTAGTGCGTTTGGTCCTTGGTCGTTATCCTTTGCAATCGGCCGGCGGCGTCCGTATCTTTCGGCGCTTGAGCCTGATCAGACATTTTTTGAGGTTGCCGCAATGAGTTTGTCCGAAGCCCGTTTCCACGATCTGGTCGATGAAACCCAGGAAAAACTGGAAGACATCTTTGATGAAAGTGACCTGGATATCGATCTGGAAAGTTCGGCCGGCGTGCTGAGCGTCAAGTTCGAAAACGGCTCGCAGCTGATCTTCAGTCGTCAGGAGCCATTGCGTCAGCTATGGCTGGCGGCCGTGTCCGGTGGTTTCCACTTCGACTACGACGAAGAGAGCGAGCGCTGGATGTGCGACAAGAGCGAAGAGCAGTTGGGCGAAATGCTCGAGCGCATCGTCAAGCAGCAGGCCGGTGCCGAATTCGACTTCGAAGGTCTGTGATTCCGTGACTGACACCGCTCCCGTTCGTCCGCCCAAGCCGCTCTACAGCAACATCAGTCCGGCGGTGCCTTCGCCGTGTAGCGGGGTGTGCCGGCTGGACGAACAAAAGGTCTGCCTCGGCTGTTTCCGGCATGTCGAAGATATTCGCGAGTGGCGTTCGGCAGACGATGAGCGGCGGCGGGTGATTTGCGCGCAGGCACAGCAACGTCGCGCCACAAGGGCGTGACTTGTATATTTTTTGAGCTGTGATAGTGTCCGAACACGCCTCAACCCATCGAGGCCTGATGAAAACCCCGTCTTTTTTTGGCGGGGTTTTGCTTTTTTTGTGTGCAGAAGAAAGGAGTCTGCTCGGATCATGACCGCACCTTCCATCACCCTTACTCGTCTGGACGTGCAGCGTCTGGAGCGCCTGATCGACAGCCTGGACGACACGCTGCCGGGCGTTATCGCGCTGCAAACCGAACTGGATCGCGCCGATACCCTGGTCAGCCACGAAGAAGTGCCTGCCGATGTCGTCACGATGAACTCCCGCGTGCATTGCCGCGAAGAAAGCAGCGGCAAGGATTATCACCTGACGTTGGTCTATCCCAAGGATGCCAACGCCGATGAAGGCAAGATCTCGATTCTGGCGCCGGTTGGCAGTGCGCTGCTGGGCCTGAAGGTCGGTCAGCACATCGACTGGCCGGCACCCGGTGGCAAGACCCTGAAACTGACCTTGCTGGAAGTCGAATCGCAGCCGGCCAACGGCGGCGATTTCCGCGAATAAGCCTGCCTCAGACCTGTTCGAGCGCCTCGTTCAGGGCGCGCTCCAGATCCGCCTTGTAGCGTAGATACAGATTGCTTGAACTTTGCCCATCACCGAGCAGGCCCGACAGGTCCAGGTCGGTGATGTAGCAGCGATAGCGCTCGGTCTCGCGGCGCTGTTCGACGATTTCCCGGGCGACCACGCTGAACAGTTGGTCGCCATGTTCCAGCTCGCTGAATTCCCGTTGATTGCAATACAGCGTGACCTGCACTTGCCCCGGTGCGGCTTTGCCGACAATTGCCTGCACGTCGTAGAACGGTTTGTTGACCGGTGTCTGCGGTGCTGGCCGCGCTTCGACCCGCCGCGCCCGTCCCGGGCCAGACGGCAATAACTGGTAATACAACGTCTCGAAGCTGGCAGCCGAGCCGGCATCCATCGGCAGCACCGCTTCACGCCGGAACTGGATCGATTGCAGGAATCGTTGCAGCGGCACCAGCAGACTCTGTTCGTCGTGATACGGCAAATGTTGTTGCCACAATGCGTTGAACTCATCCAGCACGTACAACTCGGCCTGTTGCTCGGTGATCCGGTAGAACACCTGAATGGACTCGGGCTGACCCATCGGCAGGATCAGCGCCAGGTCATGTTCATCGAGCGCCATCGGGTCCAGATGCAACGGACTGTAGCTCGGCTGTTCTTCGCCGAGGTAGTCGAGCAAGGCGGGCAGGGTGGCAAGGGCGACATGGTTGACCTGGCCGGGCACCAACTCCAGAACGTGATAGTGCTGCTGCACCTGAATCAGGTAGCGGTGATTCAACTCGCTGAGCAACAGATGCTGTGCCGTGTCGACGATTTCTTCAACACGGCGGGCGATGAACTGCGCGCGGTTGTGGCAGAAACAACGCACCTTCAGCGACGGTTGCATCGGCCCGCGAGGCAGGTTGTTGAGATAGTCGCGCAGGCAATCAAGCAAAGCATGAGGGCCGTCGAAGCGGTTGACCAGCACTTCGTTCCAGCTATTGAGCGTGACCTGATCGAGGGTCAGCACGAGGTTTTCGCGTACCCCGGCGTAGCTCAGCGAGTCGGTGCGTTCGGTGGTCATCACGATATTCAGGTCACGGTGATGCTTGAGCGGGTCGACGCCGACATTGACCAGAATCAGCACTTCGCCGGGCACGGCGGCGCGCAGCAAGGGCTCTTCCGCCACCGTGGGCAAGGGCAGGGCGATGCTCTGTTGCAGGCTGCCGAGCAGGTTGAACAGCTCGAACTCGCTCAGGTCACTCGTGCCCGGGTGCAGGGCCAGTCGGGTACTGCTGTCAATCACGCCGTTGCGGTGGCACCAGGTCAGCAGTTCGAGTAGCTGGCGACTGCGCTTGATCGGCGCGAAGTGTTCCCACTCAAGTGCCGTGAGGCTGCCGTTGTACAACCCCCACTGGGTTTGCCCCGGCTCTTTTTTGTTCGGCGACTGCACCAGCGTCAGGGTGTCTTCGGCCAGATCGGGGGCGATGCCGGGGTTGATGAACTCGACCTTGTCAGCCTTGCGCTCGAAGGCTGCATATAGACGACGACCGAGAACGTTGAGGTCGCGTTTGTTGATCAGGCTGACGGTCTGTTCGGTACGGGCGAACTGGGTCAGGAAGCGATAGCTGTAATTCAACTCGTTGACCAGCGCCCGGCGTTCGGCGCTGACCTGACGGACTTTCCACTGGCTACGGCTATCGAGCAGCGCCAGTTGCCGTTGATCCCAATGCCACTCGCTGGCCAGACGTTCGAGCAAGGCGCGCTGCCAGCTCTGAGTGCGGCTATTGCCAGTGAGTTTGCGGTTGACCTTCAGGTACAGCGCTCGGCGCACCAGTTCCAGGCGCTCTGGCTCGTTGCGGGCGGTAAGGTATTCCTCGATGCGCCGGTACACGACCATGTACGGGTCCAGTTCATCCAGATCCAGCCGGTTGGCGAACACCGCTTGCTTGAAGCGCAGGCTCAGGCAATGCACCTTGGGGTGTTCGCTGGCGTAGACCTCGGTCAGCAGCAGTTTGAGCACCGACTTGTAGGGTGACTCGATGCCCTTGAACAGCTGCCACAACCCGGCGCCGATGAACTCCCCCGGCGGAATCGTCGCCAGATGTCCGAGGTCGAGGGTCTCGTCGGCGCGGATGAAGCGCTTGGAAATCAGCGTGTGAGTGTAAGTATCGTAGGCCGTTTCTTGGTAAACCGGCACCAGCCACCAGATTGGCGTGCGCCCGGCCAGCCAGATTGCGGTGCGGTAGAACTCGTCCAGCAGCA
This sequence comes from Pseudomonas sp. EA_65y_Pfl2_P74, assembly GCF_963970575.1. NCBI lineage: Bacteria > Pseudomonadati > Pseudomonadota > Gammaproteobacteria > Pseudomonadales > Pseudomonadaceae > Pseudomonas > Pseudomonas sp. EA_65y_Pfl2_P74. The sequence continues at coordinate 25,405 of NZ_CAXAOQ010000008.1, forward strand.
GATAGTGCTGAGTGGTGCCGCAGTCTTCGGAACTGAGCTGGGTGTCGCGCTCACCTTTGACGAAGCGGACCGGATCGATCAGGAAAAAATGCGCCTCGGCGCCCTGGGTAGCCGCCCAGGTTTCCAGCAACTGACATTTTTTGCGCAACTCGGCGAGTTCGCTTTCGTTCAGGTCCGGCGCGTGGCAGACCCACACGTCCATGTCGCTCTGATCGGCCTGGGCCAGCGTGCCGAGGCTGCCCATCAGGAACAGGCCGTGAATCGGGCGCGGTGGATTACTGCCGTGGCGCGGCTTGTAGGAGAACGATCGGGTCAGGCGTTGGGCTTCGGCGAGGGCGTTGGCGTCTGGCTCGTAATTGGACAGGCCCGCCGGCGTGCTGCCTGAAACGTAGCCCGGCAGCAGCGGATGATTGACATGAAAGAACAGCGGCAACAGCGTCAGCACGCTTTGCTGGCGCGTCGACAGACCTTCCAGTGCGCGGCCCAGACGACCTTCATTGAGTTTGAGAAAACGCGCACGCAGTTGGCTGAGGACCTTGCGGTCAATTCCCTCGTCCAGGTCGGGGCGGATTTCGTGGGTGCGCGTCATATCAGCTCAAACCGGCTCGCGGGCTCGGACGTTAAGGGGCTCGGAATGTGGGGCAGTTTAGCCTTTGCGCAGAGGGACTTTTAAGCTGAATTTGTTTTTTGACGTCAGATTTATATCGCGAGGTGACGGCTGGCGAACGGATGGGCCCGCGGAAATCCCGTGGCAGGAGTTCCCGTGGGCAAAGTCGGGGAGGGTCAGGCGGTTTCTTGCTCTCTCAGAATCGTCAGCACGGTTTGCACGTTTTGCGCAGCATCGCGACCCAGGCTGGTCAGATACCCGCCATCAGGCTGGTCGGTCAGTTCTTTTTCGAAGAGGCGTTTGGCAGCGGCGATGTGTTTCGGGGCAGCGGTCTGATGAATTTTCAAACCTTCCTGGGAACTGTCCAGGTTGAAGAGTGCGAGGACTTCCAGTTCGGCAACCAGCTCAGGGGTAAGCGACATAAGGACTCCAGACTTTCTAGGAATTGGACGACAGCGCCCCTAAGGTGAACCTGCCGGCGCGGACTGTCCAGTGTGCGCGTCAGGGTTTTTGTCTGGGGGCGAATTCCAGTGTAGTCAGGGGCTGGCAGAAGGCCGGATGGAGGGGTGAGAAATTGTGTGTGAGCGAGCCTGCTCGCGAATGCGGCGCGTCAGGCACCGCATATTTCCAATGGTTCGGCCTTTTCGCGAGCAGGCCCCCACAGGGCAAGCGGCGACTATTGCTTTTCGGGTGGCAACTCAGGCAGCGCACGCAACGCGGTCTCATACCATTCGGTATTGAAGGCGCGGTCGTCATCGAGCATGGCGTCGATTTCGTAGGCCAGAACGTGGGCCATCAAGTTGAGGATATCCTCACGCTCGTAACCGACCAGGGTCAACTTGTTGAAGGTTGCCTTGGCCGCAGGCGGGTTGTCGCTTTCGATCTGGTTTTCGATGGCTTCGATCAGCGTGGACTCGGTGAACTCTTCGTCGTCGTCAGTATTGATGTCTGTCGGCTCGCTCATGGCAGGCTCCTCAAGGAAAGTCGCCAGTTTACCCGCATTCAGTGGCGTGATGCTGCTGGCGGGAATCGCGTATGCGATCTATAAACAGGCACTGCCCACTCCCCCCGCACGGCCTGGAGGCTATGTGATGTTCAAGCTTTATGGATTCTCTGTCAGTAACTACTACAACATGGTCAAGCTGGCGTTGATGGAAAAAGGCCTGCCGTTCGAAGAGGTCACGTTTTACCCCGCGCAGACCCCGGATTCGCTGGCGATCAGCCCGCGCGGCAAAGTGCCGGTGCTGGGCGTCGACGGCGGGTTCATCAATGAAACAGCGATCATTCTCGAATACCTCGAACAGACGCACAAAGGCACGCCGCTGCTGCCAAGCGATCCATTCGAGCGCGCGCAGGTGCTGGCGATTGCCAAAGAGATCGAGTTGTATATCGAGCTGCCGGGACGCGCCTGTTATGGCGAAGCCTTCTTCGGCATGACGCTGCCGGAGGCGATCAAGGAAAAGACCAGGACCGAGTTGCTGCTGGGTTTTGCGGCGCTGGGCCGACATGGCAAATTCGCCCCGTATGTGGCCGGCGACAGCCTGAGCATCGCGGATTTGTACTTCCTCTACAGCGTGCCGTTGGCCTGCGCAGTAGGGCAGAAGTTGTTCGGCATTGATTTGCTGGCAGAGATGCCGCAGGCGAAAGCGCTACTGGAGCGGCTTGAGCAGAATCCGCATGTGCAGAAAATTGCGGCGGATAAAGAGGCGGCGATGCCGGCGTTTTTGGCGATGATCGCGGCTGAGAAGTAGGGTTTGTAGCGTTTTCAGGTCACTTTCGCGAGCAACTCCGCTCCCGCACAGGCACTTTGGTGAACACCATAAGTACCTTGTGGGAGCGGGCTTGCTCGCGAAGCTTTAGGCTTTTTGGCGGCTGGCGATCAGTGCCTGTCCGCGCGCAACCGCTGCCTTGACCTGCGCTGGCGCAGTGCCGCCGATGTGGTCACGGGCATTCACCGAGCCTTCCAGGGTCAGCACGGCAAACACGTCCTGCTCGATCTGATCGCTGAACTGACGCAGTTCTTCCAGGCTCATCTCGGCCAGATCCTTGCCGGTGTCGACGCCGTACTTCACGGCGTGGCCGACGATTTCGTGGCAATCACGGAACGGCAGGCCACGGCGTACGAGGTAGTCGGCCAGATCGGTTGCGGTGGAGAAACCGCGCAGCGCCGCTTCACGCATGATCGCGTGTTTCGGCTTGATCGCCGGGATCATGTCGGCGAACGCACGCAGCGAATCGCGCAGCGTGTCGGCGGCGTCGAACAGCGGCTCTTTGTCTTCCTGATTGTCCTTGTTGTAGGCCAGCGGCTGGCCTTTCATCAAGGTCAGCAAGCCCATCAGCGCACCGAACACACGGCCGGTCTTGCCGCGCACCAGTTCTGGCACGTCGGGGTTTTTCTTTTGCGGCATGATCGAACTGCCGGTGCAGAAACGATCCGGCAAATCGATGAACTGGAATTGCGCGCTGGTCCACAGCACCAGCTCTTCGGAGAAACGCGACAGGTGCATCATCGCGATGCTCGCGGCCGAACAGAATTCGATGGCGAAATCACGATCGGATACGTTGTCCAGCGAGTTGCCGCCCACGGCGTCGAAGCCCAGCAGTTGCGCGGTGTATTCGCGGTCGATCGGGTAGGTGGTGCCAGCGAGTGCTGCGCTGCCCAGGGGCATGCGGTTGGTGCGCTTGCGGCAGTCGACCAGACGTTCGTAGTCGCGGCTGAGCATTTCGAACCAGGCCAGCATGTGGTGCCCGAAGGTCACTGGCTGTGCAGTCTGCAAATGGGTGAAGCCCGGCATGATGCTCGCGGCTTCGCGCTCGGCTTGCTCCAGCAGGCCTTTTTGCAGGCGGGTGATTTCGGCGAGGATCAGGTCGATCTCGTCACGCAGCCACAGGCGGATGTCGGTGGCGACCTGGTCGTTGCGGCTGCGCCCGGTATGCAACTTCTTGCCAGTGATACCGATGCGATCAGTCAGGCGCGCTTCGATGTTCATGTGCACGTCTTCGAGTTTGATGCGCCACTCGAACTGGCCGGCTTCGATTTCGCCCTGAATGGTCTTCAGGCCGTCGATGATGCTCTCGCGCTCGGCATCTGTCAGCACACCGACCTTGGCCAGCATGGTGGCGTGGGCGATCGAGCCTATGATGTCGTGGCGATACAGGCGCTGGTCGAAAGTGACGGAGGCGGTGAAGCGGGCGACGAAGGCGTCGACGGGTTCACTGAAGCGGCCGCCCCAGGACTGATTGGTCTTGTCAGTGCTCATGAATTCGCTCGTATCGGCTTGAAGAAAAAGGCGTGAAACGCTGGCGCGGATAATAACAGGGTTGCCATTGCTGTCGCTGACACTGGTCGATACGTTTTTTTCTCATCTGCTCGTCCATAGTCGTCGCGGTCGCCGGGGGATTTGCGCAAGGATATTTTCCGATTGAGCAATATCGGCCCGACGAGCGTCTACAGTTGGACATAAGGGTCGGCGCGAGTGCAGATCGCGAAAGGGTCTGGCCGCCGACTGATAATAAGGGGGTGGGTGTATTGTCCTTGGACAAACGGCGTGAAAAACGCGGGAAACAGCGGGCTTTGAGCAGTACGACCCGGACACTGGCAAATATTGCTGGCCGACGTACGGCACTTTTTGGTGCTCGGACTAGTCTTAGCGTGGATCGCGGTGACGGACGTCACTCCACCTGTCTACGCTATCCTTGTGCGAGACTCACGCAGGAATCCAGCGCAATATGAATGTCCTGATCGTTGATGACGAACCACTGGCTCGCGAGCGCCTCAGCCGAATGGTGAGCGAGCTTGAGGGTTATACAGTCCTGGAGCCCAGCGCTACGAATGGCGAAGAGGCGTTGGCACTGATCGACAGCCACAAACCGGATATCGTGCTGATCGATATCCGCATGCCGGGCCTGGACGGCCTGCAGGTCGCTGCCCGTCTGTGCGAACGAGAAACGCCGCCGGCCGTGGTGTTTTGCACCAGTCCCGATGAATTTGCCGTGGAAGCCCTGCAGGCCAGCGCCGTGGGCTATGTGGTGAAACCTGTGCGAACCGAACACTTGCATGACGCCCTGAAACGGGCTGAGCGTCCCAGCCGGGCGCAACTCTCGGCCCTGACCCGTCCCGCTGCCGAAAGCGGCAACGGCCCGCGCAGTCACATCAGCGCTCGCACCCGCAAAGGTATCGAACTGATCCCGCTGGATCAGGTGGTCTACTTCATCGCCGACCATAAATACGTGACCTTGCGCCACGAGTCTGGCGAGGTGCTGCTGGACGAACCGCTCAAGGCCCTTGAAGACGAATTTGGTGAACGCTTTGTGCGCATCCACCGTAACGCGCTGGTCGCCCGCGACCGGATCGAACGTCTGCAACGCACGCCGCTGGGGCATTTCCAGCTCTTTCTGAAAGGGCTCAATGGCGACGCGTTGATTGTCAGCCGCCGGCATGTGGCGGGTGTGCGCAAAATGATGCAGGGCCTGTAACCTGGCCTTTCCGGGCGGTTCACATTTCTCTTTACCGGGCATCGCAGGCCAGGGAGGCCGCGCCGTTTCTGATTCAAGTCAAAGTGGATTTGACTGAGCTGTTATTATCCGCCGTATCTATTCAGTACGGATTGATCCATGTCTTCTCGCGAAATCCGCATCGCCACCCGAAAAAGTGCACTGGCCCTTTGGCAGGCCGAATACGTCAAAGCCCGTCTGGAAGCGGCCCATCCGGGTCTGCTGGTGACGCTGGTGCCCATGGTCAGTCGCGGCGACAAGCTGCTCGACTCGCCGCTGTCGAAGATCGGCGGCAAGGGCCTGTTCGTCAAGGAACTGGAAACCGCGCTGCTGGAAAACGAAGCCGACATCGCCGTCCATTCGATGAAAGACGTGCCGATGGACTTTCCTGAAGGTCTGGGACTGTTCTGTATCTGCGAGCGTGAAGATCCGCGCGACGCTTTCGTTTCCAATACCTATGCCAGTCTTGATGCCTTGCCAGCCGGTAGCATCGTCGGCACCTCCAGTCTGCGTCGTCAGGCGCAGTTGCTCACCCGCCGCCCGGATCTGGAAATCCGTTTCCTGCGCGGCAACGTCAACACTCGCCTGGCCAAGCTCGATGCCGGGGAGTATGACGCGATCATCCTCGCGGCGGCCGGGCTGATTCGCCTCGGTTTCGAAGACCGCATCACGTCGGCCATCAGTGTCGACGACAGCCTGCCGGCCGGTGGTCAGGGCGCGGTCGGCATCGAGTGCCGCAGCGCCGATACCGAAATTCACGCTTTGCTGGCGCCACTGCATCACGCCGATACCACTTCGCGTGTCACGGCCGAACGCGCACTCAACAAACATTTGAATGGCGGCTGCCAAGTGCCGATCGCCTGCTACGCCGTGCTCGAAGGCGAGCAATTGTGGTTGCGTGGTCTGGTGGGCGAACCGAGCGGCGGCAAGCTGCTCAGCGCCCAAGCCCGGGCACCGCGCGCGGATGCCGAAGCCTTGGGCGTGCGGGTCGCTGAAGACCTGCTCAGCCAGGGTGCCGCTGACATTCTCAAAGCGGTGTACGGCGAGGCAGGTCACGAGTGACCGGTTGGCGCCTGCTGCTGACGCGCCCTGCCGATGACTGTGCGGCGCTCGCCGAGACGTTGGCCGCGCAGGGGGTTTTCAGCAATTGCCTGCCGCTTTTGGAAATTGCACCGCTGCCGGTCTCTGACAAAATACGTCAGGCGATTACGCGGCTGCCCGGTTGCAGCGCGGTGATCGTGGTGAGCAAACCGGCGGCAAGAATTGCAGTGGATCTGCTCAAGGCCCATGGCATGCAGTCTCTGGCGATGCCGTGGTTTAGCGTCGGTGCGGCGACTGCGCAGATTCTCAAGGATCACGGCCTCGATGTGAGCTTCCCGGCAGAAGGCGATGACAGCGAAGCCTTGCTGCAATTGCCGCGTCTGGGTGAAGCTGTGGCCCGGCCCGGTTCGCAGGTTTTGATCCTGCGTGGGGAGGGCGGCCGCGAGCTGCTCGCCGAGCGCTTGCGCGAGCTTGGTGCTAGTGTCGAGTACTTGGAGTTGTATCGACGCGATCTGCCAGCGTATGCGCCGCGAGAGTTGCCGTGGCGTATCGAAGCGGAACGCTTGAATGGGCTGGTGGTCAGCAGTGGACAGGGTTTTGAGCATCTGCGCCGGATGGCCGGTGATGCATGGCCTGCGATTGCGCAGTTGCCGTTGTTTGTTCCAAGCCCAAGGGTCGCCGAGCTGGCAGTTGCCGCCGGGGCCCAAACAGTTGTGGATTGTCGCGGCGCGAGTGCCGCGGCTTTGCTGACGGCGCTACGGGAGCATCCCGTGCCCGTTTTCTAATGCAAAGGATGGATACGTGAGCGAAACAGCCTTGCCTAAAGATGACGTCCAGCCTGTGCTTGAAAAGCAGGTTGAAACCCCACCGCCGGCCAAAGAGCCGCGCCGAGGCAATGGACTGGCCATCGTCGCCCTGTTGCTCGGTGCTGCCGGTGTTGCGATCGGTGGTTGGGGTGTCTGGCAGGTGCGTCACCTGCAAACCAACACTGAGCAGCAGTCGGGTCAGGTCCAGGCGTTGAATGATCAAGCGCAGAGCCTGAAGCTCAGCGAGCAGCGGCTGAGCGAGCGTCTCGCGCAGTTGCCGGGCGCCGACGAACTTGCTGATCGCCAGCGGCTGGTGGCTCAGCTTCAGGGTGATCAGCAACGACTGAGTCAACGTCTGGAAACCGTCCTTGGCGCCAGTCGCAAGGATTGGCGTCTGGCCGAGGCCGAACACCTGCTGCGTCTGGCCAGCCTGCGTCTTTCGGCGTTGCAGGACATCAGCAGCGCTCAAGCCCTGGTGCAGGGCGCCGACGAAATTCTTCGCGAGCAAAACGACCCCGGCTCTTTCGCTGCTCGTGAACAAGTGGCCAAAACCCTCGTCGCATTGCGCAGCACCGAGCAGCCGGATCGCACCGGGTTGTTCCTGCGTCTGGGTGCGCTGCGTGATCAGGTCATCGGCCTTACCGAACTGGCCCCGGAGTACAAGGATCGCGGCGAGTCGCTGCTCGGTCTGACGGCCGATGGTGACGGCGCCAGTCGCTGGGCACAGTGGTGGGATGAGGTCTCTCGCTACATTCGTATTGATTTCAACGCTGACAAGAATGTGAAGCCACTGCTGGCCGGGCAGAGCCTGAGCCAGGTGCGCCTGGCGCTGAGCCTGGCGCTGGAACAGGCGCAGTGGGCGGCGCTCAATGGTCAGGCGCCGGTGTACAGCCAGGCGCTGACCGAGGCGCGGGACGTGTTACATGGCAACTTCAACCCGGACAATCCGCAAAGCAAAGTGATGCTTGAGCAGGTTGCCGAGCTGAGCAAGGAGCCGGTCACGGTCAACACCCCGGATCTGACCGGCACCCTGAGTGCGGTGCAAGCCTATCTGGAGCGGCGCACTGTCAACGCCGAGGAATCGGTGAAACCCTTCGCCAAACCTGCCGCCAACACCGCGCAGGAGGCCACACCATGAAACGTCTGTATGTGATCGTGTTTCTGGTGATCGCCGCGACGGCAGCATTGGGCCTGGCGATTGCCGAGCATTCCGGTTACGTGCTGGTGGCCTACAAGTCCTTCCGCTACGAGTCGAGTCTGTGGGCGACGTTGGCGCTGATCGCGGTGTTGTGGTTGCTGGTCTGGGGCATCAAGGCGTTGGTCGAGTTGGTCATGACGTCCAGTGGCGTGGTCAATCCATGGTCGCGGCGCAACCGCAGTCGGCGGGTACAGGTGGCAATCGAGCATGGCCAACTGGATCTGGCAGAAGGTCGCTGGGCCAGTGCTCAGCGTCATTTGTATCGTGCTGCCGAAGCCGAGCGCCAGCCTCTCCTTTACTATCTCGGTGCTGCCCGCGCGGCCAACGAACAAGGCAATTACGAGGATTGTGATGGCCTGCTGGAGCGCGCTCTGGAGCGTCAGCCACAAGCTGAGCTGGCGATTGCTCTGAGTCATGCACAGTTGCAGACCGACCGCGGCGATACCGACGGCGCGCTGGTGACATTGCAAGCGATGCACGAGCGTCATCCACACAATGTGCAGACGCTGCGCCAGTTGCAGCGCCTGTATCAACAGCGCGGCGAATGGTCCGCGGTGATTCGATTGCTGCCTGAACTGCGCAAGGACAAAGTCCTGCCACGCGCCGAGCTGGCTGAACTGGAACGCCGTGCCTGGGGTGAGAACCTGTCGTTGGCTGCACAGCGCGAAGAGGATGGCTCCGTGGGCCTGCAGTCCCTCAATCGCGCCTGGCAGCAACTGACTTCGGCGCAGCGCCAGGAGTCGCCGCTGGTGTTGGCTTACGCCGAGCAATTGCGTCAGCTAGGTGCTCAGGTGGAGGCAGAAGAAGTGCTGCGTACGGCCCTCAAACGCAATTACGACAGCCATCTGGCACGTCTTTATGGCCTGGTTCGCGGCAGCGATCCGGCGCGTCAATTGCAAACCGCTGAAGGCTGGCTAAAGGATCATCCGAACGATCCAGGCCTGCTCTTGACGTTGGGGCGTCTGTGTCTGCAAACCAGTCTATGGGGCAAGGCGCGGGATTATCTGGAAAGCAGCCTGCGTGTGCAGCGCAATCCGGAAGCCTGTGCGGAACTGGCGCGCCTGCTTGCGCAACTGGGCGACACTGATCGCAGCAATCAGTTGTTTCAGGAAGGACTGGGGCTGCTGGACGAGCGCCTGCTGGCCGCGCCTCTGCCGGTCCCGGCGCACGTCTGAAGTCACGAGGGAGGTCGCTCCCTCGTTCCCGTTTGGCGACCGAAAATTTAACTTCAAGGCGCGTCAGGGGCAAAGTCCTACAGTGGACTACACCTATTCCTCTCGAACCTGTCGGGTTTTCCCTACACATCTGGTGAACTGTCGGCAGGGCGTTGCCTTGAAAGGCTGACACGCTTTCCTCTACCGTAACCGTCTGTCTCTACTGTTACGGAAAAGCCATGTCGTTGGCCTGCTCACGCTCCTTGTTCTTCATGGCTTTCACTGCGGGGGCCTTTGCTCTGGGAGCTTCCTATTATCTTGAATACGCGGTCGGCCTGACGCCGTGCAGCCTATGCCTGGTGCAGCGCCTGTTCCTCACGCTGCTGTGCGCCTCTTGTGGTCTGGCGGCGGTGCACGGTCCCAAACGTGTCGGTCTGTGGCTCTACTGGCTGTTTGCGCTGGGCGCGAGTCTGGGGGGCACCACAGCGGCCTGGCGGCAAGTATTGATTCAAAGTGATCCTGTGCTGCAAATGCTCAATTGTGCCCCGCCGCCGGAAACGATGTTCAGCGCTTTGCCGTGGATCTGCGCGTTGCAAAAGATGTTTAACGGCGGTGCCGATTGCGCCGAAATCTCCTGGACCCTGTTCGATCTGAGTATCCCGGAGTGGAGTTTGTTGTTCTTTGTAGCGGTGTCGATTCTTGCCGTTTATCAATTGTTGCGGCTGGTCTGGAGTGCTCTGCAACGACCGCCCGGCGGCGAAGCGTCGCACCGGAAGCTGATCAGGGATTAAACACTTGTATGAACTTTATCTCCTGCGTACCTTGAAGCCACAGGCGTGCGGGCATAATCTGGCCCCCACGTGTCATTGGATTTATGTTGCTCGATGACGCTCTGCCCGGCCGTCCCCCAAGCCAAAACCAAAAGCGGGACGCGGGTGTAGAGCAGCATGACCCACAAGGGAAGAGAGATCGCCATGCTCGAAAGTTGTCAGAATGCTCAGGAACGTTGGGGTGGAGTTCATCTGCTGATCGACCGCTGGTTGCAAGAGCGTGAGGAGCTGATTGGCGCCTACGACAAGCTCGGTGCGGAGCCTCAGGCGTTGTCCGAGAATCGCAAACCCTTGCAGGAGTTCTGCGGCGTGCTGGTCGACTACGTATCGGCTGGACACTTCGAAATCTACGAACAGTTGACCGGTGAGGCCAAGGCATTCGGCGACACTCGCGGTCTTGAACTCGCCGAAAGGATCTATCCGCGCATTGATGTCATCACTGAAAAACTCCTCGCGTTCAACGATCTTTGCGATGACGGTAAATGCGTTGCAGAGAAGTTCAAGGAGCTCGGTGGACTGCTTCACGAACGCTTCGAGCTGGAAGACTGCCTGATTGAAGTGCTGCATACCGCACACAAAACAGAGGATCCGGTTCAGGCCTGATTGGCTTTTTCAATAAAAAACGGTGCGCCCAAAGCGCACCGTTTTTTTATGCCTGATCAACTCGTCGCACCGCGCAATTCGACTTCAAACACCAGTGGTGTGAATGGCGCGATCAAGTCGCCAGCACCATCGGCGCCATAGGCTTGATCCGATGGAATCACCAGTCGCCATTTGGCACCCACCGGCATGTTCTGCAAAGCGGTGCGCCAACCGGCAATCACGCTGTCGAGGTTGAACCATTGCGGCTGAGTGTTCTGATCGAACACCGTGCCGTCTGGCAAACGACCGATATACAACACCTGCACTTTTCCATCGGGACCAGCCTTGGCGCCGGTGCCGTGCGCAAGCTCGGTGAGCAGGATGCCGTCGGCGAGTTCCTTCACCCCCGGTTTGGCTTTTTCGGCGGTCAGAAAGCGCTGCTCGTTTTCCATCGCGGCGTCGCTCGTAGGCATCGCGGCGTGCTCGGCATTCTGCGATTCATGATCGGCCAGAATCTGTTCGATCCGCGCTTCACTCAACGCCAGCGGCTTGCCTTGATAGGCCTGTTGCAAGCCGTCCACCAGCGCCTGGATCTGCAACTGTGGGACTTCCTGGCGCAAGCGTTCGCCCAGGCTGGCACCGAGGCTGTAGGCCAGATCATGAGCGTCGTTCGCGGTGGTTTTTTCGTCGGCGTGGGCCGCTGAAAAAATCATGCAGAGGGATAAAAAAAGGTAGCGCGACATAGGCACTCTCCGACCTGAGATGCGGTGGATTATGCCAGCGCGAACGTCTGCAACGGTGAACTGCTTTTGACTTAACGCAGAACATTTTCACTTCGGTGCAACGCAGCGCTTTCCTTACTGTCAAGATGACCTAGCGGCGGTAGCAGCAGAGGTCTAGTATGAGCCGCACTCACGTCAGCCAGGAGGTAAACCATGTCGGCCACCAAGAAGCCTGTAAACACTCCGTTGCACTTACTCCAACAACTCTCGGGCAGCTTGCTCGAGCATCTGGAAAACGCTTGCTCCCAAGCCTTGGCTGATGCTGAAAAACTGCTCGCCAAACTGGAAAAGCAACGCGGCAAGGCGCAAGAAAAACTGCACAAGTCGCGCACCAAATTGCAGGACGCTGCTGCCGCCGGTAAAGCCAAGGCACAGACCAAAGCCAAAGGCGCAGTGAAAGAACTCGAAGAACTGCTCGATGCTCTGAAAGAACGTCAGTCCGACACTCGCAACTACATTCTGCAACTCAAGCGCGATGCTCAGGAAAGCCTGAAACTGGCCCAGGGTGTTGGCCGTGTGCAAGAAGCAGTGGCCAAGGTTCTGTCTTCCCGTGAAGCGAAGCCTGCTGCAGCACCTGCGAAGAAAGCAGCAGCCAAACCTGTCGCTGCCAAAGCACCGGCGAAAACGGCTGCAGCCAAACCCGCTGCAAAGCCGCTAGCTAAGCCGGTTGCAAAAGCACCTGTGAAAGCGGCTGCGAAACCTGCGGCGAAAAAACCGGCTGCGGCAAGCGCTGCAAAAACGACTGCTGCAAAACCAGTTGCGGCCAAAACCGTTGCTGCGAAAGCCGCTGTAAAACCAGCCGCTGCCAAAGCTGCTCCAGCTAAACCCACAGCAGCAAAACCAACCGCTAAACCGGCTGCCAAAGCTGCGGTAAAACCGGCTGCTAAACCGGCAGCTGCAAAACCTGCTGCCAGGACTGCCGCTAAACCGGTAGCAGCCAAACCAGTTGCCAAAGCTGCGGCGAAACCCGCCGCCAAGTCAGCTGCAAAACCAGCAGTTAAACCCGCCGCCAAACCGGCTACTGCTGCCGTCAAGCCAGCAGCCAAACCGGCTGCCAAGCCTGCCGTGAAAAAACCAGTTGCTGCCAAACCAGTCGCTGCAAAACCGGCAACCGCTGCGGCTGCCAAGCCTGCTGCGCCGACAGCCCCGGCCTCGTCGGCCGCCAGTGCTTCGACCACCACGACCGCACCAACGCCAGCCGCTGCGTCGAGCAGCACCAGCAACCCGACCAGCGCTTCCTAAGTGCCGGCTGCCGCGACGCGCAGCCTTTGCAGCGCGTCGCGGTTCAGCCTGGCGGCGGTTGTCGCCAGGCTCTCCAGCCATTCTCCCGCCCCTGGGGCGTCATGCAACGGCCAGTCCAGCGCCGTTTGCTCCAACTGCCACAGCAGATGCCGTTCGGCTTCCAGCTCCAGCGCCTTCATTTGATCGCGCAGCCCCTTGAGCACCGGATCTTCCTTCGCCAGGCTTTTCCATTGAGTGCGCAATGCACGCAGTGGCTGCACCACCTCCGCGTCCCAAGGCTCCACCACCATTTGCAGTTGCCGCACGCGTTGCTCACTGCAGGTCACCCCGCGTTGTTCCAGCCATAGGCCGCAAAGCAGCAAGCAGACATTGGTGCCCGCCGCTTGCATGTGCAGGCAGGTGTTTTCCACGCCCGGGCGGGCGTAGGTGGCAAGGGAAAAGCTCCACAGGTCAGAGGACATCGTGCTACTCGCGCCAGTTGTGAGCGAAGCTGGTAGACTCCGCCGCCATTATGATCCGACTTCAGAACCTGACTTTACAGCGTGGCCCGCAACGTCTGCTAGAAGACGCCGAGCTGACCCTGCACGCCGGCCACAAAGCCGGCCTCATCGGCGCCAACGGCGCCGGCAAATCCAGCCTGTTCGCCTTGCTGCGCGGCGAGTTGCACCCGGACTCGGGCGATTGCCTGCTGCCGGCCGACTGGCGGATCGCGCACATGCGTCAGGAGGTCGACACGCTCGAACGCCTGGCGGTCGACTATGTGCTCGATGGCGACCTGCGTCTACGCGAAGTGCAGCGAGACCTCGCCGCGGCCGAAGCGGCCCATGACGGCGTGGCGCTGGCCCGCCTGCACGCCGAGCTCGACAGCGCCGACGGCTACACCGCCGATGCCCGAGCCCGCAAGCTGCTGGCTGGCCTGGGGTTTACCAACGAACAGATGGATCGCCAGGTAGGCGATTTCTCCGGTGGCTGGCGGATGCGTCTGAATCTGGCGCAGGCTTTGATGTGTCCGTCGGATTTGCTGCTGCTCGACGAACCGACCAACCACTTGGACCTCGACGCCATCATTTGGCTCGAAGAGTGGCTGAAAAGTTACCCGGGCACCTTGCTGCTGATTTCCCACGACCGCGATTTCCTCGACGAAGTCGTCGACCATGTGGCTCACGTCGATCAGCGCAAACTGACCCTCTACCGTGGCGGCTACACCGCGTTCGAACGCGCCCGTGCCGAGCGTCTGGCCCAGCAGCAACAGGCCTACGAGAAGCAGCAGGCGCAACGTGCGCACATGGAAAGCTACATCGCCCGCTTCAAGGCCCAGGCCACCAAGGCCCGTCAGGCCCAGAGCCGGATCAAGGCGCTGGAGCGCATGGAAGAACTGTCGGCGGCCCACGTCGATTCGCCGTTCGATTTCGTGTTCCGCGAGTCGACGAAGATTTCCAGTCCGCTGATCGATCTGTCCGATGCGCGTCTGGGTTACGGCGACAAAGCCATCCTGGAGAAGGTCAAGCTGCAACTGACCCCGGGTGCGCGCATCGGCCTGCTTGGCCCGAACGGCGCCGGTAAATCGACCCTGATCAAGAACCTCGCCGGCGAGCTCGAACCGCTGGCCGGGCGTCTGACTCGTGGCGAGAACACCGTGGTTGGTTATTTCGCCCAGCACCAGCTCGACTCGCTCGATTCCAAGGCCAGCCCGTTGCTGCACTTGCAGCGTCTGGCGCCAACCGAGCGCGAGCAGACCCTGCGCGACTTCCTCGGTGGTTTCGACTTCCGTGGTGCGCGGATCGATGAGCCGGTGCTGAATTTCTCCGGTGGCGAAAAGGCCCGTCTGGCCCTGGCGTTGATCGCCTGGGAACGCCCGAACCTGTTGCTGCTCGACGAACCGACCAACCACCTCGACCTGGAAATGCGCCTGGCGCTGACCATGGCGTTGCAGGAATTCAGTGGCGCGGTACTGGTGGTGTCTCACGATCGGCATTTGCTCAAGAGCACCACCGATAACTTCTATCTGGTCGCGGACGGCAAGGTCGAGGAGTTCGATGGCGACCTCGAAGACTACGCCCGTTGGCTGGTCGAATACCGTCAGCGCAACGCGCCGGTCAGCAACAACCCGGTCAACCCGGACAAAACCGACAAGAAGGCCCAGCGCCAGGCCGCTGCTGCGTTGCGTCAGCAACTGGCACCGCACAAGCGTGAAGCCGACAAGCTTGAAGCCGAACTGGGCAAGCTCCACGAGAAACTGGCCAAGGTCGATGCCAGCCTCGGCGACAGCGACATCTACGAGCCCGCGCGCAAGAACGAATTGCGTGATCTGCTGGCCGAGCAGGCCAAACTGAAAGTGCGCGAAGCCGAGCTGGAAGAGGCGTGGATGCAAGCCCTGGAGACGCTGGAAAGCATGCAGGCGGAGCTGGAGGCGCTGTCCTGATGGACGCGTTCAGGCTGTCGCTTCCGGCCATGTGGGTCGAGCCGATCTGGCTCGGCGTGCAGATTCTGCTGATCCTGCTGGCCGGCTACCTCGCCCAGCGCTTTGTCGCCAAATGCCTGACCCGTCTGGGTGAGCGCTATCCGTTTCCGCCGCAGTTGCTGATGCCGCTGCGCGGTGGCTTGCGCTGGCTGATCATGGGCAGTGCGCTGATCTTCGTGCTTGAGCGCCTTGGCGTATCGGCCACGGTGTTGTGGACGGCGCTGTCGGGATTCGTCGCGGTGGCGGCGGTGGCGTTCTTCGCAATGTGGAGTGTGCTGTCGAATCTGCTCTGCGCGATTCTGATCTTTACCGTCGGGCCGTTTCGGCTCGGTGATGTGGTCGAGTTGGTGGACACCACCGACAAGCCCGGTGTCAAAGGCCGGGTGGTGGCGATCAATCTGCTCTACACCACGCTGATCGAGGCTGAGGAATTGGGCACGGGTAGCGCGATGGTGCAGGTGCCGAACAGTCTGTTCTTCCAGCGTTCCGTGCGGCGCTGGCGCGGCAGTGATGTGTTTGCTTCGAGCAGTTTCGAGAAGTAGCCCGCCAATACGGGGTTGCGTCCGTAACCTCCTACAAAAAAACGATAGTCATCCGCCTGAAACCACATTAATTTGCACGTTTGGTACGAGTCCGAGTCGAGGTGTGCGATGGAGCTTCAAACATGGCTGGCATTCTTTGCCGCCTGCTGGGTGATCAGTCTGTCCCCGGGCGCCGGCGCCATTGCGTCGATGTCCAGCGGTCTGCAATACGGTTTCTGGCGTGGTTACTGGAATGCCCTCGGCCTGCAAATCGGCCTCGCGGTGCAGATTGCGATTGTCGGCGCCGGTGTCGGCGCAGTCCTCACCGCCTCGGCTACGGCGTTCCATGCGATCAAATGGTTTGGTGTGGCCTACCTGGTTTATCTGGCGATCAAGCAATGGCGCGCGCTGCCCATGGACATGAGTGATGACGCGGCGGTGCGGCCGATCGGCAAGCCGCTGGCACTGGTGTTCCGTGGTTTTCTGGTGAACATCAGCAACCCCAAGGCACTGATTTTCATGCTGGCGGTGCTGCCGCAGTTCATCAATCCCCACGCACCGCTGCTGATCCAGTATCTGGTGATCGGCGCGACCATGATCTGCGTCGATCTGATCGTCATGGCCGGCTACACCGGTCTGGCGTCGAAAGTGCTGCGGTTGCTGCGCACGCCCAAACAGCAGAAACGCATGAACCGCACGTTTGCCGGGCTGTTCATCGGTGCGGCGGCGTTTATGGCGACGTTGCGCAAAGCAGCGGTTTAAAAACCCGCAGGCATAAAAAAGGCGACCTATTGAGGTCGCCTTTTTCATTTGTGGCAGGGGGTTTTAGCGCAAAATCACCGGCGCGGTATCACGCGGCAGATTGTTGCGCGGCTGCGGCTCGCGCGGCTGCTCGTAACCGCCACCGCCGAGCTGTTGGCTCAGTTGCCCGGCCACGTCCTCACCCAGCGCCTTCGACACCTCACGCACCACCCGTGGGCGGTTCAGCGAGATCTTGATGTCGCGGTGGTTCACCAGTTTGGTGTCCTGCGCTTCACCCATCGCCGTGAAGGCCGACGTGATCTCAAAGGTCTTGGTGTTGATCAGGCTGAAGTCCGCCACCAACGTCAGGCCCAGCACTGCCGAATAGCTGTCGGTGTGCGCCAGCTCGTTCATGTCCTGGGTGAAGTCGATGTCCGACACGGTACCGAACAGAACATAGTCGGCGCCCTTGAAGTTACCGGCCTTGATCCGCTTGATCACGTCGTAGATGTCACCCTTGGACGACGCGGTGTACGGCGTGCCTTGCACCAGCTGGAACATGCCGGTGCGCAGGATTTCACCTTTGATGTCGCCAGTGAATTTACGCAGTTCGGTTTGTTCGATGTAGCTGGTGGTCGCTTCGAGCTCGTTGTAGTTCGAAGAACCGCTGGAGCTGTAGTAACCCTCGCGGTAATTGCTCTGCGCCGAAACGATGTGGATGTATTGCTCCACACGTTCCTGGTACGCCAGATCCGTCACCGCGACTTTCGGGGCCGCTTGCACACTGAGCGCGCAAGCCAGGGCCATCATGCCAATCCATGTGCGCATCGATTAACGCTCCGTGGTTTTGCGGATCTCTTTTTCGTCCATCCACTCGGCCAGACCGCTTTCAACGTCGATCAATTGCAGGCTGAATTTGTAGAAGACGTCCTTGTAATCGCTGCTGCGCTTGACGATCGAGCTGATCGAGCCTTCGATGCGGTACTTGGCGGCGATCATGTTACCGGTCTTGGCCACGGTGCTCTTCTTGTACAGGCCGCTCTGGTTTTGCAGCTTGAGCTGGTCAACCTGGCTCTGCATCGCGTTGTTGTCGCTGGCAAAGCGCGCAACGCCAGTCTTCATCAGTTGGGTCTTGATGCTGGTGGTGATTTCGCGGGTGTCGATGTACTCGCTGGTCTTGTTCTTCACGTCGTAGACCTGAACCACCGGACGGCCCTGCAGAATGCCGGACTGGGCCAGGGAGCGGGTCATCGACTCGGCGATCATTTGCAGGTCGGTCGAACCGAATTCGTTGGTCACGGTTTCAACCGCTTTGGTGTCGCCGTAGCTGATGTTCTTGCTGCCCAGGGTCGGCGAAGTATTGGCGCAACCGGAGGCCAGCAGGGCGATGACGGCGATGCAGGAAAAGCGTGCAAACATGGGAATGCTCTCTAAAACAGGAAGAGTGGGTCGGGCTTAAGGCGTCTTGAGTTCCAGACGGAAGTCCACGGCTTTCGGGGTCGGGGCGATGCCCTGGATGAAGCTGGTCTGCGCGCCGTACATCATCTGGCTTTTCCAGACTTCTTCCTCGGCAATCGGGAAACCTTCCGGGCCGAGCCAGGCGAAGCGGTAGTAGAACGTCTTGTTGCTGTTGAGGGTGTTGCTCAACTGCACGTTGACGGTCATGAAGCCGTTTTCGCGCGCGACGCGCATGGCGCCGACGACGATGTGTTTCTGCGGCCCCATGGCCACGACCTTGCTCGCGGCGCTGCCCGGCTCCGGTGGCGGCGGGGTAGCGCAGCCGGTGGCCAACAAGGCGAGGGCGGCAACGGCGATGAGTTTGAAGTGCATGCAAAGACTCCGTTCTTAAGGTTGTTTGATGCTGGCGACGTTGGTCGCGCCGGCGCTCGGGATCACGTGGGCGGCGAGACCGCCGGCGAACACCTGATTGCCCACGGCGCGCAGGCTGATCACCTGATAACGCTGATCAACAGTGACCTTGACCACTGAACCGCCTACGGCACTCGGCAGGGTGACTTGGTGTTCACCTTTCTTCAAGCGCAGACGCACCACTTGGGTGTTGTCCGGCAAGGTGCGCCACGTACGGGTATCGGCACCTTCGAGCACCGCTGAAGAGATACCGACGGCCAGACCGGCCAGCGGGTTGGTTTCGTTGATTTTCTTCTGCGCCACACCTTTGGTGATCGCACGCACGGTGGTGCGCAGGATGATCCCCGGCATGTCATCGCGCAGAGCACGGCGGGACATGGCGGTGGTGCTGTTGAGGGCCGTCAGGTTGACCTGCTGGCCGTCGACACCGATCTGTGCGAACGGCGCGGTGGAGGTGTCAGGTTTGATGATCGGGAACGACAAAGGCGTGATCACCACGTTGTTGGAAATTGGCAGTGGCAGCGGCACGCGGATGGAGTCGCGCGATGGCGCCAGACCGCTTTGCACCACGATCAGGATGTCGCTGTCGTCGCTCTTGGTCGGCTTGTCGAGGTTGACCAGCGCCTGTTCCAGCAGCGGGGTGTTCGGGCGCAGTTCGGCCGCTTTGCGGTAGCCCGGCGCAGCCAGGTCTTTTTCACCCAGGGCTTCGTAGACGAAACCGGCCAGGTAATGGCTGAACGCACTCTGGTAGCTGTTCTTCAGGCTGACCACTTCCGGTGCGTCGAGGCTGGCGACCGGGTAGCCTTGCAGGTCTTTGTACTGAGTCTTGATGCCTTCTTTCTCGGCCTCTTCCTCGCTCTTGAGGTATTCCTTGTCACGCAGGTCGGCGATCACCGCTTCACGTTCGTGGGTCCTCTTGATTGCAGTGCGTGCGCCGTCGAAGTCATTGACCGCCAGCAGGTTCAGGGCCATCTGCGTGGTCAGCATGACTTTTTCGTAGTCGTAGCCTTCGTAGCGGCGCACTTTGTCATTGACGATGAAGCTGCCGAACTGGGCCAGATATTTGCCAGTGTCGAGCTTGACCGAGTCTTCCCACTGACCAACCACCTGGTCGGCGCTGGTCCAGGCATTCTGGCTGCCGGACAGGTCGCCCTTGGCGCGCAGCAATTCACCTTTTTCGAAGTAATAGAGCAGGTCTTTGTCTGGGCCGGCGTTGTTCTTTTCCAGCAGGGTCAGCGCGGCATCGACGTTGCCGGAAGCTAGTTGCTGGTTGGTCTGGGCCAGTTCGGAGTCGTAGTTGCGAAACGCCGAACAGCCGGACAGCAGAGTGATAGCGCTGAGCGCGATCAGAGTAGGGGCGCGGAATGCCATGGGGGTACTTCTTCCCTGGAGTAGCTACAGCCGCGGATGCTGGTCGGGCTGGTGTGACCCATCGACAGTGGCGTTGGCCTCCTGCCAATTCCTCATAACCAGAGGAGCTTTAATGCCGCATCGCGATAGCGCGGGCGCGGCATTATAGGCGTGTGGTGCTGGCTATGTAATAGCTTTTTAATTTCACTGGTTAGTTAGGTGCCATTACTGCCCGGCGCTGCCAACGTTCGTAGGTGCTGGTGCTTCGGGTAGCACCAGCGTAGACCCCACGTAGTAGTTCTTGCCCATGAATACCCGCAGATTGAGCACTTGATGGTGCTGATCGACGCGCACGGTGAACCCGTCCTCTGCACGGAAGTACGGAAAGCGAACGCGATGCAGGCCTTTTTTCAGACGTAGCCGGGCGACCAGGGTTTTGTCCGGCAGTGTGCGCCAGGTCCGCGTGTCAGCCTCTTCGAAAGGATCATGCTCGGTGACTACCAGCGAAGCCTTGGCCGGATTGCGTTCGTTCTCTTGAGCCTGGCTGATGGCGGCCATGTTGGCGCGGAACATAGCGCGAGAAATGATCGCCGGCATGTCATCGCGCAAGGTACGCATGGCCATGTCAGTAACGCTGTTGATCATCGTCAACGGGTATTGTTGTCCGTCGACGAGCACGCTCGGTACAGGAGGTGTGATGGTATCGGGCAGCATCACCGGAAACGAGATCGGCGCGACAATCGTCAGGTTTTCGTTCAACCGCACCGGGATCGGCACTTGCACCGAACTGCGCGCCGGAGCAAACCCGGCCTGGACAACGACCAGAACCTCGCTTTCATCTGCTGCCGGCGGGGGCTTGTCCAGATTACGCAAGGCTT
The DNA here is from genome assembly GCF_963970575.1 of Pseudomonas sp. EA_65y_Pfl2_P74. Taxonomy (NCBI): domain Bacteria; kingdom Pseudomonadati; phylum Pseudomonadota; class Gammaproteobacteria; order Pseudomonadales; family Pseudomonadaceae; genus Pseudomonas; species Pseudomonas sp. EA_65y_Pfl2_P74. The sequence continues at coordinate 45,961 of NZ_CAXAOQ010000008.1, forward strand.
TTTCGAGAAACGGCACACCCGGACGCAATTCGATAGCCTGCCGATAACCGGGTGCCGCGAGGCCGCGTTCACCCAAGGCTTCATACGTGAAACCCGCCAGGTAATGGCTGAACGCACTCTGGTAGCCGTTCTTCAGTTCAACCACTTGCGGGGCGTCGAGGACGGCAACCGGATAGCCTTGCAGATCCTTGTAATGCAACGTGATTCCCTGGCTCTTGGCCTGCTCTTCAGCTTCTTCGTATTGCCGTTCCCGCTGACGCGCAATCAGGGTTTCGCGCTCGTGGGTTTTCTTGATGTCGGCACGCGCACCGTCGAAATCGTTTTCCGCCAGTTGGTTGAGGGCCATCTCTGTGGTCAGCATGACTTTTTCGTAGTCGTAGCCTTCGTAGCGCAGCAACTTGTCATTGACCAGCATCGTGCCCATTTCGTTGCCGAACCGGGTCAGCAGCTTCATGGCGCCGGATGGGTTGGCCTCTTCGCGCTGGAAAATCATCCGGTCAGCCGTGCGCCAGGCTTCCTGACTTTGCGGCAAGGCCGTGCCGGCGCTGAGAATGGCGCCTCTTTCCAGGTAATACAGCAGATCCTTGTCTTCCCAGGGATTGTGCAGCTCCAACAGGTAGAGCGCTTCGTTGAGTTCGCCCTTGGCCATCTCATCGATGGTCTGCTGCATCTCCGAATCGTAATCGCGGTAAGCGGCGCAACCGCTCAGGTGCACGATGGCGCTGAACAACAGAAAAAACGGCAGGCAATGGCGCATCAAGACAGCATCTTCCTTGAACGTCGGGGCGGCGAGGTGACGCATTATAGTGGCGGTTTGCAGAGGCCGGGGCATATGACCAGCGACACTATTGCCCGCGGTATCCTCAAGCCCGGCATGTCGCGCTCGAAGTGCAGGTGGTTACGTTAAAAAACGACCGTAGCGCCGACAAAGCTTGAGTGAATCTCATTGGGAGTGAACAATGTGTTACTTCGTATTACCAATTGAGATTCGTTCATGACTGCGCCGTCCCGTTTTCTGGCCTGGCTGTTGTTCCCGTTGTGCGCTCTGAGTTGCTCCAACCTGCTGGCCGATACGGTGGAAGGCGCGCCGCAAGCCCTGCACATGCTCGATTACATCAGTGCCGACTATCCGCCGACGGTGGACGCGGGCAAGGTCATCGACGACGCCGAGTATCGCGAGCAGCTGGAATTCATTCAGGTGTTGCAGGGGCTGATCGCAGAGTTGCCTGGCAAACCGGAGAAGGCAGGACTGGAACAAGGCGTGATTGCCTTGCGTGCAGCCGTCACCGCACGGCAGAACGGCGCGGACGTTGCCCGTCAGGCGCGGCAGTTGGGTGCGAAGCTGGCCGCGGCCTATGAAGTCAGCCAGGCACCGGTCATCACCCCCGATCCGGCGCGTGCAGCACCGCTCTTCGCCCAGCATTGCTCGGTGTGCCACGGTGAAACCGGTGCCGGCGATGGTCCGGCCGGTGTTGGTCTGGTGCCGCCCCCGGCTAACCTGCGCGATGCCGCACGTCTGGACCACCTGAGTCTGTACGCGATCTACAGCACCCTCGGTCAAGGCGTCGAAGGCACCGACATGCCGTCCTTTGCCGATCAATTGGACGACCGCCAGCGTTGGGACATGGCGACCTATGTCGCCGGGCTCAGCGCCGATGCCTTGGCCGCCAAAGCCGAGAAAACCTATAACATCGCCGACCTGGCCCGCCAGACTCCGGCCGAAGTGCAGATCGCTGAAGGCCCGCAAGCCGCCGCGACGTTCCGCGCCCAGCGTGCGCAGCCGCCGCAGGTCAAGCGTGGCCCGGCGCAGTTGCTCGACTACACCGCAGCGACGCTGGACAAGAGCCTCGCGGCCTACCGCGCCGGCGAACACGATCAGGCCTACGATCTGTCGGTGGCGGCGTATCTGGAAGGTTTCGAACTGGTCGAGAGTTCGCTGGATAACGTCGATGCCAACGTGCGCAAGGACACTGAAAAATCCCTGATGGCTTATCGGCAGTCGTTGCAGGACGGTTTGCCGGTGGCACAGGCCGAACAGCGTCTCGACGCGGCCAAGGCCAAGCTCAAGGAGTCTGCCGGCCTGTTGGGTAACGATGGCCTGAGCTGGTCGCTGAGTTTCATTTCCGGCCTGCTGATCCTGCTGCGTGAAGGCCTGGAAGCGATTCTGGTGCTGGCGGCGATTCTCGCGTTCCTGCGCAATACCGGCCAGCAATCGGCGGTGCGTAGCGTCAATGTCGGTTGGGGCCTGGCATTGCTGGCCGGCCTCGGTACCTGGGCGTTAGCGGCGTATGTGATTGATGTCAGCGGCTCGCAACGCGAATTGCTTGAGGGCGCTACGGCGCTGTTCGCCAGCGTGATGGTGTTGTGGCTCGGCGTGTGGATGCACGATCGCCGCCACGCAGCGGCCTGGCAGGATTACATCAAGAGCAGTCTGGTCGGTGGGGGCGGGCGTTTCGGCTTTGCGATCCTGGCGTTCTTCTCGGTGTATCGCGAGCTGTTCGAAGTGATCCTGTTTTACGAAACCCTGTGGCTGCAAGCCGGCCCGGCCGGACACAACGCGGTACTGGCCGGTGGCGCGACAGCGTTGGTGCTGCTGGTCGGTCTGGCGTGGGTAATCCTGCGTGGTTCGGCGAAGTTGCCGTTGGCGTTGTTCTTCAGCATCAATGCTGCGCTGCTGTGCGCTCTGTCGGTGGTGTTTGCCGGGCATGGCGTCAAGGCGTTGCAGGAGGCTGGGATCTTCGGTACGCGGCCGGTGGCGTTCTTTGATTTCGACTGGCTGGGCATTCATGCCGATGCGTATTCGCTGACCGCGCAGGCGGTGGCGATGGTCGCGATTGTTGTGCTGTACAGCCGCAGTCGCAGGGCTGAGAGCAAGCGTGTAGCCGCTTAACAGCATTCGCTGCGCTCACACTCGCGGGATGAGGAATAGATGATGCGTGTTTGGATCGATGCCGACGCCTGTCCACGGGCGGCGAAGGATCTGGTGGTGAAGTTCGCGCTCAAGCGCCAGTTCGAAGTGGTGCTGGTGGCCGGGCAGCCGCAGATTAAACCGGGGTTGGCCATCGTCAAATTGATCGTGGTGCCGAGCGGCCCGGACGCGGCGGACGATTATCTGGTCGAGCACGCCGTGCCCGGTGAGCTGGTGATCTGCAGCGACATTCCGCTGGCCGATCGGCTGGTGAAAAAGGGCGTGGCGGCGCTGGACCCGCGGGGCAAGGAGTTCGATGCACAGAACATGGGCGAGCGGTTGGCGGTGCGCAACCTGTTCACCGATCTGCGTGAACAGGGCCAGATGAGCGGCGGCCCGGCGCCATTTGGTGATCGCGAGAAGCAGGCGTTTGCCAATGCATTGGACCGGATTCTGACCCGGCTCACCCGCAAAACCTGAGTCCTGCACTGACCCGGTGGGAGCGGGCTCGCTCGCGAAAGCGCTGAGTCATTCAACTCAAAGTTGGCTGATACGACACCTTCGCGAGCAAGCCCGCTCCCACACAGGTTTTGTTTGCAGTCAGGCTCAGACGTCGTTTTCGTGGGTCAACTCAAGTACGCGGTCAACGAGTTTGTTGATCCCGGACGCCGCTTCACTGATGTTCTGCGCCAGCATGTAAGCCGGGGTGGTCACCAGTTTGCGCGCCTTGTCTTCGATGATGTCGCCCACCGCGCACTCTTCGTGGCTGGCGCCCATCTTGTTCATCGCTGTGGCGGTGTCGGCATCGTTGCCGATGGTGCAGGTCACGCCAGGGCCATAGATTTTTGCGGCCAGTGCCGGCGAGATGCAGATCAGCCCTACCGGTTTGCCCGCTTCGGCAAATGCCTCGGCCAGGGCCAGCACGTCTGGCTGCACGGTGCAGCCGGCGCCTTCGATGGCGAAGTTAGACAGGTTTTTCGCCGCACCAAAACCACCCGGCACGATCAGGGCATCGAAGTCTTCAACGTCGGCCTGGCGGATGTCCTTGATGTTGCCGCGGGCGATGCGCGCCGATTCGACCAGCACATTGCGCGACTCGGGCATTTCTTCGCCGGTCAGGTGATTGATCACATGCAATTGCGCAATGTCGGGGGCGAAGCACTGCACCTGCGCGCCGCGTTGATCGAGGCGCAGCAGGGTGATGACGCTTTCATGGATTTCGGCGCCGTCGTACACGCCGCTGCCGGACAGGATCACTGCAACTTTTTTGCTCATGGGTTTCTCTCCAGATTCATGGCGCTAAATGTCCACTAATTTGTCGCGCGTTGCCATAGGGTTAATGGGCGGCCAAGCCTAGGATCTGTCCTAAGGTTTCCCGTCAGGACGCGTCATGGACTTCATTCTCTATGCGGTGCCGTTTTTCTTCGTGTTGATCGTGGTTGAACTCATCGCTGACCGTTGGCGTGGGGTCAGCCACTATCGCCTGGCCGATGCGGTAAACAGCATCAGCACCGGCGTGCTGTCCACCACCACCGGCCTGCTGACCAAGGGCGTGGGGCTGTTGACCTATGCTTTTGCCCTGGAACATCTGGCGCTGCTCAGGCTGCCGGCGGACAGCGTTTGGGTCTGGGTGCTGGCCTTCGTCCTTTACGACTTTTGCTATTACTGGCTGCACCGCATGGGCCATGAGCGAAACATCCTCTGGGCCGCGCATTCGGTGCATCACCAGAGCGAGGAGTACAACCTCTCGACGGCGTTGCGCCAGACCAGCACCGGTTTTCTGCTGAGCTGGATCTTCTACCTGCCGATGGCCGTGTTCGGCGTGCCGCTGCTGGTGTTCGTCAGCGTTGCGGCGCTGAATCTGCTTTATCAATTCTGGGTGCACACCCGGCACATCCCCAAGCTCGGATGGTTCGAGTGGTTCTTCGTCACGCCGTCCAATCATCGGGCTCACCATGCACAGAATGCTCTCTACATGGATCGCAACTACGGTGGGGTGTTCATTCTTTGGGATCGGTTGTTCGGCACGTTTCAGGAAGAGGACGACAACGAACCGGTGATTTTTGGCGTGACCACGCCGCTGGCGAGCTGGAATCCGCTGTGGGCCAATCTGCAGTTTTATGCGCAGTTGTGGAACGACGCGCGCCGTGCCGAGCGCAAATGGGACAAGCTGCGGATCTGGTTCATGCGCACTGGGTGGCGGCCAGCGGATGTCGCGGCCAGGTACCCGATGAACAAGCCGGACTTGAGCCAGTTCCGCAAGTTTGAAGTGTCGATCGACAGCCGCCAGCAGTGGTATGTGGTGGCTCAGTTTGGCGTCTATATCGCGCTGGGCAGTTATTTGATGAATCTGGAACGCAGCTTGCCGGTCGCCGCGTTGATACTCGGCTGGGGGGCTGTGGCGTTCGGTGTGTTTGCGTTGGGCGTGGCCCTGGAGAATCGGCCGTGGGCGCTGAAGGTCGAGCTGCTGCGGCTGGCATCGAACCTGGCGTTGGTGTGGCTGGCGCCGTTGGTTGGGCTTTGGCCGGCCAGCCCGGTGGCGTGGGCTGGCGTGCTCAGTTACAGCCTGCTCAGTGGCATCGGGCTGTACGTGTGTCGCCTGCGACTTACTCGGCTGGCGTCTTAGGCTCCGCTGATTTGGCCAATTGAGCTTTCTGGAGTTGCTCGTCTTCGTAGATCTTCTTCGCCAGACGAGCATTCTTGAAGCGGCGACGCAGCCACAGGCCAACGCCCAGTATCAGCAATGCACCCAGTACCCACAGCTCGTACTTCTTGATGCTGCCGAGCATGCCTTCCAGTACCGCTCCGAAGTGGTAAGCCGCCGCGGCCAGCGCAGTGGCCCAGATCGCCGCGCCAATGCCGTTGAGCAGCAAGTAACGGCCCGGCGGATACCCCGACAGGCCGATCGCCACCGGCATCACTGTGCGCAAGCCGTAAACAAAGCGGAAGCTCAGGACCCAGATATCAGGATGCTTGCGAATGTGCTCCAGCGCGCGGTCACCCATCAGTTGCCAGCGCGGTTTGCGCGCCAGTAATTTGCGCCCATGCTTGCGGCCGAGGAAGTACCACAGCTGATCGCCGGCATAGCTGCCCAGGAACGCCACGACCACCACGATGTTGATGTCCATGTAACCGCGGAACGCGAGGAAGCCTGCGAGCACCAGGATGGTTTCGCCTTCGAAGAACGTGCCTAGAAAAAGGGCAAAGTAGCCGAAGTCATGCAGAAATTGTTGGAGCATTGTCTGGGTGCTGGCGAAATGAACGCGCAGCCTACCCCTTCGGACACATTCAGGAAAGTATCGAGATGTGTCTCGACGTGAACAATTCCTACACTGAGAATGGAATACGCCTACCTGTCACAGGTCTCACACAACTGTCATCTGTTGGTCATAATGGCCGTCTATAACTGTCACGCTCGCCCGTTTGCGCGGGCTCAGGAGTCTGCCGTGAGCTTTACCCCTGCCAACCGTTTGTTCCCCGCCACCCGCCTGCGTCGCAATCGCCGCGATGATTTTTCGCGTCGGCTGGTGCGGGAAAATGTGCTGACGGTCGATGATCTGATCCTGCCAGTCTTTGTGCTTGACGGTGAAAATCGTCGCGAAGCAGTGGCCTCGATGCCGGGTGTAGAGCGCTTGACCATCGACCTGTTGCTTGAAGAAGCCGCCCAATGGGTCGAACTGGGCATTCCGGCAGTGGCGTTATTCCCGGTTACACCCGCAGAACTCAAATCCCTCGACGCCGCCCAAGCCTGGAACCCTGAAGGTATCGCCCAGCGCGCCACTCGCGCTCTGCGTGCTCGTTTCCCGGAACTGGGCGTGATCACCGACGTGGCGCTCGATCCGTTCACCACCCACGGTCAGGACGGCATTCTCGACGAAGAAGGCTACGTGCAGAACGACATCACCGTCGACGCACTGGTGCGCCAGGCCTTGTCGCACGCCGAGGCCGGCGCTCAGGTAGTCGCGCCATCGGACATGATGGACGGGCGCATTCAGGCGATACGCGAAGCGCTGGAAATCGCCGGCCACGTCAACGTGCGGATCATGGCCTACTCGGCCAAGTACGCCAGCGCCTATTACGGCCCGTTCCGCGATGCCGTGGGTTCGGCCTCGAACCTGGGCAAGGCGAACAAAGCCTCTTATCAGATGGACCCGGCCAACAGCGACGAAGCGCTGCACGAAGTCGGTGCGGACTTGTCTGAAGGCGCGGACATGGTCATGGTCAAACCCGGCATGCCGTACCTGGACATTCTTTTGCGGGTAAAAGATGCCTTCAAAGTGCCGACCTTCGTCTATCAGGTTAGCGGCGAATACGCCATGCACATGGCGGCGATCCAGAATGGCTGGTTGAGCGAGGCGGTGATTCTCGAATCACTGACCGCCTTTAAACGTGCCGGCGCTGATGGCATCCTGACTTACTTTGCTGTCCGCGCCGCTCAATTGTTACGAGAGCAGAAATAGCCCTCCCAGGAACATTCAATGAATACCGAAGGACTCACTGAAGTTGCAGTAAAAGAAGCTCAGCCGGTGGTGGAGCAGATCACCGAAACCCCACCGGAACTCGAGCCTGCGCCACCCGCGCCGGTCGCCGAACCCGCTGCGGCAGCGCCGGTGATCGCTATTCCGGGCCTGGATGACAGCAGCCTGTACATCCACCGCGAGCTCTCGCAATTGCAGTTCAACATCCGCGTGCTGGAGCAGGCGCTGGACGAGTCCTACCCGTTGCTGGAGCGATTGAAGTTCCTGCTGATCTTCTCCAGCAACCTCGACGAATTCTTCGAAATTCGCGTCGCTGGCCTCAAGAAGCAAATCACCTTCGCCCGTGAACAGGCCGGCGCCGATGGTCTGCAACCGCATCAGGCGCTGGCGCGGATCAGTGAGCTGGTACACGGTCACGTTGACCGTCAGTACGCGATCCTCAATGACATCCTGTTGCCTGAGCTGGAAAAGCACCAGGTGCGCTTCATCCGTCGCCGCCACTGGACGACCAAGATCAAAACCTGGGTGCGCCGTTATTTCCGCGACGAGATCGCGCCGATCATCACCCCGATCGGCCTCGACCCGACGCACCCGTTTCCGTTGCTGGTGAACAAGAGCCTGAACTTCATCGTCGAGCTCGAAGGCATTGACGCCTTCGGTCGTGACTCCGGTCTGGCGATTATCCCGGCGCCGCGTTTGCTGCCGCGAATCATCAAGGTGCCGGAAGAAGTCGGCGGCGCGGGCGACAACTATGTGTTCCTGTCGTCGATGATCCATGCTCACGCCGATGACCTGTTCCAGGGCATGAAGGTCAAGGGCTGCTACCAGTTCCGCCTGACCCGGAACGCCGACCTGGCGCTCGATTCCGAAGACGTCGAAGACCTTGCCCGCGCCCTGCGTGGCGAGCTGTTCTCGCGGCGTTACGGCGATGCGGTGCGTCTGGAAGTTGCCGATACTTGCCCGAAACACCTGTCGGACTACCTGCTCAAGCAATTCAACCTGAGCGAGACCGAGCTGTACCAGGTCAACGGCCCGGTCAACCTGACGCGTCTGTTCAGCATCACCGGTCTGGACAGCCATCCGGAGCTGCAATACACGCCGTTTACGCCGCAGATCCCGAAACTGCTGCAAAACAGCGAGAACATTTTCAGCGTGGTCAGCAAGCAGGATATTTTGCTGCTGCACCCGTTCGAGTCGTTCACCCCGGTGGTCGACCTGCTGCGCCAAGCGGCGAAAGACCCGCACGTTCTGGCCGTGCGCCAAACGTTGTACCGCTCCGGCGCCAACTCCGAGATTGTTGATGCGCTGGTGGATGCCGCGCGTAACGGCAAGGAAGTGACGGCGGTCATCGAGTTGCGAGCGCGCTTTGACGAAGAGTCCAACCTGCAACTGGCCAGTCGTCTGCAAGCGGCCGGTGCGGTGGTGATCTACGGCGTGGTCGGCTTCAAGACCCACGCCAAGATGATGCTCATTCTGCGGCGCGAGGCCGGCGAGATCGTGCGTTACGCGCACCTCGGCACCGGTAACTACCATGCCGGTAACGCCCGCCTGTACACCGACTACAGCCTGCTGACTTCCGATGACGCCTTGTGCGAAGACGTTGGCAAACTGTTCAGCCAGTTGATCGGCATGGGTAAAACGCTGCGCATGAAAAAACTGCTGCACGCGCCGTTCACCCTCAAGAAGGGCATGCTCGACATGATCGCCCGCGAGACGCAGTTTGCGCTCGACGGCAAACCGGCGCACATCATCGCCAAGTTCAACTCGCTGACCGATCCGAAGATCATCCGCGCGCTGTACAAGGCCAGCCAGTCAGGCGTGCGCATCGACCTGGTGGTGCGCGGCATGTGCTGCCTGCGTCCGGGCATCGCCGGGGTTTCGCACAACATTCATGTGCGCTCGATCATTGGTCGCTTCCTTGAGCACACCCGCGTGTTCTACTTCCTCAACGGTGGCGAGGAGCAGATGTACCTTTCCAGCGCCGACTGGATGGAGCGCAACCTCGACAAGCGTGTCGAGACTTGCTTCCCGGTGGAAGGCAAGAAGCTGCTGACTCGCGTGAAGAAAGAGCTGGAGCTGTACCTGACCGACAACACCCACAGCTGGAGCCTGCAGTCGGATGGCCGCTACATCCGCAACACGCCAACCGGCAACCAAAACCCGCGCAGTGCGCAGGCGACGTTGCTGGATCGGTTGGGCAGCCCGATTTTGCCGGTGAGCAGCTAAGCGTCGGCTCAAGCGCAATAAAAAAGGCGATCCCTCGGGATCGCCTTTTTTGTATCTGCTCAATGTGTCAGTGCACGGTGAGGACAATCCCGACCCGGGCCAGCCAATCCGCCTCAAGCCCGAAATCCGCCTGTGTCAGTTGGTTCTCGTCCAGCCAATGTTCCGGGAACTCCACTTCCAGACTGTCGCCATTGGCATGCAGCACCACCTGCGGCATCGCCTGAGTGCCACGAATGTGGTGGAACAGAATCGCAAAGCGCAGCAGCACGCACAGGCGGATCAGCTTGATACCGTCATCGCCGAACTCGGCGAATTTGTCCTTGGGAATGTTGCGGCGGTGGCCGCGAACCAGCAGTGCGAGCATTTGCTGGTCTTCACGGGAGAACCCGGCCAGATCCGAGTGCTCGATCAGGTAGGCGCCGTGCTTGTGGTAGTGATAGTGGGCGATGTCCAGGCCGACTTCGTGCACTTTCGCCGCCCAACCGAGCAGTTCGCGCCAGATACCGTCATCCAGTTCCCAATCCACAGCGACCTGATCGAAGGCGTGCAGGGCTTTGCGTTCGACCCGTGCCGCTTGCTCCAGGTCGACGTGATAGCGCTCCATCAGCGAGGTCAGGGTGCGTTCGCGCACGTCTTCGTGATGATGACGGCCGAGCAGGTCGTAGAGCACGCCTTCACGCAGCGCGCCGTCGCAATGATCCATGCGTTGCAGTTCGAGGGCGTCGAAGATCGCCTCGAGAATCGCCAGACCTGCCGGGAAAATCGCCCGACGGTCAGGTTTGATGCCGTCGAAATCGATCTTGTCGACATCGCCGAGCTTGAACAGTCGGCGTTTGAGCCAGGCCAGGCCTTCGGCATTCACCTCGCCAGTACCATGCCCGCCGGCCTTTAGCGCCAGGCCGATGGCGCGGATGGTGCCCGAGGAGCCGATGGCTTCATCCCAGGTCAGGCGATGCAGGGCGTGTTCGATACTCATGATCTCCAGCCGCGCCGCCGTGTACGCCTGAGCGTAACGGGCCGGGGTGATCTTGCCGTCCTTGAAATAGCGCTGGGTGAAGCTGACGCAGCCCATTTGCAGGCTTTCACGCAGCAGCGGTTCGAAGCGCTGCCCGATGATGAATTCGGTACTGCCGCCGCCGATGTCGGCGACCAGACGCTTGCCCGGGGTGTCGGCGAGGGTGTGCGACACACCCAGATAGATCAGGCGCGCTTCTTCACGGCCGGAGATGACTTCCACCGGATGGCCGAGGATTTCTTCGGCGCGGTGGATGAATTCCAGGCGATTGCGCGCTTCGCGCAGGGCGTTGGTACCGACGATGCGCACGGCGCCCAGTGGCATGCCGTTGATCAGTTGGGCAAAGCGCTTGAGGCAATCGAGGCCACGCTGCATCGATTCTTCGTTGAGTTGGCGTTCATCGTTGATGCCAGCGGCCAACTGCACCTTCTCCCCGAGGCGTTCGAGAATGCGGATCTCGCCGTTCTGGGCCTTGGCCACGACCATGTGAAAGCTGTTGGAGCCCAGGTCGATAGCGGCGATCAGGGACAGATTCTTGGCTTGGGATTGCGGCATGGTCAGGGGGTCTCGGTCGATAACCCCGACATCGTGCCACGATCAAACGCTGACGCCAACGCGCAAGGTACAAACCGTTGATTCAGCGCATAAAAGCTTGAGACCGCGGCGTGGCCATTCGCGAGCAAGCCCGTTCCCACAGGTGACCGCGTTCCAATGTGGGAGCGGGCTTGCTCGCGAACAGGGCATCACAGGCAATGAGGATCCATCAGGCAGTCGCTTCGGCGGTACCAATGAAATTCGCCAGCTCCGCCGTCTGCGGATTGGCAAACAACACCTTCGGATCGCCCACCTCATGCACCTTGCCGTGGTGCATGAACACCAGTTTGTCGCCGACCTCGCGGGCAAAGCGCATTTCGTGGGTGACCATGATCAGCGTCATGCCTTCTTTCGCCAGTTGCCGCACCACGCTGAGCACTTCGTTGACCAGTTCCGGGTCCAGCGCCGAGGTGATTTCGTCGCACAGCAGCACCTTCGGCGACATCGCCAAAGCACGGGCAATCGCCACCCGTTGCTGTTGCCCGCCGGACAGCCGATCGGGGAACGCATCGAACTTCTCGCCCAGACCCACGCGCTCGAGCATCTTGCGCGCCAGTTCCGCTGCTTTGGCCTTCGGCACTTTTTGCACCACTTGTGGCGCAAGCATCACGTTCTCACCGACGGTCAGGTGTGGGAACAGGTTGAATTGCTGAAACACCATGCCGACTTTCTGTCGCAAGCTGCGCAGGTCGGCGCGGGCGGCGTCGAGGTATTCGCCGTCGACTTCGATCACGCCGTCGTTGATCGACTCCAGGCCATTGAGGGTGCGCAGCAAAGTGGATTTGCCCGAGCCGCTGCGACCGATGATCGCCACCACCTGGCCTTCCTCGACGCTGAGGTCGATGCCTTTGAGGACGTGGTGATCGCCGTAGTATTTATGCAGGGCGGAAATTCTAAGCAGAGGCATGCAGTCTCCTTTCCAGGTAGCGCGCACTGAGGGACAAGGGGTAACAAAGCAGGAAGTAGCCGAGGGCGACGAGGCCGTAGACCATGAACGGTTCGAACGTGGCATTGGCGAGCATGCCGCCGGTTTTGGTCAGCTCGGTAAAACCGATGATCGAGGTTACAGCGGTGCCTTTGACCACTTGCACCGAGAAACCCACGGTCGGCGCCACGGCGATGCGCAGCGCTTGCGGCAGGATCACATAGCGCAATTGCTCCAGAGGATTGAGCGCCAGACTCGACGAAGCTTCCCACTGACCGCTGGGAATCGCCTCGACACAACCGCGCCAGATCTCTGCCAGATAGGCGCTGGTGAACAGCGTCAGGGCAATCGCGGCGGCCATCCACGGCGAGATTTCAATCCCGGCCAGCGCCACGCCGAAAAACACCAGAAATAGCTGCATCAGCAGCGGCGTGCCCTGGAACAACTCGATCCAGGTGCGGGCGATGCTGCTCGGCAAGGTGTTTTTCGAGATGCGCATGATCAGGATCAGCAGCCCGACAATGCCGCCACCAATAAATGCCACCAGCGAAAGCGCCACCGTCCATTGCAGGCCGATGAGCAGGTTGCGCAGGATGTCCCAGAACGTGAAATCGCTCATTGGCTGCTCCTCGAAATGTAGCGCCGACCGATCCAGTTCAGCAGTTGGCGGATCAGCAGCGCCATGCACAGGTAGATCAGCGTGGTCAGCGCGTAGGTTTCAAAGGCGCGAAAGTTGCGCGACTGAATGAAGTTGGCAGCAAAGCTCAACTCTTCGGTGGCGATCTGCGAGCACACGGCCGAGCCGAGCATGACGATGATGATCTGGCTGCTCAGCGCCGGCCAGACCTTGCCCAGCGCCGGCAGCAGCACCACATGACGAAACGCCTCGAAGCGACTCATCGCCAGCGCCGCCGCCGCTTCCAGTTGCCCGCGAGGGATTGCCTGGATGCCGGCGCGGATAATCTCGGTCGAATAGGCCCCGAGATTGATCACCATCGCCAGCACCGCCGCTTGCCACTCGCAAATCTGCACGCCGAGCGACGGCAGGCCGAAGAAGATGAAGAACAGTTGCACCAGAAAGGGCGTGTTGCGGATCAACTCGACGTAGACGGCGAAGATCGCCGAGAACGGGCGGATGTTCCACGCCCGCACCAGCGCCCCTACGATGCCCACGCCCACCCCGAGTACCGCGCCGATGGCTGTCAGCTCAAGGGTAAACAGCGCCCCGCGCAACAGCAGGTCGGTGTTCTGCACCACCGGCATGAAATCGAACTGATAAGCCATGAAGGTCTCCCGCGCAGTCGATCAGAGATCGGCCGGCAGCGGCTCTTTCAGCCAGGTTTTTGAGTTCTTTTCCAGCGCGCCGTCAGCCTTGGCGGTGGTCAGGATGTCGTTGACCTTGGTCAGCAGCGCCGCTTCGTTCTTGTTCACGCCGACGTAGACCGGCGAATCCTTGAGCTTCACTTTCAGGGCCGGAACGCGTTTCGGGTTCTTCTCGCTGATGGCGACCATCACCACGTTGCCGCTGGCGATCAGGTCAACTTGCCCGGCCAGGTAGGCGGCGATGGTCGAGTTGTTGTCTTCAAAGCGCTTGATGGTCACGCCTGCCGGGGCAACCTTGGTCAGCTCGATGTCTTCGATGGAGCCACGGGTCACGCTGATGGTTTTGCCCTTGAGGTCATCGAGGTTGGTGATCGCCGCGTCCGGTGGGCCGAACACGGCGAGGTAGAACGGCGCGTAGGCGCGGGAGAAGTCGATGACTTTTTCGCGCTCGGGGTTCTTGCCCAGGCTGGAAATCACCAGATCGACCTTGCCGGTGGTCAGGAACGGGATGCGGTTGGTGCTGTTGACCGGCGTCAGTTCAAGTTTGACCTTCAACTGATCGGCCAGCAGTTTTGCCGTGTCGATGTCCAGTCCGCGGGGCTTCATGTCGGGACCGACCGAGCCGAACGGCGGGAAGTCCTGGGGCACCGCGACTTTCAGTGTGCCGCGTTTGATTACGTCGTCCAGACCGTCGGCGTGGGCGGGGACCTGGCTGAGCAACAGGCTGGAAAACAAGGCGGCGAGGAGGGCGCTGTAACGCTTGGTCATGGACAATCTCCGGATCGGCGGGAAGTGATTTCTGCGATCTGCCACAGCACGGGCCATGCCAATACGCAGGTTTCGTCCCGCAAGACCGCATTTTCAGTGGGTTTGCTCGGTCTTACTGGTCTGAACAGTCAGGATGTTTTTCGCACTCCGATGGCGCATCGGCGCTCAGCACCGAACCCTGCTGGGGCACGACTTGCCGGACTCGGTGAATAGCTTTACAACTAGCCGCACATTGGCCTGGCTCGTCTGAAAAACCATGAACTCGATCTCTCGCGCCGTACCTGAAGTGGCGCTTCAAGCGATTCGCAAACTGATCACCGAGCAGGGCTTCGGCCCGGGCGATGCCCTGCCGTCGCAACGGGATCTGGCATTGCAACTGGGCGTCAGTCGGGCGTCGTTGCGTGAAGCGCTGTCGTCACTGAGCGCGCTGGGCGTGGTCACTATTCAGCCGGGCAAGGGCGTCTTCGTGCAGTCGCCGGTAGAGCTGTCGCGTGGTGAGCATGCACCGGGCTGGTCGTTCGCCGCGCAGGCTTCGCCACTGGATATCTTCCAGTTGCGCTACGCGCTGGAGGGATTTGCGGCAGGGCTGGCGGCGGTGACGTTGAGCACGTTCGATCTGGATGCGCTGGAGGACAATGTCGCGGCGATGCGTGAACAACTGCGTGCCGGCGACTTTGAAGCGGCGGCGAAGCTGGATTTCGAATTTCACCGGCGGATCCTGCTGGCCAGCGGTAATCAGGCGATGCTGAGCATCCTCACGGCCAGTGCGGAGATCTTTCTGGAAAGCCAGAAGCTACCGTTCATCCGCGCAGAACGTGCCATGGAAACCTGGCAGGAACACCGCAAGATCCTTCGTGCGCTTGCCCGTCGGGCTTCTGGTGCGGCGCAAAAAGCCATGCAGGAACATGTGCGCAATGCCGCGCTGCGTACTGGAATCGCCTTCATCGCCCCCGCCACGGCGTGACTTGAGCTATACCCAAACTCATGGGGCACCATAGCAAGACTCAATCATCTGCGGCTTCCTGAACGGAGGAAGGGCGGATATGATGGGCCACGTTTTTTTGCTTACAACCTGGAGAATTCCATGAGCAGCGATCTTATCAAACACGTTAGCGACGCTAGCTTCGAAGCCGACGTACTCAAGGCCGAAGGCGCTGTATTGGTCGACTACTGGGCTGAATGGTGCGGCCCATGCAAAATGATCGCTCCGGTTCTGGACGAGATTGCCGAGACTTACAAAGGCAAGCTGACCGTTGCCAAACTGAACATCGACGAAAACCAGGAAACCCCGGCCAAGCACGGCGTGCGTGGTATCCCGACGCTGATGCTGTTCAAGAACGGCAACGTTGAAGCGACCAAAGTCGGCGCCCTGTCGAAGTCGCAACTGGCTGCTTTCCTCGACGCCAACATTTAAGCGTCGCCGTAAAAGGCCAAAAAAAGCCTCGCATTTTGCGGGGCTTTTTGCGTATTCAGGGCTAGACGCTCCGAAACTCAGGTGGTACATTCGGCCCCGCAATGGTTTCTCCACTGCCCCCTGCTAGCCGTCGCCGACGCACTCCTTTTCGAATAAGTACGCGATCCTGTCGCCTTCTCCGCGGCGCGGCCTCATTAAGCCAAAAGCTTAATTTCCCCCCCTCCATAAATGATTACGTCATTCCTATATGAATCTGACTGAACTCAAGCAAAAGCCGATTACCGAACTGCTCGAATTGGCCGAACAGATGGGCATAGAAAATATGGCCCGTTCGCGCAAGCAGGACGTGATTTTCTCCCTGCTCAAAAAGCACGCGAAAAGCGGCGAGGAAATCTCCGGTGATGGCGTGCTGGAGATTCTCCAGGACGGCTTCGGCTTCCTGCGCTCCGCTGACGCCTCCTATCTCGCCGGCCCAGACGATATTTACGTCTCGCCGAGCCAGATCCGCCGCTTCAACTTGCGCACCGGTGACACCATCGTTGGCAAGATCCGCCCTCCGAAAGAAGGCGAGCGGTATTTCGCTCTGCTCAAGGTCGACACGATCAACTTCGATCGTCCAGAGAACGCGAAAAACAAGATTCTCTTCGAGAACCTGACCCCGCTGTTCCCGACCGTGCGCATGAAGATGGAAGCCGGTAACGGTTCCACCGAAGACCTGACCGGTCGTGTGATCGACCTGTGTGCGCCGATCGGCAAAGGCCAGCGTGGTCTGATCGTGGCACCGCCGAAAGCCGGCAAGACGATCATGCTGCAAAACATCGCAGCGAACATCGCCCGTAACAACCCTGAAGTTCACCTGATCGTATTGCTGATCGACGAACGTCCGGAAGAAGTGACCGAAATGCAGCGCACCGTGCGCGGCGAAGTGGTTGCCTCGACCTTCGACGAGCCGCCGACCCGTCACGTCCAGGTGGCCGAAATGGTGATCGAGAAGGCCAAACGCCTGGTCGAGCACAAGAAAGACGTGGTGATCCTGCTCGACTCCATCACCCGTCTGGCCCGCGCCTACAACACCGTGATCCCGAGCTCCGGCAAGGTGCTGACCGGTGGTGTTGACGCCCACGCCCTGGAGAAACCGAAGCGTTTCTTCGGTGCTGCGCGCAACATCGAAGAAGGCGGCTCGCTGACCATTATCGCCACCGCACTGGTTGAAACCGGTTCGAAGATGGACGAAGTGATCTACGAAGAGTTCAAAGGTACCGGCAACATGGAACTGCCGCTGGATCGCAAGATTGCGGAAAAGCGCGTGTTCCCTGCGATCAACATCAACCGCTCCGGCACCCGCCGCGAAGAGTTGCTGACCGCCGACGACGAACTGCAGCGTATGTGGATCCTGCGCAAACTGCTGCACCCGATGGACGAAGTGGCTGCCATCGAGTTCCTGATCGACAAGCTGAAAACGACCAAGACCAACGACGAGTTCTTCTTGTCGATGAAGCGCAAGTAAGACGAAGCTGTTTAAAAAGAGCGCTCCCGGAAGGGGGCGTTTTTTTTTGCGCTGGATTATCGGTGTACGGGATTGAATTTTACGCGGCTGATAACGGTCTCCCTTTCTGGGTTTGTATCCAAAACAAAGAAAGGGCTTTCATGCATACGTTTGGCAATCGCCGTGATATCGACGGATTACGGGCTCTGGCGGTTATTCCCGTCGTACTGTTTCATTTCGGATTCAATACATTCAGCGGCGGCTTTGTCGGTGTTGATGTGTTTTTCGTCATTTCCGGGTTCCTGATCACGACTATCCTGTTCCGCGAAATCAGCGCTCAGCGCTTCAGCTTCATCGATTTCTGGGCGCGCCGTGCCCGCCGCATCATTCCTGCCCTGACCGTGGTCATGCTGGTGACGCTGGCGCTGGGCTGGTTGCTGCTGACGGCCAAGGACTTCTCCGAGCTGGGCCGAACGGTGCGCTATCAGTCTCTGTTCATCTCCAACATTCTGTTCATGCGCGAGGACGGCTACTTCCAGCCCGCCTCTGATCTCAAACCGCTGCTGCATACCTGGTCGCTGGCGGTGGAAGAGCAGTACTACATCTTCTTTCCACTGCTGATGGCTGCGCTGATCCGTTATGTCCGGCATTGGCGCTGGATGTTGTTCGCGGTGCTGCTGGTGTCGTTTGGCTTGAACATCACCTACATCGAACAAAAGCCGGACTTCGCGTTCTTCTCACTGCCGACTCGCGCTTGGGAGTTGTTGTGCGGCGCGATGCTCGCGGTGATGCCAGCGCCCAAACATGCTGTGCGTCCCTGGCTGTATCAGACAGTGGGTCTCGCCGGTCTGGCAGCGGTTTTGGGCGCGGTGTTCACCTTTGACAAGGCCACGGTTTTCCCGGGCTGGGCGGCGTTGTTGCCGGTGCTGGGCACAACGGCGTTGATCTGGTCGGGCGCGCAAGGGGCTGGTTGGACCGCACGGTTGTTGAGCCTGCCAGCATTGGTTTGGGTCGGGTTGCTCTCTTATTCCCTGTATCTGTGGCACTGGCCGGTGTATGTCTACGCCAACGCTATTTCGATCGACGGCATTCAGCCATTGGAGGCGATTGCCTGGATAGCCTTGGCGCTGGGCCTTGCGTGGCTGAGTTTGCGCTATGTCGAGTTGCCTTTGCGGGAAAAACGCCTGCTTGTCTCTCGCAATGCGGTGCTGGCGGGAGGTCTTGCGGCCATCGTTGTGCTCGTGGCAACGGGATCGGCGATCCGTTCGGCCGATGGTGTTCCTCAGCGCCTGACCGGTAAGGCGCTGGAGTACGCGCAGTCCCGTGAGTGGCATGCAGGGCAGATGAAATGCATGTTGGTCACCCAGGACAAGTCGCTGGACAAGGCCTGCCTGGTGGGTGGCAAGGCGAATGTCCCGGCCACTCAGTTGTTCTGGGGTGACAGCCATGCCGCCGCCTTGCTGCCGGCCATCGAGAGCAATGCCCGTCGCGAGGGGCGTCCGGTATGGCTGTACAGCATGAGCGCCTGTCCGCCGATTCTCAGTGATGACCCGCGTCAGCGCTGCAAGGATTTCAACGAACAGACCATGGAGCGGGTGCGCAGCCTTGGCATCAGGGATGTGGTACTGGCTTCCA
Organism: Pseudomonas sp. EA_65y_Pfl2_P74; assembly: GCF_963970575.1. NCBI lineage: Bacteria > Pseudomonadati > Pseudomonadota > Gammaproteobacteria > Pseudomonadales > Pseudomonadaceae > Pseudomonas > Pseudomonas sp. EA_65y_Pfl2_P74. Next base: position 64,733 of record NZ_CAXAOQ010000008.1, read on the forward strand.
ACTGGAGCCTTTATGTGTACGGCCGCGAAGACGGTGACAAGAAGGTGCTGCTTAATTCACACGACGATACTGCCCAGGCCGAGCAACGCATGGCCGCTGCGCTGAAGGCGCGCGTGGCTGCGCTGCGAGAGGCGGGGGCGCAAGTCTGGTTGTTCAAGGAAGTGCCGCTGCAGCGCAAAGGCAGCATCAATCGACTGACCAGCCTGGCGCGGATTGGGCGTTCGACCGAGGGGCTTGGTCGTCCGCTGGAGGAGCATCTGGCGCGCCAGCATTTCATCGGTGCCTTGTTCAACGCCATGAGTGCCGCCGACCCAGGGGTGCATGTGATCGATCCAACGCCGCTGATGTGCGCCAGCGGCATCTGCAGCATTGAGGTCAACGGCCACTCCCAGTACAAGGATGAGGATCACCTGTCTGATGTGGGCAGCGCCAGACTGAGTCCCCTGTTTGCGCCATTGCTGCTGGGTACGAGCCACAATTGAGCGATGCCAGACGCTGACGGGCTGCTGTTTGCCCGTCAGAGCAGGTAGGATGTACGCCTATTTTGAGGGTGCCATCGTCAATGAAATTCAAGGATCTTCGGGATTTCGTGCAGCAGCTTGAGCAGCGCGGAGAGTTGAAACGCATCCAGATTCCCGTCTCGCCGGTGCTGGAAATGACCGAGGTGTGCGACCGTACGCTACGGGCCAAGGGCCCGGCGCTGCTGTTCGAGAAACCCACCGGCTACGATATCCCGGTGCTCGGCAACCTGTTCGGCACCCCTGAGCGGGTGGCGATGGGCATGGGCGCCGAGTCGGTCAGCGAGCTGCGCGAAATCGGCAAGCTGCTGGCGTTCCTCAAGGAGCCGGAGCCACCGAAGGGCTTGAAAGACGCATGGTCGAAACTGCCGATCTTCCGCAAGATCATCTCGATGGCGCCGAAAGTCGTCAAAGACGCGGTGTGCCAGGAAGTGGTCATCGAAGGCGACGACGTCGACCTGGCCATGCTGCCCGTGCAAACCTGCTGGCCCGGCGATGTCGGCCCGCTGATCACCTGGGGCCTGACCGTCACCAAAGGCCCGAACAAGGACCGCCAGAACCTCGGCATCTACCGCCAACAAGTGATCGGCCGCAACAAGGTCATCATGCGTTGGCTCAGCCACCGTGGCGGCGCGCTGGATTACCGCGAATGGTGCGAGAAACACCCGGGCAAGCCGTTCCCGGTGTCCGTGGCCCTTGGCGCTGATCCGGCGACCATTCTCGGCGCCGTGACCCCCGTGCCGGACAGCCTCTCCGAATACGCTTTCGCCGGACTGCTGCGTGGCAACCGCACTGAGTTGGTGAAGTGCCGCGGCAACGACCTGCAAGTGCCGGCCAGTGCCGAGATCATCCTTGAAGGCGTGATCCATCCCGGCGAGATGGCCGACGAAGGTCCGTATGGCGACCATACCGGCTACTACAACGAAGTCGACAGCTTCCCGGTGTTCACCGTTGAGCGCATCACCCACCGGATCAAGCCGATCTACCACAGCACCTACACCGGCCGTCCGCCGGATGAGCCGGCCATTCTCGGCGTGGCGCTGAATGAAGTGTTCGTGCCGATCCTGCAGAAGCAGTTCCCGGAGATCACCGACTTCTACCTGCCGCCCGAAGGCTGTTCGTACCGCATGGCCGTGGTGACGATGAAGAAGTCGTATCCGGGGCATGCCAAGCGCGTGATGCTCGGTGTCTGGTCGTTTTTGCGACAGTTCATGTACACCAAGTTCGTTATCGTCACCGACGACGATATCAACGCCCGGGACTGGAACGACGTGATCTGGGCCATCACCACGCGCATGGACCCCAAGCGCGACACGGTGATGATCGATAACACGCCGATCGACTACCTGGACTTCGCCTCGCCGGTCTCCGGCCTGGGTTCAAAAATGGGCCTGGATGCCACCCACAAGTGGCCGGGCGAAACCACTCGTGAGTGGGGCCGCGTGATCGTCAAGGACGACGCCGTCACTCAGCGGATCGATGCCATCTGGAATCAGTTAGGAATAGATTGATGCGTGTAACCCTGCAGCCCTCCGGAGCGGTGCTTGAGATACAACCCGGTGAGCGGATTCTCGATGGAGCGCGGCGCCTGGGCTACGACTGCCCGCAAAGCTGCCGCAATGGTAATTGCCACGTGTGTGCGGCGCTGCTGGTGGAAGGCCGTGTCGAACAGGCCGGCAAGGTGCACGATCATGGCGAGTTCTACACTTGCATAGCCGAGCCGCTGGAAGACTGCGTCCTGTTGTGGGATGGCGTGCTCGCGCTGGGAGAGTTGCCGGTGCGCAGCCTGTCGTGTCAGGTCATCGAATGCCGGGACGTCGGTGGCGACACCTGGCGTGTGCGCCTGCGCGCGCCGGCCGGTAAACCGCCGCGCTATCACGCCGGACAATATTTGATGATCGAGCGCGAGAACGGCGAAAAATCGGCGTTCTCCATGGCCTCGGCACCGCACGGCGGACGTGATCTGGAAATCCACGTACTGGCGCGCGAAGCCAGTGCGTTGAGCCTGATCGAGCAACTGCAACGCAACGCGATGGTGCGCGTCGAGCTGCCAATGGGCGACACCCACCTCGCCGAACTGCCCGACGGGCCGCTGGTGTTGATCGCCGCCGGTACCGGCATGGGCCAGATTCACAGCTTGATCGAACATTGCCGCGCCAATGGCTTCAAGCATCCCGTGCATCTGTACTGGGGCGTGCGCCGTCCGGAAGATTTTTATGACATCGAACATTGGGACGAATGGCTGAAGCTGCCCAATCTGTTTCTGCACAAAGTCGTCAGCGACCAATGCGGCTGGGAAGGGCGCTGCGGGATGCTGCACGAGGCGGTCTGTGAAGACTTTCCGGATCTCAAGCCTCTGCACGTCTACGCCAGCGGCTCACCTGCCATGGTCTACGGCACGCTCGACGCTTTGGTCGAGGCGGGGATGGATGCCCATCAGATGCGCGCTGATGTGTTTGCCTACGCCCCACGTGCCTGAGTCGTTATAACTCGCTATATAGCTGATCGGTATTTATGCAATTACATAAATACCGGTAGGTTATATATCCACCAGGCAATTAATTAAGAACCGTGCCATGGCACTTAAATTGCCTTTAAACATATGTGCCTTATTGTTTCAGCGGTGCGTTCTATTAAGTAATTCATCACCCGCGGGGAGCTGAACGCTATTCGCCATGAGCGCCATTGAAAACGCTTTTCTGAACCTGGCTTACCCTCCGCGGCTCGATCTTGGGCCGCCGCTGACGCACGAACAACTTCTCGCCTCCATGCAATCGACCATGGCGCGCCACAAGGGTGGGCCGGTGTGGCTGTTCGCCTACGGATCGTTGATCTGGCGGCCGGAATGCACAGCGGTGGAGCGCGTGCGCGGGCGTGTGCATGGCTACCATCGTGGCTTGTACCTGTGGTCGCACGAACACCGGGGTACGCCGGAAATGCCCGGATTGGTCTTTGGTCTGGATCGTGGCGGCTCGTGCAGCGGCTTCGCCTATCGGCTGCCGGAAGACAATCTCGACGCGGCGCTGTATGCGCTGTGGAAACGCGAGATGCCGTTCCCGTCTTATCGGCCACACTGGCTCAACTGCCGGCTCGAAGATGGCAGCCAGGTTCAGGCGTTGGGATTTGTTCTGGAGCGACACCTGCCCAGCTATGCCGGCAACTTGCCGGATCATGTGCTGAGCCAGGTGTTTGAAAGCGCTTGCGGACGTTACGGCACGACTCGCGATTATGTCGAGCAGACCGCCCACGCCCTGCGCAGCCACGCCATGCCAGACCGGAATCTGGAGGCGCGGCTCAAGCGCTGTCGATTAAAAGCCGATCAGGCGATGGCTTCGCGGCTCTGACTGGCGACTTGCTTGTGCCAGAGCGTTGGGGCCAGGAAGGCCATCGCCAACAGGCAAGCGCCGACCAGCAGGACGAAACCGCCGTCCCAGCCGAAGTGGTCCACGGTGTAGCCCATCGCGGCACTGGCCGCGACCGACCCCCCCAGATAACCGAACAGACCGGTGAAGCCCGCAGCGGTACCGGCAGCTTTCTTCGGCGCCAGTTCCAGCGCCTGTAAGCCGATCAGCATCACCGGGCCGTAGATCAGGAAGCCGATCGAGAACAGGGCAATCATGTCGACGGTCGGGTTGCCGGCCGGGTTGAGCCAGTAAACCAGTGTCGCGACGGTCACCATCGCCATGAACACCATGCCGGTCAGGCCGCGGTTGCCACGGAAGATCTTGTCCGACATCCAGCCGCACAGCAGCGTGCCCGGAATACCGGCCCACTCGTAGAAGAAATAGGCCCACGAGGTTTTATCCACGGTGAAACCCTTGGCTTCCTTGAGGTAGGTCGGTGCCCAGTCGAGTACGCCGTAGCGCAGCAGGTAGACGAAGACGTTGGCCATGGCGATGTACCAGAGCATTTTGTTGCGCAGCACGTATTTGACGAAAATTTCCTTGGCGCTGAATTCGTCTTCGTGGCTGGAATCGTAGCCTTCCGGGTAATCGTTCTTGTACTTCTCGATCGGCGGCAGGCCGACCGATTGCGGGGTGTCGCGCATGGTAATGAAGGCAAACACCGCCACGCCCAGCGCTACCGCTGCCGGTACATAGAACGCGGCGTGCCAGTCGTTGAACAGGCCCATGCCGATCAGGAACAGCGGGCCGATCAGGCCACCGCCGACGTTGTGCGCCACGTTCCACACCGAGACCACGCCGCCGCGTTCCTTCTGCGACCACCAGTGCACCATGGTGCGTCCGCTCGGCGGCCAGCCCATGCCCTGGGCCCAGCCGTTGATGAACAGAAGAATGAACATCATGGTCACGCTGGACGTCGCCCAAGGCGCGAAACCGAAAACGAACATCACCCCCGCCGACACCAGCAAGCCGAACGGCAGGAAGAAGCGCGGGTTGGAACGGTCGGACACCAGGCCCATGAGGAACTTCGACAAGCCATACGCAATGGCAATCGCCGACATCGCCAGACCCAGATCGCCACGGCTGTAGCCTTCGTCGATCAGATACGGCATGGCCAGGGAGAAGTTTTTGCGCAGCAGGTAATAACCCGCGTAGCCGATGAAAATACCGGCAAAGATCTGCCAGCGCAGGCGTCGGTAGGTACTGTCTATTTTTTCTTCAGGCAATGGAGCCTGATGTGCGGCAGGACGAAAGAAAGCAAACATTCAAGAGCTCCAGATTTCTTGTTTTGACTGCGGATGCGAATGTTACAGTTTCGTTACCGAAAATAGCACCGGTTCGCATTGGCAAAACAGCGGAAAATGTTGGAAGTCGCATGTTCTTTTACGAACCTGTCGCTCAGCTGTAAAAACAGGGCGTTTTTGTCGCGTCCAATACGTTGTGTCTTAGACTCGCCGTCAGTAACCCCCATTGCTTCAGCAGAGTTGAATGATGGCCCTGAAAATTCGCAGGTTGGTGCCCCGATTGTTAGTCGCGATAGCGCTCACTGTTTCGGTGCTGGCGCTGAGTTTCGCGCAGTACCCCGTTGCGCCGGGATTGCGCAATGTCACCGTGTTGATCGTTCGTCATGCGGAAAAGCCTGATGTAGGCAGAGGACTCAATGCTCGAGGCGAGCAACGCGCGGTTGCCTATGCCGACTATTTCACCCCGTTGAAACTGGCGGGCGAAATACTTACGCCCCAGCGCCTGATCGCGGCCGGCGATACCGCTGAGAGTGCCCGCTCGCGCTTGACCCTGACCCCGCTGGCCGAGCGCCTGCAGTTGCCCATCGAGCAGCCTTACGACAATGGCGACTTTGAGCAACTGGTCAAAACGCTGCGCAAGAGCAATCAGGCGCATACGCTGTTGATCGCCTGGCATCACGGTCACATCAATAAGCTGATCGCGGAGTTCGGCGGCGATGGCCCGGCACTCACTGGCCGGCCAAAGTGGCCGGATAACGTCTACGACTGGCTTATCGTGCTGAGCTTCGATGACAAGGGGCGTCTGATCCAGTCGCAAAGTCAGAAAATTCAGGAGCATCTGCTGCCGGGCGACCTCCAAGGCGCGTCCGGCGGCTGACGTCTGCGCAACAGCGTTTAGCGCACCTGCACCACCACCTTGCCCACCGCTTTTCGCTGGCCAAGATCATTGATCGCCTGCGCCGCATTGCTCAGCGGATACACCTGCGACACCAACGGTTTTAACTTGCCTTCGGCAAACCAGCCGAACAACTGCTGGAAGTTCGCTGCGTTGTCTTGCGGCTGGCGCTGGGCGAAGGAGCCCCAGAACACGCCGACCACCGCTGCGCCCTTGAGCAGGGCGAGGTTGACTGGCAGTTCGGGAATGCGGCCGCTGGCGAAGCCGACGACCAAGAGGCGGCCGTTCCAGGCGATGGCGCGCACGGCTTGATCAAAAAGATCGCCGCCGACCGGGTCATAGATCACATCAGCGCCTTGGCCGTCGGTGAGGCGTTTGATTTCGTCCTTGAGGCTGGTTTCGCTGTAGTTGATCAGTTCATCGGCGCCGGCTGCCTTGGCCACCGCGAGTTTTTCCGCGCTGCTGGCGGCGGCGATGACCCGGGCGCCCATGGCTTTGCCGATTTCCACGGCAGCCAGACCGACACCGCCGGATGCACCGAGCACCAGCAGGGTTTCGCCCGGTTGCAGGTTGGCGCGTTGCTTGAGCGCGTGCATCGAGGTGCCGTAGGTCATGCTGAATGCGGCGGCAGTGTTGAAGTCCATCGACGGCGGAATCGGCAGTACGTTGTAGCCCGGCACCGCCACTTGCTCGGCGAAACTGCCCCAGCCGGTCAGGGCCATGACCCGGTCGCCCACCTTCAGATGACTGACCTTTTCGCCGACGGCGCTGACCACGCCGGCCGCTTCACCGCCCGGGGAGAACGGGAAGGGCGGCTTGAATTGGTATTTGCCCTCGATGATCAGCGTGTCCGGAAAGTTGACCCCGGCGGCATGCACCTCCAGCAGGATTTCGTTCTTCTTGGCGACAGGACTGGCGACGTCTTCCAGCACCAGCGACTCGGCAGGGCCGAAGGCTTTGCACAGCACGGCTTTCATCAGGGCTATTCCTTTGGGAGTGATGGCCGATAAGTGTAGGTGTGTCAGTCAACGGGTCAACGAGCATACCCGGCCCTGATAGTCAGCCATAAGCTTGTGCTTGCGCGGCGGGCCGTTATGCTAGGCCGCAAACCGGATAAGGAGCGAATTGTGAAAGCGTGGATCATGTTGTTGCTGGCCCTGTCTCTGCCTGTGGCAGCGCTGGCCGAAGAAGCCAAAGAAGGCGAGGCGCCGAAGGTCAATTACATCACCCTGAGCCCGCCGTTCGTGGGCAACTACGGGTTGGACGGCACGCCAAAACTGAAGGTCTACAAGGCCGACGTGGCGCTGCGCGTAACGGGTGAAGAGGCGACCAAACTGGTCAAGGCCAATGAGCCGCTGATCCGCAATCAACTGGTGGCGCTGTTCGCCCAGCAAACCACCGAGGCGATGGGCAGCATCGATGGCAAGGAAAAACTGCGTCAGGAAGCGCTGAAGCAGACTCAGCAAGTGATGAATGACGAGACCGGTAAACCGGTGGTTGAGGATCTGTTGTTCAATAACCTGATCATTCAGTAAACCATCGCCTCGCCGCTGTTCAAGACGCCAGGCTCTTGCGGAATCGCAGCAGGGCAATGACGAAGAACAGCAGGCCGATGGCCGTCAGCGCCAGCAAGTCCGGCCAGACCACGCTCAGCCCGGCGTCGCGAAACAGTATCGCGGCGCTGAGGCTGACAAAGTGCGTGGACGGCGAGCCCTGCATGACCCACTGCAACCACTGCGGCATGCTGTCCAGCGGCGTGCTGCCGCCCGACAGCAGCAACATCGGGATGATCACCGGAATGGCCAGCAGGCCGAACTGTGGCGTCGAGCGCGCCAGCGTTGCCAGGAAGATGCCCAGCGCGGTACTGGCAAACAGATAAACCGCAGTCACCAGCAAAAACAGGCTCATCGAGCCCGACAAAGGCACGCCCAGTGCCCCTTTGACGACCACCTCCAGCGACAGCCAGGTGCACAGCACCACCACCAGCAGGTTGCTCCATATTTTCGCCAGCATGATTTCCATCGCCGTCAGCGGCAGCACCAGCAAGTGGTCGAGGGTGCCGTGTTCGCGTTCGCGCAGCAGTGCCGTGCCGGTCAGGATGATGGCCAGAATGGTGATGTTGTTGACGATCTGGATCACCGCCAGAAACCAGCCACCCTCAAGATTGGTGTTGAACAGGGCGCGACTGACCAGTTTCACCGGGGCTTTGGCCGCGGCCTCGCTCTGCCCGCCATAGGCCTGCAGTTCACGCTGGAATATCCGGCTGATGTAGCCGGCGCCCATGAACGCCTGGCTCATGGCCGTGGCGTCGACATTGACTTGAATGGCCGGTTGGCGTCCGGCGAGCAGATCGGTCTGAAAGCGCGCCGGGATGTTGATGACGAACGTGTACTGGCCGCTGTCCATGACCGGGTCCAGTTGCGCATAGGGCAGCAGCTCCGGTGTCTGGAACTCCGGCGGTTGCAACGCCTGAGCCAGTTGGCGCGAAAGGGCGCTGTGGTCTTCGTCGACGATGGCCACGCTGGCGTTGTGTACGCCGATCACCGAGCCGGCGGCGGGCATGTAGATCGCCACGGTGAAGGCGTAGAACAGGAACAGCAGCAACACGCTGTCGTGGCGCAGACTGGTCAGCTCTTTGAGTCCCAGGCGCAGGATGTGCGCAAACTTGTGCATCAAACCTCCTGCTTCTTCAGCATGACCAGGCTCAGGCCGGTGAACCCGACAAAGAATCCGAACAAGGCCAGGCATTGCGGCCAGAGCTGGCGCAGATTCAGCGCTTTGGTAAACGTGCCCACCGCGATGTCGAGGAAATGGCCGGCCGGAAACAGCATCCCCATGACCGCCGCCGCCCCTTCAAGCGAAGAGCGCGGCACGATCAGCCCGGAAAACTGGATGGTCGGCAGGCTGGTGATGATCATGGTGCCGAGGATCGCGGCGATTTGCGTGCGGGTGAAGGCCGAGATCAGCAGGCCCATGCTGGTGGTCGCCAACACGTACAGCAAACCACCGAACGCCAGGGTCAGCAGGCTGCCCTTGAACGGCACGCCGAACAGCCAGCGGTTCATCGCCACCAGCACGGCGAGGTTGACCAGACTGATCAGCAGATACGGTGCCTGTTTGCCCAACAGAAATTCCAGACGGGTCAGGGGCGTGGCGTAGAAGTTGGTGATCGACCCCAGCTCTTTCTCACGCACGATACCCAGCGCGGTCAGCATGGCCGGAATGAACGCCAGGATCAGCGCCATGACCCCGGGGCCGATGGCATTGACGCTGACCACATCCTGGTTATAGCGAAAGCGGGTTTGCAGGCTGGCGGCCGGCGGGCGGCTTAACGCCGGACTGCTCTGTTCGGCCAGTTGTTGAAGATTGGCCAGATGCACGGCTTCGACGTAGTTGCGGCTGGTTTCGGCGCGAAACGGCATGCCGCCATCCAGCCACGCCGCCACTTCGGGCTGGCGCCCGGCGTAGAGGTCACGGCCGAAGCCGGGCGGGATCTCCAGCGCCAGTTTGATTTCCGAGCGTTGCAATCGTCGATGCAGCGCTTGAGCGTCTTGAATGGCCGGCTGTTCCTTGAAGTAGCGCGAGCCGCGAAAGGCTTCCAGATAGGCCCGGCTCTGCGGCGTTTGATCCTGGTCGTAAACGGCGAACGCGAGGTTTTCGACGTCCAGGGAGATCCCGTAGCCGAAAATCACCATCATGAAAATCGCCCCCGCCAGCGCAAACACCATGCGTACCTTGTCGCGCAGCAATTCCTTGCCTTCGCGACGGGCCACCGCCAACAAGCGACCGAGGCTCAAACCTTGCTGCTTGACCGGCTCAGTCGCGGCCGCTGGCGCCATTGGCGGTTCGGCTGCGGGGTGCGATTCGGCCTTGCCCTGGGCCTGTTCCAGGCAGGTCACGAAGGCCGCTTCCAGCGTGTCGCCGGCGAACTGACGTTGCAGCGCGGCCGGCGTGTCGCAAGCCAATACTTTGCCCGCGTGCATCAGTGAGATGCGGTCGCAGCGCTGGGCTTCGTTCATGAAGTGGGTCGACAGGAAAATCGTCACGCCTTGATCGCGGGACAACTCGATCAGCAAACGCCAGAAGTCGTCGCGTGCTGCGGGGTCGACGCCTGAGGTCGGCTCATCGAGGATCAGCACTTCCGGGTGATGCAACACCGCCACCGCCAGCGAAAGGCGTTGCCGCAGCCCCAGAGGCAACGCGCCGGACGGCTGGTCAGCGACGTCGAGCAGATTGAAGCGCTGGATCAGCCCGTCAATGCGCTGCGCACTCTCGGTTTTGGGCAAGTCGAACAACCGGGCGTGCAGGTCGAGGTTCTGCCGCACACTGAGTTCGCCGTACAGCGAAAAGCTCTGGGACATGAACCCGACCCGCTTGCGCGTGCCCAGATCCTTGGCGTTCACCGGGTTGCCCAGCAACGTCGCGCTGCCTTCGCTGGCCGGCATCAGCCCGGTCAGGACTTTCATGGTGGTGGTCTTGCCGCAGCCGTTGGAGCCGAGAAAGCCGAAAATCTCGCCGCGACCGATGGCGAAGCTGACGTGATCCACTGCCGTGAAGTCGCCGAAACGCAGGGTCAGGTCATGGGCTTCGATGGCGATGTCGGTGTTGCCCTCGGCGCGGGGCGCAATCACCAGCGGCTGAGCATCGTGATCGCTGTCACCCTGAAAATGCGTAAAGGCGTCATCGAGTTTGCCACTCGGGGTCACGGCTGCCAGTTCATGGCTCAGCCCGGTGGCGATCAACTTGCCGCCATCGAGCATCAGGCACTGTTCGAACTGTTCGGCTTCTTCCATGTAGGCCGTGGCCACCAGCAGGGTCAATTGCGGGCGCTGGCGTCGCACATCGTCGATCAGCTCCCAAAAGCGCCGGCGCGAGAGTGGATCGACGCCGGTGGTCGGCTCATCGAGGATCAGCAGATCCGGTTCATGAATCAGCGCGCAGCACAGCCCCAGCTTCTGCTTCATGCCGCCGGACAACTTGCCGGCCGGGCGATCGGCGAACTTCAGCAGATCCGTGGCGAGCAGCAGGTTGTGCATGCGTTGCTCGCTTTCGGCATTCGACAGGCCAAAGAGTGTGGCAAAGAACTGAATGTTCTCGGTGATCGACAGTTCGGGATACAAGTTGCCGCCCAGCCCCTGAGGCATGAAGGCGATGCGGGCATAGAGCGTGTTGCGATGGTGGCGATCCTGAATCGGGCCGCCCAGGACGTCCAGTTGGCCTTGTTGCAGGGCTTTCACGCCGGCGATCAGTCCCAGCAGACTAGATTTGCCCGCGCCATCAGGGCCGATCAGCCCGCAACGGGTGCCGACCGGCAGGCTGAAGGCAATGTCGCTCAACGCCTGCTGTTTACCGTAGCGGTGGACGATACCGGTCGCCTGAACCGCGCAGTTGCTCATTGCAAATTGGCCGGCCAGGCAATCGGCGCGGTGCGCACATAGCCGGCACCGGGCATGCCGGGTTTGGCCTGCGGCACGGCGCTGGGTTGCACCAGTTGCAGCTTGACGCGGAACACCAGTTTTTGCCGCTCGTCGCGGGTCTCGACCTCTTTTGGGGTGAACTGCGATTTGGCGGCAACGAAGCTGATTGTCGCGGGCAACGGCTTGTCTGGCAGGGCATCGAGCAGGACGCGCGCTTCATCGCCCACCGCCAGGCGCCCAGCCACGGAGGCTGACAGGTAAAGATTCATGTATTGGTCGTTAGGGTCGATCAACAACAACACCCGACCGCCAGCCCCCAGCACCTCGCCGGGCTCGGCCATGCGCAACTGGATCACTCCGTCGATGGGCGCGCGCAAGCTGCTGTCATCGATCTCACTGGTCAGTTGCGCCACTTGCGCCTGCGCCGCCCCGATCGCCGCCCCCACCGCAGACACTTGGGCCCGGGCTGCGTTGACGGCGGCGTTACCGGTGCCGATGCGTGATTGCAACTGATCGATGACCTGGGCGCTGACGTAACCGTGCTTGAACAGCGATTGGGATCGGCCAATCTCTTGCTGGGCCAGCAGCAACTCACTCTGGCGCAATTGCACATTGGCCTGCGCGGCGTTGAGGTTTTCCCGGGCGCGCAAGACTTCGGCTTCGGCCTGGTTGCGCTCGGCCTCGAGGGTGCGGGTGTCCATGCGGGCGAGCAATTGCCCTTTGCTGACCTTGTCGCCTTCATCGACCAGCACCTCGGCCAGGCGGCCGGGCGTCTTGCTGGCGATCTGCACCTCGGTGGCTTCCAGTCGTCCATTGCCCAGCGAAAGGCCTTCGGGCAGGCGGTTGCTCACCGAAAGCCAGTAACCGAAGCCACCCGCTCCCGCCAGCAGAACCAGGAGAGCCCCGGCGTATATGAGTGAAGATCGGCTGTGCGTTGACATGAGGGCATCCTGCGGCTATTGCGTCCAGTCTGACGGTTCAAGCGACGGCGTCGCTTGATGTCAATCAAATGAGCGCCAAGCCTAGCCCTTTTTGCAGGTAAAAAACGGTGACCGAAGAGTTATCAGCGTAATCCGAGTACCGCTGCCCATTGCTGGGGTGTGACGGGCATGACTGAAAGGCGACTGCCTTTTTGCACGAGTGGCATTTCGGCCAGCGCGGTCTGCTGCTTGAGGTAGTCCAGCTTCAAGACCCGGGCAAATGTTTCGACATGGGCGACATCAATCGCGCTCCAGGCGTTTTTCTCTGGTGTGGCCTTCGCGTCGAAGTAATGACTCTGCGGCTCCAGAGCCGTCGGATCGGGGTAGGCCGCTTGAATGATTTTGCCAATCCCGGCAATGCCCGGCTCAGGGCAACTGGAATGGTAGAAAAAGAACTCATCGCCCACCGCCATCGCCCGCAGGAAGTTGCGCGCCTGATAGTTGCGCACCCCGTCCCAGCGCGCTTTGCCGAGTGTCTCCAGGCCTTTGATTGAGAGTTCGTCGGGCTCGGATTTCATCAGCCAATAGGCCATGTGTTTTTCTCCTGGCGGAATGGGTGGGCAAGTTGTCGGGCAATTTTATGACAAACCGACGGTCGGTTGACGTCAGCGTTTGCGCACAGGTTCACGTTGCCGCAAAATGCCGGCCTTTAAAGCTTGACGCTGCTGCACGGCCTACGAACGGAAACCGCTGCTGTCATCGTGATGAGGTGCCTTGAGGGGGGCAATCGATGAAACGCAAACCGGATTTGCTATGGACTTTGGTTATTTTGTTTGGCTTGGGCGTCGTGACCACCGGTTACGCGCAGAGCCTGTGGACCAACAAGACCGACGCACCAATCGAAGTCGCGCAACAGGTTCAACAGTCGACCGCGTTCAAACGCTGAACTGTCTTTTCGACGCCGCTGATCTGCGCGGCGTCTATCGCGCGAAATACCACGCCTTATCGGTGACCGTGCCTTGCAAGGGTACATCCCAGCTCGCCTGCGCCAATCGTTCGACTTTCTGACATTCATGGGCCAGCCCCAGCAGCGTCGGCTTGCGCCAGTTCTTGCGCCGCGCCAGATACGCGAGGCTGCGATCATAGAAGCCGCCGCCCATTCCCAGTCGACCACCGACGTCGTCGAATCCCACCAGCGGCAATAACACCAGATCCAGTGTCCAGATCTTGCGCTGGCGAGCCAGATTGGCGCGCGGCTCGAGAATGCGGAAGCGATTGGGTTTGAGTTTTTCGCCGGGACGGATGCGCTGGAAAACCATTTTGGTGCGTGGCCAGGCGCTGAGCACCGGCAGGTAGGTAGCCTTGCCCCGGCGCTGCGCTTCACGCAGCAGCATGCGTGGGTCGATTTCACCGTCGGTGGGCAGGTACAGGGAAATGTGTTTTGCCCGGCGAAAGTGCGGGTCTTGCGCCAGTTGCCGGAACAGCCCCTTGGCGGCCTGGCGTTGTTCGCCCGGTGTCAGTGAACGGCGTGCCTTGCGCAGCAGGCGGCGGAGTTGCGGGCGGGGCAGTAGCGCGGGTTCGGTCATGGTTCGGCTTCGGCAGGTTGGACGAAAACGTACGCATAAAAAATCCGATGTCGGCATTCACCGACATCGGATTCGAATCAGGCTCCCCGGATGAACCGCTGTCAACTTAGCCCTTGAACCCGAAAGTTCAAGGTGGAAGATGCAGTAGACTTTAAGGCTTTCCGTCTGGCGGACATGCACACCAGCCCAACGTGCAACTTCCAGGGTAGTGCGAATCGGCTCAGGGACATCGTCAACTGGCAAGCACCCCAGGGAGTGCGGCGAGTATACCTCAAGCGGCCTGGCGAATCAGCCTTTGCTGACGTCCGGATCTTCGGCCAGCACCAGATCGACACGATCGAGCAAGTCGCGTACCTGTTCACGGGTCGAGCCGCTGGCCTGAATATCCGGGCGCTCTTCTTTGTGCAAGAGATCGTGGGTGATGTTCAGCGCAGCCATCACGGCAATGCGGTCGGCACCGATGACTTTGCCGCTGCTGCGGATCTCGCGCATTTTGCCGTCCAGGTAGCGTGCGGCACTGACCAGATTGCTGCGTTCTTCCTGCGGGCAGATGATCGAATACTCTTTGTCGAGGATCTGCACGGTAACGCTATTGCTTGAACTCATGAGTCTTGCTCCAGGGCCTTGAGGCGCGAAATCATCGATTCGACCTTACGCCGGGCGATTTCGTTTTTTTCAATGAGGTGAGCGCGTTCCTCGCGCCAGGTCTTTTCCTGAGCAAGTAAGAGTGTATTTTGACTCTTTAGTTGCTCGACTCGGGTAATCAGTCTTTCGAGTCTGGCCATCAGCGCTTGCAGGTCGGTGTCTTCCATTGGGGTTCACTGAGTTCGTGTCTGACGGGAGGTGACAGCCGGACAGCCTTTAATAGTCTTGGCGAGTCTGTCGATGTAGGATACAAGGCCTTCATTCTAGACATAGCGCCGTCTGGCGCCTAGCTGCCCATGACCATTGCCAATTCCCCGTACCAAGCTTTTGCCACCCTGCTGACTGCCAGCGGCCACAACGTCTCGCCTGCCGAACTGCATGGCCTGCTGCTCGGACGCAGTTGCGCCGGTGCCGGCTTCAATGCCGAAGAGTGGCTGATCGATGCCGCCGAACTGCTGGAAAGCGAGCCCCAGGACAACGTCCGCAACGCCCTGATCGGCCTGCAAGAGATGGTCAAGGGTGAGTTGACCGGCGACGACGTGACGGTCGTTCTGCTGCTGCCAACCGACGATGCCCCACTCGCTGACCGCGCTGCTGCACTGGGCCAATGGTGCCAGGGTTTCCTCAGCGGTTTCGGCCTCAACTGCCGCGACAGCAGCATGCTCAGCACTGAAGCCACCGAAGTGCTGCAGGATCTGGCAGCCATTTCCCAGGTGCAAGATGCCCTGGAAGAATCCGAAGACGGCGAGACCGACTACATGGAAGTCATGGAGTATCTGCGCGTCGCGCCGCTGCTGCTGTTCTCGGAAACCAAGAAAGCCGATGTGCCGCCAGCCGCCAAGCCGTCGCTGCATTAATCGCGATCCAGGGAAGACCATCTGCCCATGACCCATATCCCGAAAGCGGAATACAGCCGTCGCCGCAAGGCCCTGATGGCGCAGATGGAACCCAACAGCATCGCGATCCTGCCCGCCGCCGCAGTTGCCATCCGCAACCGCGACGTCGAGCACGTCTACCGTCAGGACAGCGATTTCCAATACCTCAGCGGGTTTCCCGAACCTCAGGCCGTGATCGTCCTGATGCCCGGCCGCGAGCATGGCGAATACCTGCTGTTCTGCCGTGAGCGCAACGCCGAACGCGAATTGTGGGACGGCTTGCGCGCCGGTCAGGAAGGCGCGATCCGCGACTTCGGTGCCGACGACGCATTCCCGATCACCGACATCGACGACATCCTGCCGGGCCTGATCGAAGGCCGCGACCGGGTGTATTCGGCGATGGGCAGCAACCCTGAATTCGATCGGCACCTGATGGACTGGATCAACGTGATCCGCTCCAAGGCGCACCTCGGCGCCCAGCCGCCGAACGAATTCGTTGCTTTGGATCATCTGCTGCACGACATGCGCCTGTATAAATCGGCGGCAGAAGTGAAGGTGATGCGCGAAGCGGCACGAATCTCGGCCCAGGCGCACATTCGCGCGATGCAGGCCAGCCGCGCCGGGCTCTACGAGTACAGCCTCGAAGCCGAACTGGATTACGAATTTCGCAAGGGCGGGGCGAAGATGCCGGCCTACGGTTCGATCGTCGCCGCCGGACGCAACAGCTGCATCCTGCATTACCAGCAGAATGACGCGTTGCTCAAGGATGGCGATCTGGTGCTGATCGACGCCGGTTGCGAGATCGACTGCTATGCCAGCGACATCACCCGCACCTGGCCGGTCAACGGCAAGTTTTCGCCCGAGCAGAAAGCGATTTACGAACTGGTGCTGGCCTCCCAGGAAGCCGCCTTCGCCGAAATCGCCCCGAACAAGCACTGGAATCAGGCACACGAAGCCACGGTTCGGGTGATCACTACAGGTCTGGTGAAACTGGGCTTGCTGCAGGGCGAGGTTGACGAGTTGATCGCCAGCCAAGCCTATAAAGCCTTTTACATGCACCGCGCCGGCCACTGGCTGGGCATGGATGTGCACGACGTTGGCGAGTACAAGGTCGGCGGTGAATGGCGCGTGCTGGAAGTCGGCATGGCGCTGACCGTGGAGCCGGGCATCTACATCGCCCCGGACAATCAGAACGTAGCGAAGAAATGGCGTGGCATTGGCGTACGCATCGAGGACGACGTGGTAGTGACCAAGAGTGGCTGTGAAATCCTGACCCGCGGCGTACCGAAAACCGTCGCCGACATCGAAGCGCTGATGGCGCAAGCACGGACACACGCAGCATGAGTCGGGTCAATCTGGCAATCATCGGTGGCGGCCTGGTCGGCGCCAGTCTGGCCTTGGCCCTGCAGGCCGGAGCCAAGGCCCGCGGCTGGAAAATTGTCCTGATCGAGCCGTTCGCCCCCGGCGACAGTTGGCAGCCAAGCTATGACGCGCGCTCGTCGGCGCTGTCCTTCGGCTCAAGACAGATTTATCAACGGCTGGGCGTTTGGCAGGAAATCTCCCGCCGCGCCGAGCCGATCAAACAGATTCATGTGTCTGACCGTGGGCGCTTCTCCACCGCGCGTTTGTCGGCGATGGAAGAGGGCGTGCCAGCGCTCGGGTACGTGGTGGAAAACGCCTGGCTCGGCCAGTGCCTGTGGCAGCACATAGATAAAGAAGTGATCAGTTGGCGCTGCCCGGCTGAAGTCACGCGGATGGAGCCGCTGCCCGACGGCTATCGCCTGACCCTCAACGATGAAACCACCCTTGAATGCGACCTCGCGGTGTTGGCCGATGGCGGTCGCTCGGGCCTGCGCGAGCAATTGGGCATCAACGTGCGCAAGCGTCCGTACAACCAGAGCGCGCTGATCGCCAACATCACCCCGAGCGAAGCGCACAACGGCATGGCCTTCGAGCGCTTCACCGACGAAGGCCCGATGGCACTGCTGCCGCTGCCGGAAAACCGCTGCGCACTGGTCTGGACTCGTCTGGGCATGGATGCGCAACGGCTGGCCGACCTGAGCGAGCGCGACTTCCTCAGTGAGTTGCAGGGCGTGTTCGGCTATCGCCTCGGCACCTTGAAGCAGGTCGGTGCACGACATTTGTATCCGCTGTCGCTGGTGGAGGCCGAAGAGCAGGTGCGCTCGCATCTGGCCGTGCTTGGCAACGCTGCGCACAGCCTGCATCCCATTGCCGGGCAAGGCTTCAACCTGTCATTGCGTGATGCCGATGCCCTGGCTTGCGCCTTGCTCGGCAGTGACCAACCGCTGGGCGACTTCGCCACGTTACAGGCGTACCGCGAGCGCCAGCGTCTGGATCAAGACCTGACGGTGGGTTTCTCCGATCAGGTCACGCGTTTGTTCGGCAGTTCCCAGCCTTTGGTGTCGTTAGGCCGCAACATCGGTTTGCTCGGCCTTGATCTGCTGCCCCCGGCCAAGCGCTGGTTTGCCCGTCAGGCCATGGGTTTGGGAACGCGTCCGGATGCTTGAGCGGCTGGCCGGCACTTTCACTTTCAGGATCGCGCCGCCAACTGGCGTGGTCGGTAAAACCCTTTACGTGCGGCTCAAGCCGCAAGCGAGACAGGCTTAAAGCATGGAAATGCGCGCAGATCTGCTGATTGTCGGAGCCGGAATGGTCGGCAGCGCTTTGGCGCTGGCGTTGCAGGACAGCGGGCTGGAAGTCCTGCTGCTCGACGGCAGCCCGCTGAGCGTCAAACCCTTCGATGCCGACGCGGCATTTGAACCGCGGGTGAGTGCGCTATCGGCCGCCAGCCAGCGAATTCTCGAACGCCTTGGCGTGTGGGACGGCATCGCCAAACGACGCAGCAGCCCTTACACCGACATGCATGTCTGGGATGGCAGCGGCACCGGGCAGATCCATTTTTCGGCGAGCAGCGTGCATGCCGATGTGCTTGGCCATATCGTCGAAAACCGCGTAGTGCAGGATGCCTTGCTCGACCGCTTGCATGACTGCGACCTGGGCATGTTGGCCAACGCCCGACTGGAGCAGATGCGCCGCTCGGGTGACGATTGGTTGCTGACCCTGGCCGATGGCCGTCAATTGCGCGCGCCGTTGGTGATCGCGGCCGATGGTGCCAACTCGGCGGTGCGCCGCCTGACAGGCGTGGCCACTCGCGAGTGGGATTACCTGCATCACGCCATCGTCACCAGCGTGCGCAGCAGCCAACCGCATCAGATGACCGCATGGCAGCGCTTTACCGATCACGGGCCGCTGGCGTTTCTGCCGCTGGAGCGTGACGGGCAGCAGGATTGGTGCTCGATCGTGTGGTCGACCACGCCAAGTGAGGCCGAGCGTCTGATGGCGTTGGATCAGGCAAATTTCTGCCGCGAGCTGGAACGCGCCTTTGAAGGTCGACTTGGCGACGTGATCAGTGCTGATCCACGCTTGTGCGTGCCGCTGCGTCAGCGTCACGCCAAGCGTTATGTGGCCGAAGGCCTGGCGCTGATCGGCGATGCCGCACACACCATTCACCCGTTGGCCGGGCAAGGCGTGAACCTGGGCTTTCTTGATGCGGCGGTGCTGGCTGAAGTCCTGTTGCAAGCGGCGGAGCGCGGCGAGCGTCTGGCCGATGTGAAAGTGCTGAGCCGTTACGAGCGTCGGCGCATGCCACACAATCTGGCGCTGATGGCGGCGATGGAAGGCTTTGAACGGTTGTTCCAGGCCGATCCGTTGCCGGTGCGCTGGTTGCGCAATGCCGGGTTGAAGCTGGTTGAACAGATGCCGGAGGCCAAGGCGCTGTTTGTACGTGAGGCCCTCGGCCTGACCGGTGATCTTCCGGCCCTCGCCAAGCCCTGAGATTTTCATTGAGGCTACTGCCCCCTTCGCGAGCTTGCTCGCGAAGGGGGCAGAACCGACAGCACAAGTTACAGGCTGCGCAACATCTGGTAACTCCTTGGGAAAGTGTTCGATTGAGAACCTAAATGTGAGTCCTTATCATTTGGCCCACCTTTTCCGACCGAGAGATCACTCCCATGTTGGCACCCAAGCGTCTTCTGACCGCACTGGCCTTGACCCTGATCGGCACCGCCACCGCCCAGGCCGCCGACGAGGTAGTGGTTTACTCCTCGCGTATCGATGAACTGATCAAACCGGTATTCGATGCCTACACCGCCAAGACCGGGGTGAAGATCAAGTTCATCACCGACAAGGAAGCGCCGCTGATGCAGCGCATCAAGGCCGAAGGCGAAAACGCCACCGCCGACCTGTTGCTGACCGTCGATGCCGGCAACCTCTGGCAGGCCGAGCAAATGGGCATTCTCCAGCCGTTCACTTCCAAAGCCATCGATGCCAACATTCCCGCCCAATACCGCTCGTCCACCCATGCCTGGACCGGCCTGAGCCTGCGTGCGCGGACCATCGCCTATTCCACCAAACGGGTGAAACCGGGCGAACTGACCACCTACGAAGCGCTGGCCGACAAAAACTGGGAAGGCCGCCTGTGCCTGCGCACCGCGAAGAAGGTCTATAACCAGTCGCTGACCGCCACCATGATCGAAGTCCATGGCGCAGCGAAGACCGAAGAAATCCTCAAGGGCTGGGTCAACAACCTGTCCACCGACGTCTTCTCCGACGACGTCGCGGTGCTCGAAGCGATCAACGCCGGGCAATGCGATGCTGGCATCGTCAACACTTACTACTACGGCCGTCTGCACAAGCAGAAGCCGGATCTGGCGGTAAAACTGTTCTGGCCGAATCAGGCCGATCGCGGCGTACACGTCAACCTGTCGGGCATCGGTCTGACCCAGCATGCGCCGCACCCTGAGGCGGCCAAGGCGCTGGTCGAGTGGATGACCACCCCTGAGGCTCAGAAGATCTTTGCCGACGTGAACCAGGAGTTCCCGGCCAACCCGGCGGTGGCGCCGTCCGAAGAAGTGGCAGCCTGGGGCAAGTTCGTGGCTGACACCTTGCCGGTGGAAGTGGCAGGCAAGCGCCAGGCTGAAGCGATTCGGTTGATGGATCGTGCCGGCTGGAACTGAGTCTGTTGCTTGCTCACCGTTGATCGTGGCCACGCTCCGGGTGGAACGCAGCCCCCGACGCTGCGCGTCGATTTGCTGAAACCCTGACGCGGAACCTCATAAGATGTGTGCCCACGCAGAGCGTGGGCACAATCATTTAGCCCTCAGAGAGCCAAAAGTGGCCCACCCCGTCCAACGCCGCTGGTATCCCATCGTCTTCGCCATTGCTGCGCTGGTGCTGTTGCCCCTGAGCGTGTTGCTGCTCTCATGGCAGAGCATCGACCAGCAGATCTGGTCGCACCTGTGGCAAACCCAGATGCCGCGCCTGCTGGGCAACACCCTGACGCTGGTGCTGGGCGTCGGTGTCGGGGTGACGCTGCTCGGCGTCAGCCTCGCCTGGCTCACAAGCCTGTGCGAATTCCCCGGGCGACGCTGGCTGGACTGGGCGCTGATGTTGCCGTTCGCCATCCCGGCCTACGTGCTGGCGTTTGTCTTTGTCGGCCTGCTTGATTTCGCCGGCCCCGTGCAAACCCTGCTGCGCGAGTGGTTCGGTTCGGGCCTGCGACTGCCGCGGGTGCGTTCCACCGGCGGGGTGATTGTGGTGCTGGTGCTGGTTTTCTATCCCTACGTTTACCTGTTGGCGCGCACTGCGTTCCTCGCGCAGGGCAAAGGGCTGATGGAAGCGGCGCGGGTGCTTGGCCAATCACCGTGGCAAGCGTTCTGGCGCGTGGCGTTGCCGATGGCGCGTCCGGCCATCGGTGCCGGCGTGGCACTGGCGCTGATGGAAACCCTCGCCGATTTTGGCGCGGTGTCGGTGTTCAACTTCGACACCTTCACCACCGCCATTTACAAAACCTGGTACGGCTTCTTCAGCCTGTCGAGCGCTGCGCAACTGGCCAGCCTGTTGTTGTTGGTGGTGATGCTGGTGCTGTATGGCGAGCGCCGCGCGCGAGGGGCCAACCGGGCGGGCAACGAGCGGCCGCGGGTCAAGGCGTTGTATCACTTGCGTGGGTTGAAGGCGTTCGCGGCAATGAGTTGGTGTGGACTGGTTTTCGCCTGCGCGTTCGTCATTCCGCTGTTGCAACTGATCGTCTGGTTCTGGCAGCGCGGACGCTTCGATCTGGATGAGCGCTACGTCGGACTGATCATTCACACCCTGTACCTGGGGGGGATGGCGGCGTTGATGACCGTCAGCGTTGCGTTGCTGCTGGCCTTCGCCCGGCGTCTGGCACCCACTCGGGCGATTCGTTCCGGGGTGAGTCTGGCCAATCTCGGTTACGCCTTGCCGGGGTCGGTGCTGGCGGTATCGATCATGTTGGCGTTCAGTTATCTGGACCGGGAAATGGTGATTCCGCTCTCCGGCTGGCTCGGTGGCGCAGGCAAACCATTGTTGCTCGGCAGTCTGGCAGCGTTGCTGATGGCGTATCTGGTGCGGTTTATCGCTGTGGCCTATGGCCCGTTGGAAAACAGCCTGGCGCGTATACGGCCCTCTTTGCCCGAAGCGGCACGTAGCCTGGGTGTCAGTGGGCCACGACTGTTTTTCAAAGTGTATCTGCCGTTGTTGTTGCCCGGGACGCTGAGCGCGGCGTTGCTGGTGTTCGTCGATGTGCTCAAGGAAATGCCCGCGACCCTGCTGATGCGCCCGTTTGGCTGGGATACGCTGGCTGTGCGGATCTTCGAGATGACCAGTGAAGGGGAGTGGGCGAGGGCGTCATTACCGGCGTTGACCCTGGTTCTGGTCGGGTTGTTGCCGGTCATTGGCCTGATCAGACGTTCTGCACACAGAAACACTTAGTCGTCAGTCCTGAATCATGCGGCTACAATGCGCGGCATTCGGTGCGGATCGTCTGACAGACCCGTTCGCTGAACTCGGCTGAAAGCCTTCTATTTCAAGGCTTGAGCGCCGTGCAGCGGCTGTCCGCACCTTCGCCACGCCCGGAAGGAGAAACCCATGGGACAGCGTACGCCTCTGTATGACCTGCATCTCGCCCTCGGCGCGAAGATGGTCGATTTTGGCGGTTGGGACATGCCACTGCATTACGGCTCGCAGGTCGAGGAGCATCACGAAGTGCGCCGCGATTGCGGGGTGTTCGATGTGTCCCACATGACCGTTATCGACGTTGATGGTCCTCAGGCCAAGGCCTGGCTCCAGCATTTGCTGGCCAACGATGTCGAACGCCTGCACCGCCCCGGCCGTGCGTTGTACAGCACCATGCTCAACGAGCGTGGCGGCATCGTCGACGACATGATCGTCTATCGCCTCGACGACGGTTATCGCCTGGTGGTCAACGCCTCCACCCGCGATCAGGATCTGGCCTGGATGCAGGCGCAACTGGACGGGTTCGACGTGCAATTGCACGAACGTTCAGAGCTGGCGATGCTCGCCATTCAAGGCCCGCAAGCCCGACACAAGATTGCCGAACTGGTGACCCAGTCCCGCGCCACGCTGATCCAGCACCTCAAACCTTTCGAAGCTTACGCTGACGGCGACTGGTTCATTGCCCGCACCGGTTACACCGGTGAGGACGGTCTGGAAATCGCCCTGCCAGCGGATCAGGCGCCAGCGTTTTTCAACGATCTGGTCGGCGCCGGCATTTCCCCGATCGGCCTGGGCGCCCGCGACACTTTGCGTGTTGAAGCCGGGATGAACCTCTACGGTCAGGACATTCACCAAGACGTTTCGCCACTGGCCTCGAACATGGCCTGGAGCATTGCCTGGGAACCGGCATCGCGTCAGTTCATTGGCCGCGCGGCGCTTGAGGCGGAAAAAGCCGCTGGCATTGCGCAAAAACTGGTCGGCCTGGTGCTGGAAGAACGCGGTGTTTTGCGCGCTCATCAAGTGGTTCGTATCGCCGATGTTGGCGAAGGGGAGATCACCAGTGGTAGTTTCTCTCCTACGCTAAGCAAATCGATTGCCCTGGCGCGTGTTCCGATGGCCACCGCCGATCGCGCCGAAGTGGAAATCCGTGGCAAGTGGTATCCGGTTCGCGTGGTCAAACCGACCTTCGTGCGCCATGGCAAAACTTTGATCTAACCTTTTCCGGCGGGCACGACCGCTGACAATTTCCTGAGGACACCGAGCATGAGCAATATCCCCGCTGAACTGCGTTTTGCCGAAAGTCATGAGTGGGCGCGTCTGGAAGCTGACGGCACCGTTACCGTGGGCATCAGCGATCACGCGCAGGAAGCGCTGGGCGACGTGGTGTTCGTTGAGCTGACCGACGTGGGCAAAGTGTTTGCGGCTGAAGATCAGGCCGGTGTGGTCGAATCGGTGAAAGCGGCTTCCGACATCTACGCCCCGATCAGCGGTGAAGTGATTGCCGTCAACGAAGAGCTGAGCGGCTCGCCGGAACTGCTCAACTCCGATCCGTATGGCGCGTGGATCTTCAAGCTCAAGCCAAGCGACACCGCTGATCTGGAAAAACTGCTCGATGCAGCGGCCTACAAGGCTGTCATCGGCGAGTAAACCAAACGCAATACCCAAAGCCCCGATCCGTCGGGGCTTTTTGGTGGGCGATCGTCAGGCGCCGCCCAACACGGCTTTCACTGCCGCCACCGAGCGCTCGACATCTTCCATGGTCATGGTGGTGAACATCGGCAGCGACACAATCAGTCGCCCGACCCGCTCGGCCACAGGTAGCGTTCCTTCCTTGAAGCCGCGCTCGCGGTACAGGCTCAGCAAGTGGATCGGCGGGTAGTGATAGCCGATGCCAATGCCACGCGCCTGCATCTGCTCCATGAACGTGGCCCGCGCCGGCAAGCCATCCTGGCGCTCCGGCAATACCAACTGAAACAGGTGCCAGTTGCTGTTCTCGAAATCCGCGGGCGGTAATTGCGCGCCATAGGTGGTTTCGAAATCCTCGCCGAAGCATTTGAAATAGTGTCGGGCCAGTTCACGTCGATGGGCGGTCAACGCCTCGATATGGGCGAATTGACCAAGGCCGATGGCGGCGGCGATGTCGGTCATGTTGAATTTGCCACCGAGCACGTCGACGTCCAGACCGTCGAAACCATGGCGGGTCACGCCCTGCAAGCGGTACTTCTGCGCCAGCCGTGCTTCCTCGGGCGTGTTCAGCACCAGGCAACCGCCCTCGGAGCAGGTCACGTTCTTGTTCGCCTGAAAGCTGAACGACACGAAGTCGCCGGTTGCGCCAATGCGCTGGCCATTCCAGCTCGAACCCAGGGCCTGAGCCGCGTCTTCGACAATGCGCAGATTGTGTTGGGCGGCGATGGCGTACAGGCGATCCATGTCCACTGGCAAACCGGCCAGATACACCGCAATCACCGCTTTGGTACGCGGTGTAATGGCGGCTTCGAGTTGATCCAGGTCGATGTTGCGGGTTATCGGGTCGATGTCGGCAAACACAGGCGTGGCGCCGACTTCAAGGATTACATTGGCCGTGGCCACCCAGGAAATCGGTGTGGTGATCACCTCGTCGCCCGGGCCGATGCCGGCAATGCGCAAGGCGATTTCCATGGTACAGGTGCCGGAGTTGAACGTGCGCACCGGGCGCCCGCCAAAGTATTGCGAGAGCTGCGCTTCAAAGGCCTGAACTTTCGGCCCGCTGGTAATCCAGCCGGAGCGCAGCACGTCGCCTACAGCGGCAATCGTTGCTTCATCGATAACGGGTTTGGAAAACGGCAGGAATGGCAGTTGGCTCATGGGGCGTCGATCATCCGCTGGTTGGATGCCTGAGGCAGGCGCGCCACAGCATGGCCCGAAACCGCCGTCGGCGCCAAGCCGTGCGCGTCGATATCGACTGCTATGCTGGTTTGACCGTGTTGCATTGACGCCGAGCGCCAGCCAAGAGAGAGCCCGTCATGTCCCAATTGCCGTCCCTGAGCCAGTTACGTGATCCAGATGCCTTCCTGCGCCGTCACTTGGGCCCCGATGCCGCCGAGCAGCAGGCGATGCTCGACAGCCTGGGGCTCGGCAGTCGGATCGAACTGATCGAGCAAACCGTGCCGCCGAGTATCCGCCTCAATCGTGCGCTGGATTTGCCGCCAGCCCTCGATGAGCAAGCGGCGCTGGCCAGGTTGCACGGTTATGCCGAGCAAAATCAGGTCTGGACCAGCCTGATCGGCATGGGCTACCACGGCACCCTCACGCCGACCGTCATCCTGCGCAACGTGCTGGAAAATCCCGGCTGGTACACCGCGTACACGCCCTATCAACCGGAGATCGCCCAAGGCCGGCTCGAAGCGCTGCTGAATTTCCAGCAACTGACCATCGACCTCACCGGCCTCGAACTGGCCAATGCCTCGCTGCTCGACGAAGCCACGGCGGCAGCGGAAGCCATGGCGTTGGCCAAGCGCGTGGCGAAGTCCAAGAGCAATCTGTTTTTCGTCGACGAAAACTGTCATCCACAAACCCTTTCCGTTGTGCAGACCCGCGCCGAGGGCTTCGGTTTTGAAGTGATCGTCGACGCTGTGGATAACTTGAAGCAGCACCAAGTGTTTGGTGCGCTGCTGCAATACCCCGACACGCACGGCGAGATCCGTGATCTGCGGCCGTTGATCGATCACCTGCATGCGCAACAGGCACTGGCCTGTGTCGCCACCGATTTACTGAGTTTGCTGTTGCTGACGCCGCCGGGTGAACTGGGCGCGGATGTGGTGTTCGGCTCATCCCAGCGCTTTGGCGTGCCTATGGGGTACGGCGGCCCGCACGCCGCGTTTTTTGCCAGTCGCGAGGCATACAAACGGGCGATTCCCGGGCGGATCATCGGGGTGTCGAAAGACGCCCGGGGCAACGTGGCGTTGCGCATGGCCCTGCAAACCCGCGAACAACATATCCGCCGCGAGAAGGCCAACTCGAATATCTGCACCGCGCAGGTTCTCCTGGCCAACATCGCCAGTTTCTATGCGGTCTATCACGGGCCGGAAGGTTTGAAACGGATCGCCCAGCGCGTGCATCGGCTGACCTGCATTCTTGCCGCCGGTCTTGAGCGTCACGGCATCAACCGGGTCAACACACAGTTTTTCGACACGCTGACGCTGGAGGTGGGCGGCGCGCAAACCGCGATCATCGAAAGTGCTCAGGCGGCGCAGATCAACCTGAGGATTCTTGGCCGTGGCCGAGTCGGTCTGAGCCTCGATGAAACCTGTGACGAACGCACCGTCGCCAAACTTTTTGATGTGCTGCTGGGTGCCGATCATGGGCTGATCGTTGACGATCTTGACGCTGAAGTGCTGCTTTCCGGCATACCCGTTCCGCTCCAGCGCAACACGCCTTACCTGCGTCATCCGGTGTTCAACGCCCATCACAGCGAAACCGAGATGCTGCGTTACCTCAAGCAATTGGAGAACAAGGATCTGGCGCTCAACCAGTCGATGATCCCGCTGGGCTCCTGCACCATGAAGCTCAACGCCACCAGCGAGATGATCCCGATCACCTGGTCACAGTTCGCCCACCTGCATCCGTTTGCGCCGCGAGAACAGGCGGTCGGTTACACCTTGATGATCGAGGAGCTGGAGCGCTGGTTGTGCGCGATCACCGGGTTCGATGCAATCTGCATGCAGCCCAACTCCGGGGCTCAGGGCGAGTACGCCGGGCTGCTGGCGATCCGCAAGTATCACGAGAGTCGTCAACAGGGCGCGCGGGATATCTGCCTGATTCCGTCCTCGGCCCACGGCACTAACCCGGCCTCGGCGCAGATGGCCGGGATGCGCGTGGTGATCGTCGAGTGTGATGACGCGGGTAACGTTGATCTGGAGGACTTGAAGGCCAAAGCCGCCGAGGCGGGGAATAAGCTGTCGTGCCTGATGGCGACCTATCCGTCGACCCACGGCGTGTACGAGGAGGGCATCAGCGAGATTTGCGAGGTTATCCACCAGCACGGCGGTCAGGTGTACATGGATGGCGCCAACCTGAATGCGCAGGTTGGACTGACGCGGCCAGCAGACATCGGCGCCGATGTCTCGCACATGAACTTGCACAAGACTTTTTGCATTCCCCATGGCGGTGGCGGGCCGGGTATGGGGCCGATCGGCATTCGCGCGCACTTGGCGCCGTTCGTCGCCAATCATCCGGTGGTGCCGATTGACGGGCCAATGGCGCAGAACGGCGCCGTGAGCGCGGCGCCGTGGGGCAGTGCGAGCATTCTGCCCATCAGTTGGATGTACATCGCGATGATGGGGCCGCAACTGGCGGACGCCAGCGAGGTGGCGATTCTGGCGGCGAATTATCTGGCCCAGCATTTATCCGGTGCTTTTCCGGTGCTGTACACCGGACGCAACGGTCGGGTAGCCCATGAATGCATTCTCGATCTGCGGCCACTCAAAGCGCAGACCGGTATCAGCGAGGAAGACGTCGCCAAGCGTTTGATGGACTACGGCTTCCATGCGCCGACCATGTCGTTCCCGGTGCCGGGTACGTTGATGGTTGAACCGACCGAGAGTGAATCCAAGGCTGAACTGGACCGCTTCATCGGCGCGATGCTGAGCATCCGCGCCGAAATCAACGAAGTGCAAAATGGCAACTGGCCGGCCGAAGACAATCCGCTCAAGC
The DNA here is from genome assembly GCF_963970575.1 of Pseudomonas sp. EA_65y_Pfl2_P74. Taxonomy (NCBI): domain Bacteria; kingdom Pseudomonadati; phylum Pseudomonadota; class Gammaproteobacteria; order Pseudomonadales; family Pseudomonadaceae; genus Pseudomonas; species Pseudomonas sp. EA_65y_Pfl2_P74. The sequence continues at coordinate 92,762 of NZ_CAXAOQ010000008.1, forward strand.
ATGCGCCGCACACGTTGGCGGATGTCACCGGGGTGTGGGAACGGCCCTATAGCATCGAGCAGGGCATCACCCCGGATGCCCATACCAAAGCGCACAAGTATTGGCCGGCGGTGAATCGGGTGGACAACGTTTACGGGGATCGCAACCTGTTTTGTGCCTGCGTACCGGTGGACGACTACCGCTGAACTGACGGTTGAACCGGATCCACTGTGGGCTGGCTCGCGAAAGCGGTGTGTCAGTCAGTAGAGATATTGGCTGGGTTGACGCCTTCGCGAGCCAGCCTGCTCCCACAGGGTTCTATGGTGAATGTGAAATAGCGAGCAAAAAAATGCCGCCCAATCGAGCGGCATTTTTGTGGGCGAAAGGCTTATTCGGAAGCCACGGCGTTCTTCGCCAGAATCGCATTCGCCAATTCCATGTCCGTCGCTTGCAGGCCCGGGTTGTCGGCGCGGACTTTCTGCATCGCTGCTTCCAGATACGGACCGCGAATGCCGCCGTCACTGGCAACGAAACTGCCGGCATCGTCCTGTGCCGCGACGATCAATTTGTGATCCTTGAAGGTCAGGTAAGTCGAACCGGTGGTGGCACCGGACGAAATGACGTTACGCCAAAAGCTGTCCGCCATGGCCGAACCAACGGGAAGGGACAGCAAGGCCAGCGTGGCGACAGCAAGTTTGAGACGCATGATGAGGTGACTCCTGGGGGTTAACTACGGCGTTGGATCGTCATTTTCCCGATCCGGTTCCGTACGCAATCATTCGGCACGCTCAACCAACAAAATCGCGCCTTGTTGCCCGGTCACGCGAACACGCTCGCCAACCGGTGTATCAGGCCCTCTGGCGATCCACACGCCATCAGCAACCTTGATCTTGCCGTGACCGTCGGCAATCGCTTCGCTGACCACGAACACGTTGCCGATCAATTCCTGCCCCCGCAGGTTCAGGAGTGGTTGATCACTGCGACGCACCGCGGTGCGTTGGCGTCGCCACCAATACAGCGCGGTCAGGATCGAAAACAGCGCAAACAGCACCAGCTGGATTTCCCACGGCAGCGTCGGCAAGACAAACGTTGTGACCCCGACAGCGGCAGCCGCCATGCCGATCCACAACAGATAGCCGCCAGCCCCGAACACTTCGAGGATCAGGAACACCGTGCCCAGCCCCAGCCAACTCCAGAAGGTGAACAGTTCGGTCGGCATGACTCAGACCTTCTTGCCGTCAAAAGTCGCTTTGACAATTTCGGTAATCCCACCCACCGCGCCGATCATCGAACTGGCTTCCAGTGGCATGAGGATGACTTTGCTGTTGTTGGCCGAGGCCAGTTTGCCCAGTGCGTCGATGTATTTTTGCGCGACGAAATAGTTGACCGCTTGTACGTTGCCGCCGGCGATGGCTTCGGACACCACTTTGGTCGCCTGGGCTTCGGCTTCGGCCTGGCGCTCGCGGGCTTCGGATTCAAGAAACGCGGCCTGACGGCTACCTTCGGCTTCCAGAATCTGTGCCTGCTTCTTGCCCTCTGCGGTGAGGATCGCCGAGGCTCGCAGGCCCTCGGCTTCGAGGATCTGCGCACGTTTGATACGTTCGGCTTTCATTTGTCCGGACATGGCAGCCATCAGGTCAGCGGGCGGGCTGATGTCCTTTATTTCGATCCGGGTGATTTTGATGCCCCAGGGGGCGGTGGCTTCGTCGACGGTGCGCAGCAGCCGTTCGTTGATGTTGTCACGCTGGCTGAGCATGGCGTCCAGCTCCATGGAACCGAGCACAGTGCGGATGTTGGTCTGCAGCAAATTGCGAATGGCGTGTTCGAGGTTGTTCACCTCGTAGGCGGCCTGGGCCGTGTTGACCACCTGGAAGAAACACACGGCGTCGATCTGCACCGTGGCGTTGTCGGAGGTGATGACTTCCTGAGGAGGGATGTCCAGCACGCTTTCCATCACGTTGATCTTGCGACCGATACGATCCATCACCGGAATGATGATGTTCAGGCCAGGTTTGAGGGTGTTGGTGTAGCGCCCGAAGCGCTCGACCGTCCACTCGAAACCCTGGGGCACGACTTTGAAACCCATGAACAGAATGGCGATTGCCAGGGCCACAAACAGTAAAAGCACACTTCCGGTCTGCATAACGATTCCTTGTTGGATGGATCAATGGGGTTGCGATGGCGCCAGTGTAACGGCGTGGCCCGGGCTTAAGAACAGCTTGATGGCAATCTGATTATTTGTGCTCGCTCTGCGGCGTCACCCGCAGCACCTCCTCAATCGTCGTCAACCCTGCCGCCACTTTCTGTGCGCCGGACAGGCGCAAGCTGCGCATGCCTTCCTTGAACGCCTGGCGGCGGATCGCAGTGAGGTCGGTGTCCGGGGTGATGAAGGCTTTGAGGCTGTCGCTCAGTTGCATGATTTCGTAGACCCCCGCGCGGCCGCGATAACCGGTGTCGCGGCACTCCAGGCAACCGATGGCGCGATGGGCACTGCCCGGCAGCGGCGCCTGCCAGGGGCGGGTCAGGGTTTGCCAGTCCTCATCTTCGAGTGTCAGCGGCGCCTTGCAATGAGGGCACAAGGTGCGCACCAGTCGTTGCGCCATGACCCCGAGTACGGTGGCTTTGATCAGGTAATGCGGTACGCCCAGTTCGAGTAAACGGCTGATCGCACTCGGTGCGTCGTTGGTGTGCAAGGTCGACAGCACCAGGTGCCCGGTCAGTGCAGCCTGAATCGCCATTTCGGCGGTTTCGAGGTCGCGGATCTCGCCGATCATGATGATGTCCGGGTCTTGCCGCATCAGCGCGCGCACCCCGGCGGCGAAACTCAGATCGATGTTGTGCTGCACCTGCATCTGGTTGAATGCCGGCTCGACCATTTCGATGGGGTCTTCGATGGTGCAGAGGTTGACCTCCGGCGTCGCCAGCTTCTTCAGCGTGGTGTACAGCGTGGTGGTCTTGCCCGAACCGGTCGGCCCGGTGACCAGAATGATGCCGTTGGGCTGTCGGGTCATGTCCTGCCAGCGGCGCAGGTCGTCGGCGGAAAAACCCAACTGATCGAAGTTCTTGAGCAGCACTTGCGGGTCGAAGATGCGCATGACCATTTTTTCGCCAAACGCGGTGGGCAGCGTTGATAACCGCAACTCGACTTCACCGCCGTCCGGGGTCTTGGTCTTGACCCGGCCGTCCTGGGGTTTGCGCTTTTCGGCGACGTTCATCCGGCCGAGGCTTTTCAGGCGGCTGACAATCGCCATCGTCACCTGTGGCGGGAATTGATAGACGTTGTGCAGCACCCCATCAATGCGAAAACGCACCGTGCCTTGCTCGCGGCGCGGTTCGATGTGGATATCACTGGCGCGCTGTTGAAAGGCGTACTGGAACAGCCAGTCGACGATGTTGACGATGTGCGCGTCGTTGGCGTCCGGCTCCTGATCGCTGGCACCGAGGTTGAGCAGTTGCTCGAAGTTGCCCAGGTTACCGTTCTGCTGATCGCCGCTGCTCGCGCCGCTGACCGATTTGGCCAGGCGAAAGAACTCGACGCTGAAGCGCTGGATATCTACCGGGTTGGCGACCACCCGTCTGATCGGCAGCTTCAGTACGTGAGTCAGGTCGGCTTCCCAGCCGTTCACATAGGGCTGGGCGCTGGCCACGGTCACCGAGTCGCGGTCGACTCCAACCGCGAGGATCTTGTGCCGTTGGGCAAAGGCGTAGGACATCAGCGGGGTGATGGCGGCGACGTTGATCTTCAGCGGATCGATGCGCAGGTACGGCTGGCCGGCCTGCTGCGCCAGCCACAGGGTCAGGCTTTCAAGATCGAGGTGCTTGCCCGGACGGCTGAGGTCGTCCAGTTGTTGGCTGGCGATGAACTCCAGCGGGTGTATCTGACCGTGGGCGGCATGACGGCGGCGCGCAATCAGCGCCTGCTCCGCCGAGTCCTGGCTGATGAAGCCTTGGGCGACCAGTTCGCGCAGCACATCGTTGAGTTCCAGCCAGCGGTCCTGAATAGCGAGTTGAACGGACATGCGGGCTTCCTTTTAAGCGACGTTGCGCCAAAGGATAGTCGCGGCCCGGCAGACCGTTGGGCCACTACCCGACGAAGCCGTTGCCGGATTTGTCAGCCGGCAGCCTGCGCTGGCGCCTCCCACGCGCTGTCGGCGTTTTGCAGATTCACCGAGCAGACGCTGATCAGGTTACGAAGCTTTTGCGCGATGACCTGAGCGCGATGCCAGCTCAGGCCGCCCATGATCAGATCGATCGACAGCAGATCGTCCAGCCGCTGCACGTTGACCTGCTCGGGCGTGAGCAATTGCAGTGCGAACAGGTTCAGCACTCGCACCAGCAAATCCGGCTCGGCCTCGGCGAGGATCTGATAGTGCGCCAGGCAATGGGCGTTGCTGACGTTCCAGACGTCGGCGCGGGTGGGTGGGGGGGTTACGGCTTCGAGGTGCGGCATGACGAGTCTCCAAAATCGCTGGAGGAATTTTTACATTCGGTGCCGGGTATTTCTTATCTATGATTGGCGTTAATGGCGGCTGATCGGGAAGATCAATTCGCAAAGTTGTCTATTTGAGGTTTTTTTATGCATAGCGAACTGGACGGCTACGACCGCAAGATTCTCGCCCTGCTGCAAGAGGACGCTTCGCTGTCCAGTGCGCAGATCGCCGAACAGGTGGGGCTGTCGCAATCACCGTGCTGGCGGCGGATTCAACGGATGAAGGAGGAAGGGATCATTCGCGGGCAGGTGACGTTGCTGGATCGCAAGAAAATCGGCCTGAACACGCAGATCTTTGCCGAGATCAAACTCAATGCGCACGGGCGTTCGAACTTCACCGAATTCACCGAAGCGATTCGTGGTTTTCCGCAAGTGCTGGAGTGTTATGTGCTGATGGGCGCGGTCGACTTTCTGCTGCGCATTGTTGCGGCGGACATCGAGGCCTATGAGCGGTTCTTCTTCGAGAAGCTGTCGCTGGTGCCGGGGATTCAGGAAGTGAACTCGATTGTGGCGTTGTCAGAGATCAAGTCCACAACGAGCCTGCCGGTTTGAGTTTTCAGGCGTCTGTAATGGCCGCTTCGCGAGCGGGCTCGCACACATTTGGAATGAGTTTCCCTGTGTGCGAGCCTGCTCGCGAAAGCGGTGTTACATGCGCAGCAGCATTTTCCACGCACGATTCTGATAAACCGCAATCGCCTGCTGCTTGCGCGCATCGAGCAATTCGTCAGTGATGGTTGGCTCGTTGGCCAGTTGCGCCAGTTTGTTCAGCTCGCCGTACAGGCGATCCATTTCCGGGATCTCCAGCACGTTGCGCGCGTGGTGCAGCCAGACCTGAATGCGCTCGATACGCGGCAGTTGCTCGGCCAGATCTTCCGGCTGTTGCTGATAGCGCTGCAATTGCAGGGACGTGGCTTCTTCGCCCAACAGGCGCGGCAACCAACTGTGCAACTGCGCGCCACCCTGACGATTGCCACGCGTGTTGCGCTCGGCGGTCCAGGTGCGGGCCAGCAACCAGCGCGAGGTGTTCAGCGAGAACAGGCCCCAGCGTGGGTCTTGGAGTTCTTCGAGGAACTGCTCCGGCGCGGCTTTGCGCACGTCTTCGTCTTCGATACCGGCCTGAACCAGCGGACGCCAGTCTTCCAGCAATGCATCCAGCGCGACGCGCAGGTCGTGGGTCGATGGACGCGGCGCAGCCTGACCGAGGCTGCTGAGCAGGGCGCGCATTTCCGCCAGGTTTTCGACCCAGTCCAGCAACAGGCGCCAGTGACCGTTGAAACGGTACTGTTCAGCCAGACGCTGGCTGCTGCCGAGCAAGTGCCAGCACAGCGCGGCGAAGGCGTCGTCCAGTGGCGTTTCGGTTGTCAGTTGCGGCGCCGGCAGGCTCAGCGAGTAGCTGTTGGCGTCATATAGACGGTAGCCACGCTCGGCCTTGCTGATGTCGCACGGCATCAGAGCCAGGGTTTCGGCCAGTTCGGCGGCCAGTTCCAGCAGCGCGGCAGGCTCGCCTTCGCGCAGTTCCAGTTCCAGCTCGCAGATTTCTTCTTTCTGTTTGCCGACCACGACGTGGCCCAGATCCAGAGCGGCTTCGATGACCACTTTGCTCTTGCCACGGCCCCAGGCGATTTCGGCGCGCTCGCGAACGAAATCGGTGGTGAAGATCGGCTTCAGGGTTTTCTTGTCCAGTTCGGCCAGTTCCTCGGGCCAGCATTCGCCGTCGAGTTTCTTCACGTCGAGCTTGGCTTTGGGCAGGTTCCAGTCGTATTCGTTACGCTCGGACAGACCGGCAACGCTCTGGCCACGGGTCTTGAGGGTCTGAATCACCTCATCGCCATCCTTGCGCAGGCGCAGGGCAACTTTGGCCTGGGCCAGGTCGCGCTCGGGGGTGTCGAAGTACTGGTTCATCAACTCACGGCGTTCCCAGCCACTTTTGTTGCGTTTTTTCAGTAGCGGGTGCTCGCGCAGGGCAGCGAGGGTTTCGCGGCTGACGCGGAGTTTGATTTCGGTTTCTTTCTGCATGGCCGGAAAATCCAGGATCGGGAGCGCAGCCGGGGGAATGTGTGGCTGCCAAGGCCGTGCAGTGTACAGGACTGATTCGTCCTACGCCCTGCGGCGGTTTATTCCTGGCGCCGGATGGTTCTATGATGGACTTCAACTCGGGAGTTGGAGTCAGCGATGCCTTTGCCGTCCATGAAAGACCAGTTCACTGCGCTGATTGCCGCGCCGTCGGTCAGCTGCACCCAACCGAACCTGGATCAGTCCAACCGGGCGGTCATCGATCTGCTTGCCGGCTGGCTGGGTGATCTGGGTTTCAGCTGTGATATCCAGCAGGTCACTCCCGGCAAATTCAACCTGCTCGCCAGTTTCGGCAGCGGCCCCGGCGGGCTGGTGCTGGCCGGGCACAGCGACACGGTGCCGTACGACGATGCGTTGTGGCAGACCGATCCGCTGACTCTCACCGAAGTCGATGGCCGCTGGGTCGGTCTGGGCAGTTGTGACATGAAGGGCTTCTTCGCCCTGATCATCGAAGCCGTGCGCCCGCTGCTCGACCAACCGTTCAAGCAACCGCTGCTGATCCTCGCCACTTGCGATGAAGAGAGCTCGATGTCCGGCGCCCGTGCGCTGGCCGAGGCTGGGCGGCCGCTGGGCCGTGCTGCCGTGATCGGCGAGCCGACCGGGCTCAAGCCGATCCGCATGCACAAAGGCATCATGATGGAGCGCATCGACATTCTCGGGCAGAGCGGCCATTCGTCGGATCCGCGCCTGGGCCACAGCGCCCTCGAAGCGATGCACGATGCCATCGGCGAACTGCGTGGCCTGCGCCTGCTGTGGCAGCGTGAATTCAACAACCCACAGTTCAGCGTGCCGCAACCGACGATGAACTTCGGTTGCATCCATGGCGGCGACAACCCCAACCGTATCTGCGGCCAGTGTTCCCTGGAATTCGACCTGCGCCCGTTGCCGGGCATGGACCCGAACGTGCTGCGCGCCGAGATTCTGCGCAAGCTCAACCCGGTCGCCGAACGGCATCAGGTGAAGATCGACTACAAACCGTTGTTCCCGGAGGTGCCGCCGTTCGAGCAGGCTGAAGATGTCGAATTGGTGCGTATTGCCGAAAAGCTCACCGGTCACCGTGCCGAAGCAGTAGCGTTTGGCACCGAAGCGCCTTATCTTCAGCGCCTGGGCTGCGAAACCATCGTGCTCGGCCCTGGCGACATCGCTTGTGCGCATCAGCCCGGCGAGTACCTTGAAATGTCACGTTTGCAGCCTACCGTGCATCTATTGCGACAGTTGATTGAACATTACTGCCTGAGCCCGGACAAACCCTGATGTTTCCTTGCGGGAGCGGGCTGTGTTTTGTCCGATCAAACGCTGTAAATTGCCAACATCCCAACCCGTATTCATGAGGAGAGCGCGCGTGTCGCCAAGCCTGTTCCGACGATAACCACCAGCCCGCTGTGCGTTTTCCGTTTCGCCCTTTTTTCCGGCTGCTATTTATTACAGGCCCAGGTTCATGCCCGAATACGTTAATTGGCTTCGTCACGCGTCCCCTTATATCAATGCCCACCGCGATTGCACCTTCGTCGTCATGCTGCCCGGCGACGGCGTTGAGCATCCGAATTTCGGCAACATCGTCCACGACATCGTGCTGCTGCACAGCCTCGGCGTGCGTTTGGTGCTGGTGCACGGTTCGCGTCCGCAGATTGAAACCCGCCTCGCCGCTCGCGGCCTGACTCCGCATTACCACCACGGCATGCGCATCACCGATGCGGCGACGCTGGAATGTGTGATCGACGCCGTTGGCCAACTGCGGATCGCCATCGAAGCGCGCCTGTCGATGGACATGGCTTCCTCGCCCATGCAGGGCTCGCGTCTGCGCGTGGCCAGCGGCAATCTTGTTACCGCGCGGCCGATCGGTGTGCTGGAAGGGGTCGACTATCACCACACCGGCGAAGTGCGCCGGGTCGACCGCAAGGGCATCAACCGTTTGCTGGACGAGCGTTCGATTGTGTTGCTGTCGCCGCTGGGGTATTCGCCGACCGGCGAGATTTTCAACCTGGCTTGCGAAGACGTCGCTACTCGCGCCGCCATTGACCTGGGCGCCGACAAGTTACTGCTGTTCGGCGCTGACCTTGGCCTGATCGACGAGAACGGCAAACTGGTGCGTGAGCTGCGCCCGCAGCAAGTACCGGCGCATTTGCAGCGTCTGGGCAGCAGCAATTATCAGGCGGAGTTGCTCGATGCCGCCGCTGAAGCCTGCCGTGGCGGCGTGGCGCGCAGCCATATCGTCAGTTACGTCGAGAACGGCGCGCTGCTGACCGAACTGTTCACCCGTGACGGTGGCGGTACGTTGGTGGCCCAGGAGCAATTCGAGCTGGTACGCGAGGCGGCGATTGAAGACGTCGGCGGCTTGCTCGACCTGATCAGCCCGCTGGAAGAGCAAGGCATTCTGGTGCGTCGTTCGCGCGAAGTGCTGGAGCGCGAAATCGAGCAGTTCAGCGTGGTTGAGCGTGAAGGCATGATCATCGCCTGTGCGGCGCTGTATCAGATTGCCGAATCGGATGCCGGCGAACTGGCCTGCCTGGCAGTAAACCCGGAGTACCGCCACGGCGGTCGCGGTGATGAACTGCTGGAGCGCATCGAGACTCGTGCCCGGGCCCAAGGCTTGAAGACATTGTTCGTCCTCACCACGCGTACTGCGCACTGGTTCCGTGAGCGTGGGTTTGAGCCAAGCAGCGTTGAGCGTCTGCCGGCAGCGCGGGCCTCGTTGTACAACTTTCAGCGCAATTCGAAGATCTTCGAAAAGACGCTTTGATTCATCAGGGGGTGGGGAGCCGGTACAGGCTGCAAGCTCCCCATCCCATCGTGTTTCTTCTGACACTCTCCTCCTGATTTCCCACCACTGAAAACGACGTCTGAATCGAGCCGGGTCATGCCGGCAAGGACGGCGGCTGCGCTGTGAGCGGAAAAAATCTTCCGATACACAAACTGTAACAATTGACCCGGATAGTGCGCTGGGTTGGCTGTTGGGGTGACGGAATTGTGTCTGGATTGCTTCAGTGCAAAACGGACTAAACAGGATGCTCTTAATACCCTTCAGGAATTGACTGGCGCGTTGTCGTGGGGAGCACCATAGCGCGCAAATGCGGGGTTCAAATTCCTAAAGGGTATTAGAAAAGAAGGTATCCATTCTTTTCAGGTTCATGACGAATTCATGAACCTGCATGGACCAAAAAACCGGAGATTAGACCATGGTCGTAGACACACAAAGTTACGATTGACTTGTGGGTCACGCTCTGGCGCTAATCGCGAACCTTCGGACTCGGGCATCGATCCGGGCCAGGAAAACAAGAATTAGAAACGAGAGGAGCTTAACAATGAATAAGTCCACTTTGGCCGTGGCTGTGGCCGTAGGGGTTTTGGCGCAGCAGGCAGGCGCCGCGGGTTTCATCGAAGACAGCAAGGCGTCCATCAGTTCTCGCACCATGTACTTCAATGCCGACAATCGTGACGGCGGATCGGATCAGAAAGAAGCCGCGCAGGGCTTCAAGTTCGATTACCTGTCCGGTTTCACTCAAGGCACGGTCGGTTTTGGTCTTGATGTCCAGGCGCTCAGCGGTATTCACCTGGACGGTGGCCGTGGTCATCACCCAAACAATAATTCGTTCAATCCAAGTGATTCCGACGGCTCGGCCACGCAGTCGTGGAGCCGCATCGCAGGTAACGTCAAGGCACGTCTGTCCAAGACCGAAGCTCACTTGGGTGGCGCGCTGCAACCTAGCTTGCCGATTCTGGTCGCTAACGATAGCCGTCTGCTGCCTCAAACCTTCGAGGGTGGCACGATCACCTCCAAGGAAATCGACAACGTCACCTTCAACGCCGGTCAGCTCGAGCACGCGGTGGGTCGCGCCTCGTCAAACAGTACCGGCCTGGCCGTGGCCGGTGGTACGCAGGACAGCAATCAGTTCCGTTATGCCGGTGCTGACTGGAAGGTCACCAAAGACCTGACCCTGCAGTACTACCACTCGAACCTGAAAGACTATTACAAGCAGAATTTCTTCGGTCTGGTGCACGTTCTTCCGATCAGCACCAACCAGTCGTTCAAGACCGATATCCGCTATTTCGACAGCAGCTCCGACGGCAAGAACGGCGAAGCCGGCTATCAGTTCAACAACAACGGTGGCTATGCCAAGAACGCCGGTGAAGTTGACAACAAAACCTGGAGTGCGATGTTCACCTACACCTTGGGTGGCAGTGCCTTCCTGGTGGGTCATCAGCGCGTCAACGATGACGGTGGTTTCGTCTTCCTGAACCAAGGCAACGTGGTCGATGGCAATGGTCGTAACGAAGGTGCGGGGGGCGCGAGCTTCTACCTGTTCACTGATGCGATGGTCAACAGCTTCATTCGTGCTGGTGAAAACACCACGTTCGGTCAATACAGCTATGACTTCGCTGCGCTGGGCGTGCCTGGCCTGAAAGCCTCGGTTGCCTACTTGTACGGTGATGACATCAAAGCCAAGAACGGTGGCGCCGATCAGTCCGAGTGGGAACGTGACCTGCGTGTGGACTACACCATTCAGCAAGGTGCTCTGAAAGGGTTTGGCACGACGGTGCGTCATGGTACTTACCGTGGCAGCGGTACCGGCATCGCCAGCCAGGATCAAACGCGTCTGATCTTCAACTACACCTATAGCTTCATGTAAAAAGTTCTCGAAAAAGAACCTCGCCCTTTGGCGAGGTTTTTTTTGCGTTTTTTTTGATATTCCTTAATTAGAGCTTCTAATTGTTTTTTATTCTTTTTTTGCTTTTTATGCGGGGGGCTAAAGTGAGCCCGTCCGGAGCCGGTGATCTGCCCGGTGTTTTGGCCATTTTGTCCCTCGACAATCCTGGCATTCAGGAATCGGCGCTTCAGCCGATACCTCGGATCGGTGGTGCGTTTGTATATACCCTAACGCTATGAAAAAGAGCTGGATAATTCTTTTTGGGATTATGCCGGGGTATTCTTCCGCGGCTTTGGCTGGGGGGTAAACGGCCAGCCGCGAATGACACGTTGAGGATTGCGGGCAATCGATCCGCAACCGCCAACAAAAGAACTAGAAACGATAGGAGCGATACATGAACAAGTCCACCTTGGCCCTGGCTGTGGCCGTAGGGGTTTTGGCGCAGCAGGCAGGCGCCGCCGGTTTCATCGAAGACAGCAAAGCTACCTTGGGGCTGCGTAACTTCTACATCAATAACGATAACCGTGACTCGGGTGCTCACTCCACCCAGAGCAAAGCTGAAGAATGGGGCCAAGGCTTCGATCTGCGCTTCATCTCCGGTTACACCCAAGGCACCGTCGGTTTCGGTATCGATGCCATCGGCCTGTTGGGCGTGCGTCTGGATTCGGGTGGCGGCACCAATGGGGCAACCAGCAGCACGTCGTACGGCGGCACGGTTTTCCCAAGTGAGTCCAATGGCAAAGCGGTTAACAACTTCTCCAGCCTGGGCCTGACTGCCAAAGCCAAGATCTCCCAGACTGAACTCAAGCTCGGCACCCTGCAGCCAAAGCTGCCAGTCATCGTGACCAACGATGGCCGTCTGCTGCCGCAAACCTTTCAAGGTGGCCAGATCACGTCCAACGAGATCAAAGACCTGACGCTGATTGGCGGTCAGATCGAAGCTGTGAAGGGGCGTAACTCCAGCAATAACGAGAACCTGGCCATTGGCGGTGCAAGTGCTCGTACGGCTAACAGCAACAAGTTCATCTACGCCGGTGGTGATTACAAAATCACCAAAGACCTGACTGCCCAGTACTACTACGGCAATCTGGAAGACTTCTACAAACAGCACTTCCTGGGCCTGGTTCACAACTGGGCAATCGGCCCTGGCGTGTTGAAATCGGACTTGCGTTATTTCAACAGCTCCGATGACGGCTTGAACGGCCACGACTCGGCTTATTTCAGTAACGGTAACTACACCGGTTTCAATGCGGGTAAGGGCAAAGTCGACAACAACCTTTACAGCGGCTTGTTCCTGTATAGCGTTGAAGGTCATACCTTCGGCGGCGGCTACCAGGTCAGCAACGGCAGCAGTGACTTCCCTTGGCTGAACCAGGGTGATGGGTCCTCGGCTTACATCACCACCGACATGCAGATCGCCAAGTTTGCCCGTGCTGGCGAACGTACGTGGCAGGCTCGCTACTCCTATGACTTCGCCAAGGTTGGCGTGCCTGGCCTGACCGCGGGTGTGGTTTACCTGCGTGGCGATAATATCGACACCGTGGGTAAAAATGGCCGTGAAAACGGCCATGGCAACTCCGAGTGGGAACGCGACCTGACCATCGGTTACGTCGTACCAGAAGGCCCGCTGAAGAACGTTGGCGTGATGTGGAAAAACGCTATGTGGCGCAACGACATCCCAGGTCAGCGTGACCAGGATGAAAACCGCCTGATCGTCAGCTACTCGATCCCGCTGCTGTAATCGCGCGTCTCGATTCGCTGAAGTAAAAAAAGCCCCGTCCGGCATCGCGCCGGACGGGGCTTTTGCGTTTTCGAGTCAGACTCACCCCCGTAAGCCCTCCCCGAAGTTCCACTCTTTTGCAGCTACTCAAGGCCTTCTCGAACCTTGCGAGCGATGTTCGGCGCGATGCCCTCGAGCGTCCAGTGAACGATGTTTAATATTCTTTTTTGGTATTGATGTCTTCTTATTTATTCTTTTATTAAAGGACGAAAGCCGAGCTACAGTTTAGGTCTCCAAACATTGATCAGGAGCAGCACCATGAGCCTCAGACTCGGCGACATCGCCCCCGATTTCGAACAAGACTCCAGCGCCGGCAAGATTCGTTTCCACGAATGGCTCGGCGATAGCTGGGGCGTGCTGTTCTCTCACCCGGCGGACTTCACCCCGGTGTGCACCACGGAGCTGGGCTTTACCGCCAAGCTCAAGGACGAGTTCAGCAAACGTGGCGTCAAAGCCATCGCACTGTCGGTCGACCCGGTGGATTCGCACCAAAAATGGATCGAAGACATCAACGAAACCCAGAACACTCTCGTCAACTTCCCGATCCTGGCCGATGCCGATCGCAAGGTGTCGGATTTGTACGACCTGATCCACCCGAACGCCAGCGACACCTTGACCGTGCGTTCGCTGTTCGTGATCGATCCGAACAAGAAGATTCGTCTGACCATCACCTACCCGGCGAGCACCGGGCGCAACTTCCACGAGATTTTGCGGGTGATCGATTCGCTGCAACTCACCGACAACTACAAAGTGGCCACACCGGCCAACTGGCAGGACGGTGATGAGGTGGTGATCGTGCCGTCGCTCAAGGATGAAGACGAGATCAAGCGGCGCTTTCCGAAGGGCTACCGCACGGTGAAACCCTACCTGCGCCTGACGCCGCAGCCGAACAAGTGAATCAATGAAGTTTGCGGTGTAGCCACCACCGCTTTCGCGAGCAAGCCCACACACATTTTGAAATGCGTTCCCCCCCCCTGTGGGAGCGGGCTTGCTCGCGAAGGCGTCAGTTCAATCAGCACAGGGTTCAGCATTTTCAGCACCCAACAGCAGGGGATTTCAGGCCGTTTGACGGCCTGTTTTTTTGCCTGGGGGAACGTCAATCGCATAGCTCTAAAGTGCATAACCAAATAAATAAATATGATTTATGGATATATAAATCAACTGGTAAGGTCACTCACATCGACGCGAGATCGCATCCTGCGAATCGCCTGTAACGCTTAAGGAATGGTCTCAATGCTGGTCGTCTCTCTCGGTGGCAGTCCCAGCCTGCGCTCCCGCTCCGGGGTGCTGCTGGAGCGCTCGCAACGCTGGTTGCAGGCGCAAGGGGTGGAAGTGGTGAGTTATCAGGTGCGGGACTTTCCCGCCGAAGATTTGCTTCACGCCCGTTTCGACAGCCCGAAGGTACTCGACCTGCTGGCGCAGATTGAAAACGCCGACGGCCTGCTGATCGCCACGCCCGTATACAAGGCTTCGTTTTCCGGTGCCCTGAAGACCGTGCTGGACCTGCTGCCCGAGCGCGCCTTGCACCACAAGGTTGTTTTGCCGATGGCCACGGGCGGTAGCATCGCCCACATGCTGGTGGTCGATTACGCGCTCAAGCCTGTGCTGTCGGCATTGAAAGCCCAGGAAATGCTGCAAGGGATTTTTGCCGAGGACAGCCAGATCGCTTACGGCCAAGGCAGTGCCGTGGCGCAACTGGCACCGGCGCTGGAGCAGCGTCTGCATGAGGCGCTGGAGCAGTTTGTCAGCGCCATCGCCCGCCGACCGAAGCCGCTGGAGCCGGGCCTGTTGAATGAACGTTTGTTGAGTGCTCGCTGGAGCATTTGAGCCGATTGTCCAGATACATCGAAACATGAAGTACTCGCCTTACTCGCCCGCCAACGGGCAAGCAGGTGCAGCCAAAACCCAACAGCAAAAAGGAGAGCGCTATGCGCACTGTATTTTTGCGTCGTGGTCTGGTCGCTCTGTTTGCTGCGGCTGTCACCTTCGGCGCTATCACTCAAGCTCAAGCCGAGACGTTGCGGATCGGTTATCAGAAGTACGGCACGCTGGTGCTGCTCAAAGCCAAAGGAACCCTGGAAAAACGCCTCGCCGGCCAAGGCGTGGACGTGCAATGGACTGAATTCCCCGGTGGCCCACAACTGCTGGAAGGCCTGAACGTCGGCTCGATCGACTTTGGCGTCACGGGCGAAACCCCACCGGTCTTCGCTCAAGCCGCCGGCGCCGATCTGCTCTATGTCGCCTATGAACCGCCGGCGCCGAACAGCGAGGCGATCCTGGTGCCGAAAGACTCGCCGATCACCTCGGTGGCCGATCTCAAGGGCAAGAAAGTCGTCCTGAACAAAGGCTCCAACGTTCACTACCTGCTGGTGCGCGCTCTGGAAGACGCCGGCCTCAAATACACCGACATCCAGACCGTATTCCTGCCGCCAGCCGATGCGCGTGCGGCGTTCGAGCGTGGCAGTGTCGACGCTTGGGTCATCTGGGATCCGTACCAGGCCGCCGCCGAAAAACAACTGCAGGCGCACACCCTGCGTGACGGCCAAGGCATTGTCGACAACCACCAGTTCTATCTCGCGACCAAGCCTTACGCGCACAAACATCCCGAGGTGATCAAAGCCCTCATCGAGGAAGTGCGTGCCGTGGGTCAATGGTCCAAGGCCAACCCTGAAGCGGTGACCCAACAGGTTGCGCCGCTGCTCGGGCTGCCGGCGGATATCACCCTGACGTCGATGAAGCGCCAGGGTTTTGGGGCGCTGTTCCTGACCCCGGACGTGGTCGCCGCACAACAGAAAATCGCCGACACGTTCTTCCAGCTCAAGCTGATTCCCAAGCCGTTAAGCGTCAAGGACGTGATCTGGACCCCTGCGCCCGCCGTGGCCCAACGCTCAGTCAGCCAAGCCCAGTAATTCCAATTCCCAAGGAGACCACTCCATGAGCCTCAATATCTTCTGGTTCTTGCCTACCCACGGCGACGGCCATTACCTGGGCACCGCCGAAGGCGCCCGCGCCGTCGACCACGGTTATCTGCAACAGGTCGCGCAAGCGGCGGATCGCCTGGGTTTTGGCGGTGTGCTGATTCCCACCGGGCGTTCCTGCGAAGACTCCTGGCTGGTGGCGGCGTCGCTGATCCCGGTGACCCAGCGTCTGAAGTTCCTCGTCGCCCTGCGCCCCGGGATCGTTTCCCCGACGGTGGCGGCGCGCCAGGCCGCGACGCTGGATCGCCTCTCTGGCGGTCGCGCGTTGTTTAACCTGGTGACCGGCGGTGACCCGGAAGAATTGGCCGGTGACGGTTTGTTCCTCAGTCACGAAGAGCGCTATCAGGCCTCGGTGGAATTCACCCGCATCTGGCGCCGTGTGCTGGAAGGCGAAACCGTGGACTACGACGGACAGCACATCAGTGTGAAGGGCGCCAAGTTGCTCTATCCGCCGATCCAGCAACCGCGTCCGCCGCTGTACTTCGGCGGCTCGTCGGAAGCAGCGCAGGACCTGGCTGCCGAGCAGGTTGAAATGGTGCTGACCTGGGGCGAGCCGCCAGCGGCAGTGGCCGAGAAGATTGAACAGGTGCGCGCCAAAGCGGCCAAGCTCGGACGTACCGTGCGCTTCGGCATTCGTCTGCATGTGATCGTCCGTGAAAGCAACGCCGAAGCGTGGCAAGCGGCGGATCGCTTGATCTCGCATCTGGACGACGACACCATCGCCCGTGCTCAAGCTTCGCTGGCGCGTTTCGATTCGGTCGGTCAGCAACGCATGGCG
Source organism: Pseudomonas sp. EA_65y_Pfl2_P74 (assembly GCF_963970575.1). Classification (NCBI taxonomy): domain Bacteria; kingdom Pseudomonadati; phylum Pseudomonadota; class Gammaproteobacteria; order Pseudomonadales; family Pseudomonadaceae; genus Pseudomonas; species Pseudomonas sp. EA_65y_Pfl2_P74. The sequence goes on from NZ_CAXAOQ010000008.1 coordinate 109,485, forward strand.
GCATTGCATGGCGGCAGTCGCGACAACCTCGAAGTCAGCCCGAACCTGTGGGCCGGTGTCGGTCTGGTGCGCGGCGGTGCCGGGACGGCGCTGGTCGGCGATGGCCCGACCGTGGCGGCGCGGGTGAAGGAATACGCGGATCTGGGCATCGACACCTTTATCTTCTCCGGTTATCCACACCTCGAAGAGTCGTATCGCGTGGCGGAACTGCTGTTCCCGCACCTGGACATCGAGCGCCCGGAACGGCCGAAAAGCACCGGGTATGTCAGCCCGTTCGGCGAGATGGTTGCCAACGACATTCTTCCCAAAACCGCGTCGCAAAGCGTGGGCGCGCCATGAAGAAAATTATCCACAGCCTCGCGCCCTGGGCGTTGCCGGTGTTGTTGCTGGCGGTGTGGCAGTTGTCGGTGTCGGCCGGTGGGTTGTCGACACGGATTCTGCCGGCACCGGTGGCGGTGATCGAGGCCGGCGTGCGCCTGGTGCGCAGCGGTGAAATCTGGACGCACCTGGCGATCAGTGGTTGGCGCGCGGCACTCGGTTTCACCCTCGGGGGCAGCATCGGTCTGGTGCTGGGGTTCATCACCGGGCTGTCGACATGGGGCGAGCGCCTGCTCGACAGCTCGGTGCAGATGATCCGCAACGTGCCGCATCTGGCGCTGATTCCGCTGGTGATCCTGTGGTTCGGCATCGATGAGTCGGCGAAGATTTTTCTGGTGGCGCTGGGCACGCTGTTTCCGATCTACCTCAACACCTACCACGGCATTCGCAATGTCGACCCGGCGCTGGTGGAGATGGCGCGCAGTTATGGGTTGTCCGGTTTCAGCCTGTTCCGGCAGGTGATTCTGCCGGGCGCGTTGCCTTCGATTCTGGTCGGGGTGCGCTTCGCGCTGGGCTTCATGTGGCTGACGCTGATCGTCGCTGAAACCATTTCTGCCAGTTCCGGCATCGGCTATCTGGCGATGAACGCCCGGGAGTTCTTGCAAACCGACGTGGTGGTGCTGGCAATCCTGCTTTACGCGGTGCTCGGCAAACTCGCCGACCTCGCCGCCCGTGGACTTGAACGTGTGTGGCTGCGTTGGCATCCGGCCTATCAGGTTGCCAGGGGAGGTGCAGCATGACGGCTCAACAACCTCCACGCCTGCTGCGCGGTATACCGCTGGCGGTGCGCAACCTGCAAAAGACCTTCGGTTCACGCCAGGTTTTGCGTGACATCGATCTGCACATTCCGGCGGGGCAGTTCGTCGCGGTGGTCGGGCGCAGTGGTTGCGGCAAAAGTACCTTGCTGCGCCTGCTCGCCGGGCTCGATCAACCGACTGGCGGCGACTTGCTTGCGGGCTGCGCGCCGCTCGGCGATGTGCGGGAAGACACCCGGCTGATGTTCCAGGAAGCACGGTTGCTGCCGTGGAAAAAGATCATCGACAACGTTGGCCTCGGTCTCGCGGGCAACTGGCGTCCCAAGGCGCTCGAAGCACTCGACGCGGTCGGGCTGGCGGATCGTGCCAACGAATGGCCGGCAGCTTTGTCCGGAGGGCAAAAGCAGCGTGTTGCTCTGGCCCGGGCGCTGATCCACCAACCGCGACTGTTATTGCTCGACGAGCCACTCGGCGCGCTGGATGCGCTGACCCGGATCGAGATGCAGCAACTGATCGAACGCCTCTGGCAGCAACACGGCTTCACCGTGTTGCTGGTGACCCACGATGCCAGCGAAGCGGTGGCGATTGCCGACCGTGTGATTCTGATCGAGGACGGCGAAGTCGGTCTCGATCTGCCTGTGGAACTGCCACGCCCTCGCGTGCGCGGTTCGCACAGGCTGGCCGCACTGGAAACCGAAGTGCTCAACCGCGTTCTTTCCCTGCCTGGCGAACCGCCGGCGCCGGAACCTGTTTCACCACTGCCTGCGCAACTGCGTTGGGCGCAATAACTCAAGCAAACGACAGGAATCATTGCCATGACTATCAAAGCCATCAACGTGCGTAACCAGTTCAAAGGCTCGATCAAGGAAATTGTCCTTGGCGACGTGCTGTCGGAAATCGACGTGCAGACCGCCTCGGGCATCGTCACTTCGGTGATCACCACCCGCTCGGTCAAGGAGCTGGAACTGGTGGTCGGCAGCGAGGTGATTGCCTTTGTGAAATCCACCGAGGTGTCGATCGCCAAGTTGTAAGCCGCTGTTTGTACCTGGCTTGAAGTCTGCGGCGTGCTCGCGAAGAGGGCGCTAGCGAATTCTCTTGGGCAGATAGGGCGGTAAATACAAACCGATATAGGCATCGAACACCCGCATCCCTTCTTCAGCCATGCGCGGTGTGATTTGTCCGTGTTGCTGCACCGAGCGTGCATAGACGCGGTCACCCAGTTCCATCGCCAGGGCAAACACGTCGACATCCTCCGGCAGTCTCGGCAGTTCGAAATGATGCTCGAACAGCTTGTGCATCAGGTCGCCCAGTTCGAGGTCGTGTTGCCGGTCGGCCTGGGTGACTTCGGTAAGACCGTGCTGGGCGAGGATCAGTTGGCGCGCCGCGGCGTCCTCGTCGTAGATCTCCAGCATCCGTTGTTCGACCAGTCGTGACAGGTCGCGCCAGTCGCGCAGGGTTTCATGGTCGATTGGCGCTTGCAGGCAGGCGCGAAAGGCTGCGTGAACATCGGCTGTCAGTGCTTCGAGCAGCGCCGGGACGCTGGCGAAAAAGTGGTAAACGGAGGAGGGCGGAATCTGTGCGCGCTCGGCCACGCTGTAGATCGACAGACTGGCCACACCCTCGGCGGCCAGCAGCGTGCGTGCGGCGTCGAGTATCGAATCGATCCGTGCCTGACTGCGGGCGCGGGGTTTGCGAATGGTGGCGGGTCGCGTCATGGAAGTCTCCTGCGGGGCAGCGGGCATTGTACGAGCCAGTGTGTGTGTTGTCTGCCAGGACGCCTTCGGGAGCGAGCCCCCTCCCACAGTTGATCTCTGTGTACTCACCATTCATCCCGAGGGTGCGGGCCATAAAAAAACGCCGTTGGCTGCAATAGCCAACGGCGTTCCTTTTGGCGCCACAACCGCTTAAACGGTATGCAGGTACCAGTTGTACTCGAGGTCGGAGATGGAGTGTTCGAACTCCTCCAGCTCGCTCTCTTTACAGGCGACGAAGATATCGATGTATTTCGGATCGATGTACTTGGCCATCACCTCGCTGTCGTCCAGCTCACGCAGTGCATCGCGCAAGTTGTTCGGCAGGCTTTGCTCGTTCTGCTCGTAGCTGTTGCCTTCGACGGGCGCGCCTGGCTCGATCTTGTTGGTCAGGCCGTGATGCACGCCTGCCAGTACCGAAGCCATCAGCAGGTACGGGTTGGCGTCGGCGCCGGCCACGCGGTGTTCGATACGCACGGCATCTGCAGAGCCGGTCGGTACGCGAATCGCCACGGTGCGGTTGTCCAGGCCCCAGCACGGCGAGTTCGGCACGTAGAACTGTGCGCCGAAACGACGGTAGGAGTTGACGTTCGGGCAGAGGAAAGCCATCTGCGCCGGCAGGGTCTCGAGCACACCGCCGATCGCATGACGCAGTGCGGCGTTCTGCTCGGGATCCTCGCTGGCAAAAATGTTTTTGCCATCTTTATCAAGAATCGAAATGTGGACGTGCAAACCGTTGCCCGCCTGGCCCGGGTAAGGCTTGGCCATGAAGGTGGTGTCCATTTCATGGTCGTAGGCGATGTTCTTGATCAGACGCTTGAGCAATACAGCGTAATCGCATGCCTTGATCGGGTCGGCGACGTGGTGCAGGTTCACTTCGAACTGCGCCGGGGCACTTTCCTTGACGATGGCGTCGGCCGGGATGCCTTGCTCTTTGGCACCTTCCAGAATGTCCTGGAGGCAGTCGACGTATTCGTCGAGGTCGTCGATCAGGTAAACCTGCGTCGAGTGCGGGCGCTTACCGGAGATCGGCGAGCGTGGCGGCTGCGGACGGCCGTTCACGTTTTCCTGGTCGATCAGGTAGAACTCGAGTTCGAATGCGGCGCAGATGGTCAAGCCCATCTCGTCAAACTTTGCAACAACTTGACGGAGCACTTCGCGCGGATCGGCGAAGAACGGATCACCTTCCAGTTCGTGCATGGTCATCAACAGTTGCGCGGTCGGGCGCTTCTGCCAAGGCTCGTTGCACAGGGTGTCGGGGATTGGATAGCAGATACGATCGGCGTCGCCGATGTCCAGGCCCAGACCGGTGCTTTCCACCGTCGAACCATTGATATCCAGAGCAAATAGAGAGGCCGGCAGGTTGATGCCTTTCTCGTAAACCTTGTGGAGGCTGGTGCGTTCTATGCGCTTGCCGCGCACCACACCATTCATATCCGCAATCAGAAGGTCAACGTACAGAACCTCAGGATGTTCCTTAAGGAACGCGTTCGCTTCATTAAGCTGAACGGCACGCGGGGGTACCGACATGATGCAACACCTTTGTTGTTAAAAATATCAATCATTGATCTTTTCTGGTTTCAGTCAACCCGAACGGCCTGCCGAAGTCAAGCGAGGCCTTTTTTGCCCTAAAAAAGCGCTGCAAGGGCATTTATGGGGCACTTTGGGGCGGTTTTTTGCCTTTGGCACGCTTGGCACCCGCGGGCTTGAGCAGGCCGTGTTGTATTTTTTACGGGGGTGTTGTGTAAAAAAATGAACAAGGCTAAGCTCCGATCAAACCCATAACAGCAATAATACCGGGGTGCTTCATGTCTCGCCTGCCGTTAATCGGCATCACCGACTGCTCGCAACAGTCCGGTCTGCATGCTCATCACATCAGTGGCGACAAATCCGTCCGTAGCGTAGCCAGCATGGCGCGTGGCCTGTTGACGATGTTCTCGCAAGCAGCCGGCCATACGGCACCGTCCGATATTCTGGACGTACGGGCAAGCATCCTCTTTATGGCGTCTCCTTCCAATATAGTTCTCTTTCTCTTCCAAAGCCTGCGCCGCTCCCCACGTCGTGCTCATGATTCTGCACGCGCGGCTGCACGTTTCCAGAGTGCACAAGAAATGCAACGCCAGCGTAAAGGGCAGGTAAGCTCTTCTTTCATTGTCTATGCGCGGTGCCAGGCGTAAGCCGGCACTGCGCGCAAGCAAGCCCCCTTTAACGCGACGCACAAGCGTCAAACTTTGCCTGACCTAGCGTCAGGAGACTCAGCCCAGAGGCATTTATGAGTAACAACCTCGACCAGCTCACCGATTGGTTGAAAGACCACAAGATCACAGAAGTCGAATGCATGGTCGGCGACTTGACCGGCATCACCCGGGGCAAGATCTCGCCGACCAACAAGTTCATCGCCGAGAAAGGCATGCGCCTGCCAGAGAGCGTGCTGTTGCAGACCGTGACCGGCGACTATGTCGAAGACGACATCTATTACGAACTGCTCGACCCGGCCGACATCGACATGATCTGCCGCCCCGACCAGAACGCCGTGTACCTGGTGCCGTGGGCCATCGAGCCCACCGCGCAGGTGATCCACGACACCTACGACAAGCAAGGCAATCCGATCGAGCTGTCGCCGCGCAACGTCCTCAAGAAAGTCCTGAAACTCTATGCCGACAAGGGCTGGCAGCCGATCGTGGCGCCGGAAATGGAGTTCTACCTGACCAAGCGCAGCGACGACCCTGACTATCCGTTGCAGCCGCCGGTCGGCCGTTCGGGTCGTCCGGAAATCGGTCGCCAGTCGTTCTCCATTGAAGCGGCGAACGAATTCGATCCGCTGTTCGAAGACGTCTATGACTGGTGCGAACTGCAGGAGCTGGACCTCGACACGCTGATCCACGAAGACGGCACGGCGCAGATGGAAATCAACTTCCGTCACGGCGACGCGCTGTCGCTGGCCGATCAGATTCTGGTGTTCAAACGCACCATGCGCGAAGCCGCGCTCAAGCACAACGTGGCCGCCACCTTTATGGCCAAGCCGATGACCGGCGAGCCGGGCAGTGCGATGCACTTGCACCAGAGCATCATCGACATCGAGACCGGCAAGAACGTTTTTTCCAATGAAGACGGGACCATGAGCCAGTTGTTCCTGCACCACATCGGTGGTTTGCAGAAACTGATCCCTGAGCTGTTGCCGCTGTTCGCGCCGAACGTCAACTCGTTCCGTCGCTTCCTGCCGGACACCTCGGCACCGGTGAACGTGGAATGGGGCGAAGAAAACCGCACCGTGGGCCTGCGCGTACCGGATGCCGGCCCGCATAACCGCCGGGTGGAAAACCGTTTGCCGGGCGCTGATGCCAACCCCTATCTGGCGATCGCGGCGAGCCTGCTCTGCGGTTACATCGGCATGGTCGAGGGTCTGAACCCGAGCGCACCAGTCGTTGGTCGTGGCTATGAACGCCGCAACCTGCGTCTGCCGCTGACCATTGAGGATGCGCTGGAACGCATGGAAAACAGCGCGACCATCGAGAAATACCTCGGCAAAACTTTCATCACCGGCTATGTCGCGGTCAAGCGCGCCGAGCATGAAAACTTCAAGCGCGTGATCAGTTCGTGGGAGCGTGAGTACCTGCTCTTCGCCGTCTGATACGCCAGGCGCGGCGCTCAGGCGGCGCGCCTTCACCTCTGACAAGGAGAATTGGCATGACCAGCAACAACCCGCAAACCCGTGAGTGGCAAGCGCTGAGCAGCGATCATCACCTGGCCCCGTTCAGCGATTTCAAGCAGTTGAAAGAGAAGGGCCCACGGATCATCACCAACGCCAAAGGCGTTTACCTGTGGGACAGCGAAGGCAACAAGATCCTCGACGGCATGGCCGGGCTGTGGTGCGTGGCCATCGGTTACGGTCGCGATGAACTGGCCGACGCCGCCAGCAAGCAGATGCGCGAACTGCCTTACTACAACCTGTTCTTCCAGACCGCGCATCCTCCAGCGCTGGAACTGGCCAAGGCCATCGCTGACGTCGCGCCAGCAGGCATGAACCACGTGTTCTTCACCGGTTCCGGCTCCGAAGGCAACGACACCATGCTGCGCATGGTTCGCCACTACTGGGCGATCAAGGGCCAGCCAGACAAGAAAGTCATCATCAGCCGCAAGAACGGCTATCACGGTTCGACCGTGGCCGGCGCGAGCCTGGGCGGCATGACGTATATGCACGAGCAGGGCGACTTGCCGATCCCGGGCATCGTCCACATCGAGCAGCCGTACTGGTTCGCCGAGGGCGGCGACATGTCGCCAGAAGAGTTCGGTGTCTGGGCGGCCAATCAACTGGAAGAGAAGATTCTCGAAGTCGGCGTCGACAACGTCGGTGCCTTTATTGCCGAGCCGATCCAGGGTGCCGGTGGCGTGATCATTGCGCCCGACACCTACTGGCCGCGCATCAAGGAAATCCTCGCCAAGTACGACATCCTCTTCGTTGCCGACGAAGTGATCTGCGGTTTCGGTCGTACCGGTGAGTGGTTCGGTAGCGATTTCTACGACCTTGCGCCCGACATGATGACCATCGCCAAGGGCCTGACGTCCGGCTATATCCCGATGGGTGGTCTGATCGTGCGTGACGAAGTGGTCGCGGTGCTCAACGAAGGTGGCGATTTCAACCACGGCTTCACTTACTCCGGCCACCCGGTGGCGGCGGCGGTGGGTCTGGAAAACATCCGGATTCTGCGCGAAGAAAAAATTATCGAGACCGTGCGCAACGAAACGGCACCGTATTTGCAGAAACGTCTGCGGGAACTGAACGATCACCCATTGGTAGGTGAAGTTCGCGGTGTTGGTCTGCTGGGGGCGATCGAGCTGGTGCAGGACAAGGCCACTCGCAAGCGTTACGAAGGCAAGGGTGTCGGCATGATCTGCCGTCAGTTCTGCTTCGACAACGGGCTGATCATGCGCGCTGTGGGCGACACCATGATCATTGCGCCGCCGCTGGTGATCAGCAAAGCGGAGATCGATGAGCTGGTGACCAAGGCGCGCAAGTGTCTGGACCTGACCCTCAGTGCGGTACAAGGCTAAGTGCTAGGCTCTGAGCGGGGGAGCCGCGGCGCTCTTGCTCAAAGCTGTCACAAAGGCGGGTCTTTTCTTGAAAGACCGCCTCTGAACTTGCCAGACTAGTCGCGGTTCCAGTTGTCCGGGTTCGGCCGCTGAACAAAGTGGTTCAAAAAAGAAAAAATTTGGAGCATCAACGCATGAAGGCATTAGGCAAAAAGCTCGCTGGCAAGACTCTGCTCGCCATGTCCCTGATGGGAATCATGGCCGCTGCGGCTCAGGCGGACGACAAGGTGTTGCACGTCTACAACTGGTCCGACTACATCGCCCCGGACACCATCAAGAAGTTTGAAGACGAGTCGGGCATCAAAGTCGTCTACGACGTTTTCGACAGCAACGAAACCCTCGAAGCCAAATTGCTGGCGGGCAAATCGGGCTACGACATTGTCGTGCCGTCGAACAACTTCCTGGCCAAGCAGATCAAGGCTGGCGTCTACCAGAAACTGGACAAGTCCAAGCTGCCTAACTGGAAAAACCTGAACACCGACCTGCTCAAGGCTGTGTCGGTCAGCGACCCGGGCAACGAGCACGCCTTCCCGTACATGTGGGGCTCGATCGGCATCGGCTTCAATGCCGAGAAGGTCAAGGCTGCACTGGGTGCCGATGCGCCGGTCAACTCCTGGGACCTGATCTTCAAGCCTGAAAACGCTGCCAAGCTGAAATCCTGCGGCATCAGTCTGCTCGACTCGCCAACCGAGATGATTCCGGTGGCGCTGCACTACCTGGGCCTGCCAACCGACACCCAGAAGAAAGAAGACATCGCCAAGGCTGAAGCGCTGATCATGAAGGTGCGTCCTTCGATCGCCTACTTCCATTCTTCCAAGTACATCTCTGACCTGGCCAACGGCAACATCTGCGTCGCTATCGGTTACTCGGGCGACATTTACCAGGCCAAGTCCCGCGCGGCTGAAGCCGGTGGCAAGGTGAAAGTCAGCTACAACATTCCGAAGGAAGGTGCCGGCAGCTTCTACGACATGATCGCCATCCCTAAAGATTCCGAAAACGTCGAAGGCGCCTACAAGTTCATGACCTTCCTGCAGAAGCCGGAAATCATGGCTGAAATCACCAACGCCGTGCGTTTCCCGAACGGTAACGCCGCTGCAACGCCACTGGTTGATAAAGACATCACCAGCGACCCGGGCATTTACCCACCGGCCGACGTGCTGGCCAAACTGTACGCGATTGCCGACTTGCCGGCCGCGACCCAGCGTTTGATGACTCGCAGCTGGACCAAGATCAAATCGGGCAAATAAGCCGGTTTGAGGCAGCAACCGCTGGCCGTCGTCTTTGCGAGGCCGGTCAGCGGGACAAATAAATGACAGAAAGTTTTGCTGGAACGGTTTTTCGAGGGTAAGTTGCGCGCCGGTTTTGTTGTCGGGCAGCCATGGCTGTCATGCCGCGCGGGGCAACTTGGGCCCACCTAATCTAGAGGACCTCCACGTGCCTGTTTTTTCTTCTTTGCGCAATGCACTGCTGGTTGCTACCGGCCTGACGATCGCTGTTGGTGCCCAGGCCGCCGGTACCGTGCACATTTATAACTGGTCGGATTACATCGGCGAGAACACGCTGGCCGACTTCGAGAAAGAGACTGGCATCAAACCGGTCTATGACGTGTTCGACTCCAACGAAACCCTGGAAGGCAAGCTGCTGGCCGGGCGTACCGGTTACGACGTGGTCGTGCCGTCGAACCACTTCCTGGGCAAGCAGATCAAGGCGGGCGCGTTCCAGAAGCTCGACAAGTCGCAACTGCCCAACTATTCCAATCTCGACCCTGCGCTGCTCAAACGTCTTGAGCAGAACGATCCGGGTAACCTTTACGCCGTGCCTTACCTGTGGGGCACCAACGGCATCGGTTACAACGTCGACAAAGTCAAAGCGGTATTGGGCATCGACAAGATCGACTCCTGGGCCGTGCTGTTTGAGCCAGAGAACATCAAGAAGCTGCAAAGCTGCGGCGTAGCGTTCCTCGATTCGGCCGATGAAATGATGCCGACCGTGCTCAATTACCTGGGGCTGAATGCGAACAGCACCAATCCTGAAGATTACAAAAAGGCTGAGGCCAAGTTACTGGCGGTACGGCCTTATGTGACTTACTTCCACTCCTCCAAATACATTTCGGATCTGGCCAACGGCAACATTTGTGTGGCGGTCGGCTTTTCCGGTGACGTCTTCCAGGCCAAGTCCCGGGCGGCTGAAGCCAAGAAGGGCGTGAACATTGCGTACTCGATTCCGAAAGAGGGCGGTGCGCTGTGGTTTGACATGTTGGCGATCCCCAAGGATTCGGACAACGTCAAAGAGGCCCACGCCTTCATCAACTATTTGCTCAAGCCTGAGGTGATCGCCCAGGTCAGTGATTATGTCGGTTACGCCAACCCCAATCCGGGTTCGGACAAGCTGATGGAACAGTCCATTCGCACCGACGAAGCGGTTTATCCACCGCAAGCAGTCCTCGACAAGACCTACGTGTCGACCGAATTGCCACCCAATATTCAGCGTTTGATGACCCGCAGCTGGACCAAGGTCAAGTCGGGCAAATAAGGCACAAACATCCTGGGTTCGTCCGCATTGGACGAACTGCACTCTTTTTTCTGGGAGTTTCGTAAATGGCAGTTGCCTCCGGCGCCTACAAGAAAGCCCTCGAGGGCGACCAGACACCTAAACAGGTGTTGGTCAAAATCGACCGGGTCACGAAGAAGTTCGACGAGACGATTGCCGTGGACGATGTGTCCCTGGAAATCAAAAAGGGCGAAATTTTTGCCCTGCTCGGCGGTTCGGGATCGGGCAAATCCACTCTGTTGCGGATGCTGGCAGGGTTCGAACGGCCCACGGAGGGGCGCATTTTCCTCGACGGCGTCGACATCACCGACATGCCGCCTTACGAACGACCGATCAACATGATGTTCCAGTCGTACGCCTTGTTCCCGCACATGACGGTGGCGCAGAACATTGCCTTCGGCTTGCAGCAGGACAAGATTCCCAAGGCTGAGGTCGAGGCCCGCGTGGCCGAGATGCTCAAGCTGGTGCAGATGAGCCAGTACGCCAAGCGCAAGCCGCATCAACTGTCCGGCGGTCAGCGTCAGCGTGTGGCGCTGGCACGTTCGCTGGCCAAGCGGCCGAAGCTGCTGCTGCTCGATGAGCCGATGGGCGCACTGGATAAAAAACTGCGTTCGCAGATGCAGTTGGAACTGGTCGAGATCATCGAGCGCGTCGGCGTGACCTGCGTGATGGTGACGCACGACCAGGAAGAGGCCATGACCATGGCCGAGCGCATCGCGATCATGCACCTGGGCTGGATCGCCCAGATCGGCAGCCCGATCGACATCTACGAAACCCCGACCAGCCGCCTGGTCTGCGAATTCATCGGCAACGTCAACATCTTCGAAGGCGAAGTGATCGACGACGCCGAGGGCCACGCGACCATCACCTGCAATGACCTCGACCGGCAGATCTACGTGGGTCACGGGATCAGCACCTCGGTGCAGGACAAGTCGGTCACTTACGCGATCCGTCCTGAGAAGCTGCTGGTCACCGCCGATCAACCGACCTGCGAATACAACTGGTCGAGCGGCAAGGTGCATGACATTGCTTATCTGGGCGGTCACTCGGTGTTCTACGTCGAATTGCCGAGCGGCAAACTGGTGCAGTCCTTCGTTGCCAACGCCGAGCGTCGTGGCGCACGTCCGACCTGGGGCGATCAGGTTTACGTGTGGTGGGAAGATGACAGCGGCGTGGTACTTCGCTCATGAACATGCGCAAGTTCAAACGACGGCTTAACCGAATAATTCCCAATGGCCGTCAACTGGTCATCGGGGTTCCGTTCATCTGGCTGTTCCTGTTCTTCATGTTGCCGTTCTTCATCGTCCTGAAGATCAGCTTCGCCGAAGCCGATGTGGCCATTCCGCCGTACACCGAGATCTACACGTTCGCCGAGCAGAAGCTGGAACTGCTGCTGAACCTGGGCAACTACGCGTTGCTCGGTGACGACGAACTCTACATTGCCGCGTATCTCGGTTCGCTGAAGATGGCGTTTTTCAGCACGCTGTTGTGCCTGCTGATCGGCTACCCGATGGCCTACGCCATCGCCAGCGCCCGTAAAGAGCTGCAAACGGTGCTGGTGCTGCTGATCATGATGCCGACCTGGACCGCAATCCTGATCCGCGTTTACGCGTGGATGGGCATCCTCAGCAACAACGGTCTGCTCAACGGTTTCCTGATGAGCATGGGGTTGATCGATCAGCCGCTGCAAATCCTCAACACCAACCTGGCGGTCTACATCGGCGTGGTCTATTCGTACCTGCCGTTCATGATCCTGCCGCTGTACGCCAATCTGGTGAAGCACGATCAGAGCTTGCTGGAAGCGGCTTCCGACCTCGGTTCGAGTACCTTCAACAGCTTCTGGAAAATCACGATTCCGCTGTCCAAGAACGGGATCATTGCCGGCTGCATGCTGGTGTTCATCCCGGTGGTGGGCGAGTTCGTGATCCCGGAACTGCTCGGCGGTCCGGAAACCCTGATGATCGGTAAAGTGCTCTGGCAAGAGTTCTTCAACAACCGTGACTGGCCGGTGGCGTCCGCGCTGGCGGTGGTGATGCTGGCGATCCTGATTGTGCCGATCATCCTGTTCAACCGCAGTCAGGCCAAGGAAATGGAGGGTAAAGAATGAAGCGCTTCCGTTTCTCCAGCCTGATGCTGGTTCTGGGTTTGTTGTTCATCTACCTGCCGATGCTGATCCTGGTGATCTACTCGTTCAACGCCTCGAAACTGGTGACGGTGTGGGGCGGCTGGTCGATCAAGTGGTACGTCGGCCTGCTCGACAACAGCCAACTGATGGGCTCGGTGCTGCGCTCGCTGGAAATCGCCTGCTACACCGCGGTTGCCGCGGTGGCGCTGGGCACACTGGCGGCGTTCGTGCTGACCCGTATCACCCACTTCAAGGGGCGTACGCTGTTCGGTGGTCTGGTGACCGCGCCGTTGGTTATGCCAGAGGTCATCACCGGTCTGTCGCTGTTGCTGCTGTTCGTGGCCATGGCGCAGATGATCGGCTGGCCGCAGGAGCGTGGCGTTGTCACCATCTGGATCGCTCACACGACGTTCTGTGCCGCGTATGTGGCGGTGGTGGTGTCGGCGCGTCTGCGTGAGTTGGACTTGTCGATCGAAGAAGCAGCGATGGATCTGGGGGCACGGCCATGGAAGGTGTTTTTCCTGATCACCATCCCGATGATCGCGCCGTCGCTGGCGGCGGGTGGCATGATGTCGTTCGCTTTGTCGCTGGACGATCTGGTACTGGCGAGCTTCGTTTCCGGCCCGGGTTCGACGACCCTGCCAATGGAAGTGTTCTCAGCGGTGCGTCTGGGCGTGAAGCCTGAGATCAACGCTGTGGCCAGCCTGATTCTGCTGGCGGTGTCGATCGTGACGTTTTTGGTCTGGTTCTTCAGCCGCCGCGCCGAAGAAGCCCGCAAGAAAGCCATCCAGCAAGCCATCGAAGAAAGCGCTGCCGATTCGTGGAAGCAGCCGGACGTGCGCCGCGCACAGGCGCCGGAAGCGGTGTAAGCCATGCCGGGTTGGCCTCATTGCGCAGGCCAACCCAATCATAACGGTGGGAGCGGGCAGGCTCGCGACGAGGCCCCTCCAGCCAGCCTGGAACTACTGGGCAGCCCGCGCCGGTAACAGCTTCAAGGTACTGCGGGTATTGGCCATGACTTCCTCATCGCTGAAATGCGCCTGCATATACATCCCTTCCACATACGCTTCAGCCTGATCGTCATAGTGACTGTCGAACGGCACGCCGCTCTGGCCGACCGGGTTGATGGTCAAGCCGTGAGCCGGGTCGGCGAAGTCCACCAGGCGCCGCGTCGAGGGCCCGTAAGTCACTGGCCACGGCGCCGGGCCGATCTTCGCCGAGAGGTTGTTCGGCACTTCATGGCTGCCCGGCGCCGCGAAAGGGCCGACGTTGAAGATGCGATCCAGGGGCTTTTGCTGTCCCAGCGGATGCCCGTGGGTCAGGGTGTGCGCCATGCCCCATTTCCACCCGCCAACGTCGTCGCCGAGGGTCAGCTTCAGGTGCTTCATGCTCGCCTGCCACGCCGCTCGCACGGTATCGGCGCGGGTCTCTTTGTTCGGCGTGTTGCGGTTGTCCCACCACGGCGAGTCGGCGTTGGCCGCCAGGCGTGGCAGCGCGGCATCGATCACCCGCGTCGACAGCAGCGTCTGGAAAAAATCATTGCCCAACTCGTCACGCATCGCCGCATCAGCCAGGTCATAGAGAAACTGGTTGAACACCGTCGCACTGACCGAATCCAGCGGATAGTCGCCTTGCCACTGCGCCAGTTGCTCGATCAGTTTGCGCTCGGCCGGGTCCGTCACCACTTCGCGCAACACTGGCAATAGCGGCGCCAATAGACGCGGGCCGTAGCCGGTGGTGGTGCCCAGTTGCAGCTTCTGGTTGGCTTCGTTGGTCCACTTGATGTTCTTGTCACTGAGTTGACGATTGAGTTGCTGGCCACGATCGGCCAGGTTGTAGTAACCGGGAATCTCCATGCCGGTCGGCGACACAGGCTGGAAATTGGCCGAGACGATGTAGCCGCGCGCCGGGTTTTCCTCCTGCGGGTTGGCGCTGAACGGGTAGTAACCGTCCTTGTCTGCCTGATTGGTGCTGCCGTCGAGAATGAAACCCGGTTTGACCCCGGCCGGGCGCTTGGGCAACAGCGCAGAAGCCCACCAGGCGATATCCCCTTTGGCATTGGCGTAGACGAGGTTCAGCCCCGGTGCCTGCACCTTGGCCGCGGCGGCACGGGCCTTGGCCAGCGTGTCGGCGCGGTTGAGCTGATAGAAACCTTCGAGGATCGGGTTCGGCGTTTCGAGGAAGGCCCACCACATGGCAATCGGCGTTTTCCCGGCGGCGCTGCCGAGTGCGTCGTTGACGATCGGGCCGTGGGGCGATTGGCGCAGGGTGATCGTCACCGGTGCCTGGCCCTTCACCGCAATCTGCTGCTCGGTGCTGACCATGTCGGTCCACTGCCCGCGATACCAGACCTGGTTCGGATTGTCCGGGTTGACCTTCTCGGCGATCAGATCCAGATCGTCGTTCTGGAACATCGTCAGGCTCCAACCGAAATCCATGTTGTGCCCCAGAAACGCGAACGGCACCAGCGCCTGATGGTGGCCGTAGAGTTCAAAACCCGGCGCCGACAACTGCGCCTCGTACCACACCGACGGCACCGAGAAGCGAATATGCGGGTCACCGGCCAGCAGCGGTTTGCCACTCTGGCTGCGGTTGCCGGCAATCACCCAGGCGTTACTGCCTTCGAACTGCGGCAGACCATTGTCGATCAGCGCCTGTTCGCTGAGGCGGGCGAGGGCGCTGAGGTCTTTCCAGTCGCCAGCCGCGAGGGCTGGCGTCGGGTTGCTGCGGCCCTTGGCCAAGACACCCTTGGGCTGCCAGTCGAGGTCGAAGACGTTGAGGTAATCGGCACCGAGTTGATCGCGCACATAGCTCAGCAACGGCTCGGTGCGAAACGCGGCGGCAAAGCTGTAAGCCATGTAACCGGCGACGCTGATGCTGTCTTCAGCCGTGAACGGCCGTTTGGGGATGCCCAGTACGTCGAACTCAATGGGCGCTGCGTGCGTGTCCTGATATTGGTTGATGCCATCCAGATAGGCTTGCAGGCCCTTCCACGCCGGTGACTGCTGATCGAGGCTGGCCACGTAACTGGCGGCGCGCTCACGAATGCGCAGGCTGCGGAACAGTTTGTCGGTGTCGAGCAGTTTCGGCCCGAGCACTTCGGCCAGTTCGCCACGGGCGAGGCGGCGCATGGCTTCCATCTGGAACAGACGATCCTGGGCGTGGACATAGCCGAGGGCGCGGTAGAGATCGGTTTCGTTCTCGGCACGAATATGCGGCACGCCGCGCTCGTCGTAACGCACGGTCACCGAACCTTGCAGGTGGCGCAGTTCAACCTGGCCCTTTCGCGTTGGCTGCTTGCTGTAGACGTACCAGCCGCCCGCACAGAGCAGGACAACGATGAGCAAGGCAAGAACGGTGAACACGCGCTTCATGGTGACTCCTTGTGAATGCGGGATTGCCGCCCGTGCGGGCTGCAAACAATTAGCACAGAGCTTCCGTGCCGTGCATCGCTGTCCTTGAAAAGTCCGGAACGCCTTAATGCGTCTCGACCGGCCACGGACAATAACAACCGACCGCCAAGGTGTGTGTGGCATTGACCGGGCGATCATCCGTCAGTGCGTTCAGGATCGGTTCGATAAAGCTGTTACTGGCGTTGCAGGTCAGGCCCTCGCTGTAGGGGCCGAAGTACGCCAGTTTGCCGCTGCGGTCCCAAATCGCCACAGCGGGGCTGGCGGGAACCTGTTCGGAGCCGGGCAATATCGCAATGGTTTTCAGGCGGCTCAACGTGGCGGGCAACTGGCCGTGGCTGCCGGGCTTTTGCACGGCAAAGAACTCCACGCCTTTGCCGCTGAACTGCTCGACCATCTCGCTCAGGTGCTGTTGGTTGCCAACGTTGCACGGGCAGGCGGGGTCCCAGAAGTGCACCAGTCGAATCGGCCCGGGGCCGGCAAGATCATCCGGCAGGCGCAACGGGTCGCCGGAAAACACCGCGGTGTGTTCGCTGAACGCCCGCAGATAGCGGCCCTGAAACCAGTCGTACGCCATCCACAGCACCCCGGCGCAGACAAGCGCGATCAGGCTGGCAAACAGTGCGGTGCGGTAGGGCGAACGCATGGATTTTGCTCCTCGGAGGGCGGCTAGCTTGCCATGCTTGCTTCTACAGATGAATATCGCAGGCCGATAAAGTCTGTTTACCGCTCTGGAATTGCCTCATGCCTGCTACCTTCGATCCCGATCATTTACGTGCCAGCCTCAAGCCTTTGGCCCGGTGGCAGCCGTTGTCGGAGGAGGCAAAGGCCTATCAGCGGTTCTATAAAACCGATTTCCCCGGGCGGGATGTCTGGCGCGGCATCGGTCGATTCGAGGTGGACGGTTATGAACTGGTCAGCCATTGCTGGTGGCCGGAAAAGGTCAAGGGCACGCTGTTTCTGCTGCACGGTTTTTACGATCACACCGGGCTTTATCGACATGTCATCGAGTGGGCGCTGGATCAGGATTTTGCCGTGATCGCCTGCGACTTGCCGGGGCACGGTCTGTCGAGCGGTGTGCGGGCGAGCATTCGTGACTTTTCCGAGTATCAGGACACCCTGCAAGCCCTGTTTGCCGAGGCGCATTCGATTGCCCTGCCGCAGCCGTGGCACTTGTGCGGGCAAAGTACGGGCGGGGCGATTGTGGTCGATCATGTGCTCAACCATGGCGAGAACAGTCCGGCGCAAGGCCAGTTGATTCTGTTGTCGCCCCTGGTGCGGCCGCGGGCGTGGGGCTGGTCGCAGTTGAGTTATTACCTGCTGCGACCGTTTGTTCGAGGCATTGCCCGGCGCTTCAGCGAGAACTCCAACGATCCGGATTTCCTGCCGTTTCTGCTGGCCGATCCGTTGCAGCCCAAGCGCTTGCCGACCGCATGGGTCGGCGCATTGTCACGCTGGATCAATCGGGTCGAGTACGCGAAAAAAAGTCCGCGCCGGCCGCTGATCATTCAAGGGCAGGCGGACATGACCGTGGACTGGCAGCACAACCTGCAGGTGTTGAAGTGGAAGTTTGATCGGCCGCAGATTTTGCTGCTGCCGCAGGCGCGGCATCATCTGGCGAATGAGACGGCTGATATGCGCGAGGAGTATTTCGAGTTTCTGAACAAGCGGATCAGGGGGCGTAATCCTCAGTGATTCCAAGGGCCTCTTCGCGAGCAGGCCCGTTCCCACAGGAGACCGCGATCACAGTGGGAGCGGGCTTGCTCGCGAAGGCGGCTTGTCAGGCGACGCAGTTTACTGGCCGAGGTTCGAAGTGTTTTGCCCCACCGCCAACCCCGCCCGAATCGCCGCCAGCGCCGCTTGATAATAAGCCTTGCCCTCCGTCGACTCGGCAAACGTCGCAAACTCTTCGAGTTCTTCATCCGACAAGTCGCGATAAACGTAGAGCAGTGTGTTGTTCATGTCGGCGCCGATCTGATCCATCAGCCGCTGGCGCTGACCATTCAACATCCCTTGCGCCTGGCCACCGCCGAGCAGTCCCGGAATCATCGAACTCAAACTGTCGGCCGCCACACCCGCAATGGCGAGGCTGACCTCGGCGCCAGCTTCACGAGCCGGCAGCGCCTGGGCGAGGTGGCCGATGATCAGCAGACGGCTGTCGCTGACCTGCATCTTGGGCAGACCTTTGGCATTTTTCGCCAGTTGGTCGCGCCGGGTCGCCAGCAATTCAGCGGCGACGATTTTTTTACCCAGCGGCGATTGGAAGAAGGACAGCGCCGGTTTCGGATCGGCAAGGTTCTGGCGCAACTGGGCTTCGGCGCGTTGATCCATGGCTTGTGGCGCAAAACGCTGGTTGCTGTTGCTCACCAATGCTTGAAAAACCGCAGGCGGCAGGCTGTTTTGATAACGCTGCTGGGCAGCACTCAGGGCGTCATTGAAGTGCGCACGTTGATCTGGCCAGCCGGCGACCTTGTAAAGCTGATCATGGCCGTCCGCCCAGGCGGGCAAAACGCAGAACATCAACAGTGAAAAAAACAAACGGCGCATAGGGACTCCTGTCAGCAGCGCACTATTCTCCGTGCGGTGTCGGTACTTGTCGAGAATTCGTAGCAAGCCGCTGCGTGGCTCTGTCGGATTTCTTGTCGCAGGCATACTATGCGCGCCATGCAAATATCCTCTGAACACCCGATGCTGTTACGTATCGTCGACGACCTGGCCGAGCATGGCTGGTCGCAGCAGAACATTTTCCTGCCCGCGGGTTTGACCCGCGAGCTGGCGGCCGAGTGCCGTAAACGTGAGGCCGAGGGGGAACTGGCGCCGGCGGCGGTCGGTCGCGGGCCCTTTTCAGAGATTCGCGAGGGTATTCGCGGCGATCATATCCAATGGATCGACCCGGGGCAGGCCGAGGCCAGCGACCGTTATCTGCACCTGATGGACAGCCTGCGCGAGGCGCTCAACCGGGGGCTGTTCCTCGGACTTGAAGACTTCGAGTGCCACTTTGCGCTGTATCCGCCGGGCGCGTTCTATCGCAGGCACGTCGATCGTTTTCGCGACGATGACCGGCGCATGGTTTCGGCGGTGATCTATCTCAACGAGGCCTGGCTGCCTGAGGATGGCGGTCAGTTGCGCATGTACCTGGGTGATGAGCGCGTTCACGACGTACAACCCATCGGCGGTTGTCTGGTGGTGTTTCTTTCTGGCGAAGTGCCGCATGAGGTGCTTCCGGCAAACCGCGAGCGCTTGTCGCTGACCGGCTGGTTCCGCCGCCGTGGCAACGAGCCTTTCTGAGATGCACAAGATTCTGGTCAGTCGCTGCCTGTTGGGCCATCGCGTGCGCTACGACGGCGGGGCCAGTGGGCCGTTTGATTTGCTCGGACAGTGGCTCGACGAAGGGCGGGTGGTGCCGTTGTGTCCGGAAGTCGCGGGTGGTTTACCGACGCCACGGGCGGCAGCGGAGATTCCGGGCGGGCAGGGTGGCGAGGTGCTGGATGGCGTTGCTTCGGTCATCACCACCGACGGTGAGGATGTCAGTGCGCAGTTTCTCGATGGCGCGCGGCAGGCACTAGAGTTGGTGCGCAAGCACGGTATTCGGGTGGCGGTGCTCAAAGCCAATAGCCCGTCGTGCGGCAATCTGCTGACGTATGACGGCACGTTCAGTGGAGTGAAAGTCAGCGGTGAAGGCGTGACAGCTGCGCTGCTCAAACGCCATGGCGTGCAAGTGTTCAGTGAACTTGAATTGCCGCAGGCTGCAACAGCCCTGACACAACTCGATTAAAAGCCCACCCCAGATTCCCGTGTGGGAGCGGGCTTGCTCGCGAAAGCGGTGGGTCATTCAACATCTGCATTGACTGACACGACGCCTTCGGGAGCAAGCCCCCTCCCACAGGTTTTGTGTTCACTCGGGTTTGGTGAACCACTTCTCGGACAACGCCGCCAACCGCCCATCCGCCTTGATCCGCTGCAACGCACTCTCAAGGCTGGAGTGAAACGCCGGATTACCCTTTTGAAACGGAATCGCCAGGTCTACCGGCGTGGCCGCTTTCGGCTTGTCCTCGGTCAGTGACTGCACCAGCATCATCGATTGTGGTTGCTCATCCTTCTTCGCCAGCCACTGCGAATCGATCTGGCTGTATGGCTGGCTGAAGTCGAAACGATCCTTGAGTTCGGGTGTCAGTGCTATGTGATTGAGCGCGACGTCGTACTTGCCGCTTTCAACGCCCTGGAGCAGATCGTCCTCGTCGGTGACGATGAAATCGACGCGAACATCCAGTTCGCTGGCCAGCATTTGCCCAAGCTCAACCTCGAACCCTGTGAGTTTGTCGTCGTGCTTGTAATTGAAGGGCGGTGTATTAGCTTCAAGGGCGATGCGCAACTCGCCACGGTCGTTGACGTCATCAATCAGTTCGGCGTGAGCCAGCGGGCTCAGAAGGGGTAGCAGGCAGATCAGGCCAGGCAGAAAACGCATGGTCACTCCTTTGAAATCATTATCGCGATGCTCTGAGTCAGGCTCGCTTTGCTATGGTTGTCGAGTGCCTTCGACAACGAATGGTCATGAAGTTGTCATGACCACGCGGATTTTACGGAAAAACTGGAGAAGAGAATGAAAACGTTTATGTCACGAGCCGCGTTGGCTGGTCTTCTGTTGAGCGCGTCGATGATGGCCAGCGCTGCCACGCCAGCGCCGGCGGGAGCTTCCGTAAGCATCGTCGAGCCGAGCAGCGGCGCCGTTGTCGACAAGACCTTCAAGGTCAAATTTGCAGTAAAGGGCATTGCGTTGGCGCCCGCTGGCGATCTCACGACTAACACTGGCCACCATCACCTGCTGGTCGACGCCAAGAGCAGTGTTCCTGCGGGCGCTGTGATTCCGGCAGACGCCAACCATATCCATTTCGGCAAGGCCCAGACTGAAACCGAACTGACGCTGACGCCAGGCAAGCACACTTTGCAGTTGGAACTGGGTGACAAGAGCCACATGGCTTTCGATCCGCCCATCGTTTCGGAAAAGATCACCGTAACGGTGAAATAAAAAAAGGGAGCCGCTGGGCTCCCCTTTTTTTAGTTGCAAGCTTGAAGCTGCTCTTAGAACAACACACGGCTACGAATAGTGCCGTTGATGTGCTGCAGCTTCTCTTGCGCCAGGTCCGAGTACTCGGCGTCGACGTCGATCACCACGTAACCGACTTTCTCGTTGGTCTGCAGGAACTGACCGGAGATGTTGATGCCGTTTTCGGCGAAGACCTTGTTGATCTCGCTCATCACACCCGGGATGTTCTCGTGGATGTGCAGCAGGCGGTGCTTGCCAGGGTGAGCCGGCAGGGCCACTTCCGGGAAGTTCACCGACGAAACGGACGTACCGTTGTCGCTGTACTTGACCAGTTTTTCCGCCACTTCCAGACCGATGTTGGCTTGCGCTTCAGCGGTCGAACCACCGATGTGCGGGGTCAGGATCACGTTGTCCAGGCCACGCAGCGGGCTTTCGAACTCTTCGTCGTTGGAGCGTGGCTCCACCGGGAAGACGTCGATGGCCGCGCCGATCAGGTGCTTGTCCTTGATCGCGTCCGCCAGGGCGTCCAGTTTGACCACGGTGCCGCGTGCTGCGTTGATCAGAATGCCGCCCTTCTTGATGGCGCGGATTTCCTTCTCGCCGATCATCCACTGGGTCGCAGCGGTTTCCGGAACGTGCAGGGTCACGATGTCGGACATGCCCAGCAGCTCGTTCAGGTTGCCGACCTGGGTCGCGTTGCCCAGCGGCAGCTTGGTCACGGTGTCATAGAAGAACACCTGCATCCCCAAGCCTTCGGCCAGAACCGACAACTGAGTACCGATCGAACCGTAGCCGACGATGCCCAGCTTCTTGCCGCGGATCTCGAAGGAGTTGGCTGCGGATTTGATCCAGCCGCCACGGTGGCAGGACGCGTTTTTCTCAGGGATGCCGCGCAGCAGCAGGATCGCTTCGGCCAGCACCAGCTCGGCCACGGAGCGAGTGTTGGAGTACGGCGCGTTGAACACGGCGATACCGCGCTCGCGAGCCGCGTCCAGGTCAACCTGGTTGGTGCCGATGCAGAAGCAACCGACCGCTACCAGCTTCTTCGCGTGATCGAAGATCTCTTCAGTCAGTTGGGTGCGCGAACGAATGCCGATGAAGTGAGCGTCAGCGATCTTTTCCTTGAGCTGGGCTTCCGGCAGAGAACCTGTGAGGTACTCGATGCTGGTGTAGCCCGCCGCCTTGAGGACGTCGACAGCCGATTGGTGGACGCCTTCGAGAAGAAGGAACTTGATCTTGCTCTTATCGAGAGAAGTCTTGCTCATCTGCGTAAACCTGTATCCCGGAGAAAAATGGCAGGAAATGGTCAACAGACATTGACCTGGACGACAAGAAAGCCGTCACCGCAGAACAGGCGTTTGGGCACTGGCCGGCGGGGTCGGTATGCTAGCATAACGACCCCGCTAAACACTCATTCCTGCGACGTGAAGCGTTCTCAGGATGACCATGAATTGTTCGAGAGTTCTGTCGATGACCAATCCTGCCCTGATTGATGAACTGAAGACCCTGGTCGAGCCTGGCAAGGTCCTGACCGACGCCGACTCCCTGAACACATATGGCAAGGATTGGACCAAGCACTTCGCCCCCGCGCCGAGCGCCATCGTGTTTCCCAAGACTATCGAACAGGTGCAGGCCATCGTCCGTTGGGCCAATACGCACAAGGTTGCGCTGGTGCCTTCGGGCGGGCGCACCGGGCTGTCCGCCGCTGCGGTGGCCGCCAACGGCGAAGTGGTCGTGTCATTCGATTACATGAACCAGATTCTCGACGTGAACCTCACTGACCGCACCGCCGTGTGTCAGCCGGGCGTGGTCACCGAGCATTTGCAGAACGTCGCTGAAGAAAAGGGCCTGTACTACCCGGTGGACTTCGCATCGGCGGGTTCCAGCCAGATTGGCGGCAATATCGGCACCAATGCCGGCGGGATCAAGGTCATTCGCTACGGAATGACCCGCAACTGGGTTGCCGGCATGAAGGTGGTCACCGGCAAGGGTGACGTGCTGGAGCTGAACAAAGATTTGATCAAGAACGCCACCGGTTACGACCTGCGCCAGTTGTTCATTGGCGCCGAAGGCACCCTTGGATTTGTCGTTGAAGCGACCATGCGTCTGGATCGTGCGCCGAAAAACCTCACGGCGATGGTCCTCGGCACCGCTGATTTCGACTCGATCATGCCGGTGCTGCACGCCTTCCAGGGCAAGCTCGACCTGACCGCGTTCGAATTCTTCTCCGACAAGGCCTTGGCCAAAGTGCTGGGTCGCGGTGATGTGCCGGCGCCGTTTGAAACCGATTGCCCGTTCTACGCGCTGCTGGAGTTTGAAGCGACCACTGAAGAAGTGGCCAACAGCGCGCTGGAAACCTTTGAACATTGCGTCGAGCAGGGCTGGGTACTGGACGGCGTGATGAGCCAGAGCGAAACCCAGCTGCAGAACCTATGGAAGCTGCGCGAGTACATCTCCGAAACCATCTCGCACTGGACCCCGTACAAGAACGACATCTCGGTCACCGTTTCAAAAGTGCCGGCGTTCTTGCAGGAAATCGACGCGATTGTCGGCGAATACTATCCGGACTTTGAAATTGTCTGGTTCGGCCACATCGGCGACGGCAACCTGCACCTGAACATCCTCAAGCCCGAAAGCCTGAGCAAGGACGAGTTCTTCGCCAAATGCGCCACCGTCAACAAGTGGGTGTTCGAAACCGTCGAGAAGTACAACGGCTCGATCTCCGCCGAACACGGCGTGGGCATGACCAAACGCGATTACTTGACCTACAGCCGCTCGCCGGTCGAAATCGAATACATGAAAGCGGTCAAAGCGGTGTTCGACCCGAACGGCATCATGAACCCGGGCAAGATTTTCGCGGTTTGATTGGCAATCTCTGATGAATCAATGAAGGCAGGAGTCGGTAAATGAGCTATCAGCACCAGTATGTCGACGGCACGCGTATTCACTTCCCGCTGGGAAAAGTGGTGTGCATTGGGCGTAATTACGCCGAACACGCCAAGGAACTGGACAACCCGGTGCCTACCGAGCCGTTGCTGTTCATCAAGCCGGGCAGTTGCGTGGTGTCGCTGGAAGGCGGTTTCAGCATTCCGACCGAGCGCGGTTCGGTGCATTACGAAGCGGAAATTGCCGTGTTGATCGGCAAGCCGCTGTCGACCAAGCCAAGCCGTGAAGAAGTGCTCGATGCGATCTCCGGTTTCGCTCCGGCGCTGGATCTGACCCTGCGCGACAAGCAGGCCGAGCTCAAAGCCAAGGGCTTGCCGTGGGAAATCGCCAAGTCGTTCGACGGCGCGGCAGTGCTTGCACCGTTCGTGGTCGGCAGCACCTTCGCTGACCTCACCGACATCGGCATCCGCCTGACCATCAACGGCGAAGTCCGTCAGGACGGCAACAGCAGCGCGATGCTCAACCCGATCGTGCCGATGATCCAGCACATGGCCGGCTGCTTCTCGCTGCAGGCCGGTGACGTGATTCTCACCGGCACGCCAGTAGGCGTCGGCCCGCTGAACGTCGGCGACGACATCGTGCTGGAACTGGTCGGCGCCAGCCGCTTTACCAGCAGCGTGCGCTAACCGCCACACTGCAAAAACCTGTGGGAGCGGGCTTGCTCGCGAAAGCATTTTGTCAGTCAACGAAGATGTCGACTGATCCGACGCCTTCGCGAGCAAGCCCGCTCTCGCATTGGTTTGTGGTGACCCGAATATCGGGGACAAACCACGACAATCTCGCCATTTGCCGTTTTTTTCACATCCCGTCTGGATAATTTCCGTCATTCTGGCGTCTGAGCCGGCCTCTTTGTGCTATTACCCATAGCCTGAATTTTCGGAACGCATCCCTCGATGGCATCTCAAACTCAGCTCAAAACCCCTCGCCGCTCACGTTTCGCCCTGCGCTGGTATTCCTGGCTATTGCTGGTGATCGTCGCAGCGTATGGGCTGGCGTATCTGATGCATTGGGATGATCGCGGTGCGCTGTGGGTACTGGAGCGTTTCGAAAGCCCGGCCGAGCAAAAGGGAAGTGTCTGGCTGCCGGATTACCGGGTGGTCATCGATGCCAAGCCGCTGCCGGGCATGGAGAAGGATGAGGCGTCGGATCTGGCCTACAACCCGCAGACCAAAACCCTGTTCTCGGTGATGGGCAAGAACCCGTTTCTGGTCGAACTGACCCTGCAAGGCGATGTGCTGCGCAAGATGCCGCTGGTGGGCTGGGCCAACCCGGAAGGCGTCACGATCATGGAAAACGGCCTGATGGCCATTGTCGATGAGCGTCTGCACATGCTGTCGATCGTCAAGGTCGACGCCGATACGCGTGAGCTGAACATCGCCAATTTCCCCAAGTACGACCTTGGCCCCTCGAAAGACCAGAACAAAGCTTTCGAAGCGATTACCTGGGATGCGCGCAACCAGCAGTTCCTGCTGGGCGAGGAGCGTCCACCGGTGCTGTTCACCTGGAAAAGCGATGGCAGCCAGACGCTCAAAGGCGACAAGCAGAAGCTGGACAGTGATGAGCTCGACATTCGCAATCTCTCGGCGTTGGCGATTGACCCGCGCACCGGTCACACATTAGCGTTGTCGGCTGACTCGCACCTGTTGCTGGAGCTGGACGAGAAGGGCGAGCAAGTCAGTTTCATGACCCTGCTTGGCGGCTTCAACGGTTTGAAGAACACCATTCCCCGCGCCGAAGGCGTGGCCCTGGACGAGGCAGGCACGCTGTATATGGTCAGCGAGCCGAACCTGTTCTATCGCTTCGAAAAGCAGAAGTAATGCCCTTGCTGGGGAGGCTCTTGTCGTCCAAGGCAAGTGGCCATTAAGCTTCATTTCAGACAGGCGTGATATTTCATCCGCCTGTTTTGATTCCGAGCCCTCCTGCATGCGTCGATTTGCCCGTCCCAAGCCTCTCCTTGTCACCCTTTCGGTGATTGCTCTGATCGCGTTGATCGCGATTGGCCAATACCTGCGCCTGTTCGAGCGCGCCTGGTTCAATCTGCACACCCTGTGGCAACCGCTAAGCAGCGAGGCCATTGGTCTGGATCAATATCGGGTGGAGATCGAGGCGCGGGTAATCGAGGGGCTGGACGATGACGTGTCGGCGCTGACCTACGATCCGGTGCGCAACAGTCTGTTCACAGTCACCAACAAACATGCCGAACTGGTCGAACTGTCGCTGGAGGGCAAAATCCTGCGCCGCATCGCACTGATCGGCTTTGGTGATCCGGAGGCGGTTGAGTTCATCAGTGCCGATACTTATGTGATCACCGACGAGCGCCAGCAGCGGTTGATCAAGATTCACCTGGAAGATGTCACCACGTTCCTCGATGCGGCGGACGCCGAGCAAATGACCCTGGGTGTGCACGCGAGCAGCAACAAGGGTTTTGAAGGGCTGGCTTATGACTCGGTGGGCAAGCGCTTGTTTGTCGCGAAAGAGCGCGACCCGATGCTGATCTACGAAGTGCACGGTTTCCCGCACTTCAACCCGGAAAAGTCCTACGCGGTGCATGTGATCAACAATCCCAAACGGGATGCCGGCATGTTCGTGCGTGATCTGTCGAGCCTGCAATACGACGAGCGCAGCGGGCATTTACTGGCACTGTCGGATGAGTCGGGGCTGATTCTGGAGCTGGATGTGGGTGGGCGCCCGTTGAGCACCCTGTCGCTGAGCAAGGGCCGACAAGGCTTGCAGAAAACCGTGCCGCAGGCAGAAGGCATTGCGATGGATGACGACGGGACGCTGTACCTGGTGAGTGAGCCAAACCTGTTTTACGTCTTCAAAAAGCCCGCCCAGAACTGACTGACACTGCAAAATGGGGCTTGCTCGCGAAAGCGGTGGACCAGACAACGCAGATGTCGACTGATCCACCGCTGTCGCGAGCAAGCCCGCTCCCACAGGTGGGGGCATGCATCTGCCCACAAAAATGTGGGCAGTCTGGCTTACTCAGCCTTCAGCGTTTTCACACCTTCACTCGTACCCAGCAGCAGCAGATCCGCCGGACGCGCGGCGAACAAACCGTTGGTGACCACGCCGACGATGGCGTTGATCTGCGTTTCCAGCTCCACCGGATTGGTGATCTGCATATTGAACACGTCGAGGATGATGTTGCCGTTGTCGGTCAGTACACCTTCGCGGTACACCGGGTCGCCGCCCAGTTTCACCAGTTCGCGAGCGACGTGGCTGCGAGCCATCGGGATGACTTCCACCGGCAGCGGGAATTCGCCCAGCACCGGCACCAGTTTGCTGGCGTCGGCGATGCAGATGAAGGTCTTGGCCACGGCGGCAACGATCTTCTCGCGGGTCAGGGCCGCGCCGCCGCCCTTGATCAGGTTCAGGTGCTCATCGCTTTCATCAGCGCCGTCGACGTAGAACTCCAGGTCGCTGACGGTGTTCAGTTCATAGACGGGAATCCCGTGGCCCTTGAGGCGCGCGGCGGTGGCTTCGGAGCTGGCGACCGCGCCATCGAATGCGCCCTTGTGCTGGGCCAGTGCGTCGATGAAGCAGTTGGCGGTGGAGCCGGTGCCGACACCGACGATGCTTTTGTCGTCGAGTTTCGGGAGGATGAAGTCGACAGCGGCCTGAGCCACTGCCTGTTTGAGTTGATCCTGGGTCATGCGGGCTCCGGAAGCGGGCGAGGTGAGTACGGAAAGGCCGGCATTATAGCCCCAAGCGGGTCTAAAACCTCTGCAATCGTGTGGTCGCCCGGGCAAAAGCCGGGTTAGACTCCTTGGCCCTGCCCAACCGCTCAGTGATGCTTTCCGATGCTCGAACAGTACGTCAAAAAGATCCTCACCTCGCGCGTTTATGACGTTGCCGTAGAAACCCCGCTGCAGAACGCTCGCCAGCTCTCCGAGCGGCTGGGCAATGACATCTGGCTCAAGCGCGAAGACTTGCAGCCGGTGTTCTCGTTCAAGATTCGGGGCGCCTACAACAAGTTGACCCAACTGAGCGACGAAGAACGCGCCCGTGGTGTGGTCACCGCTTCAGCGGGCAACCACGCGCAGGGTCTGGCCCTGGCGGCGAAAGTGCTGGGCGTCAAAGCCACCATCGTCATGCCCAAGACCACCCCGGAGATCAAGGTCGAAGGCGTGCGTTCGCGTGGCGGCAAAGTGGTGCTGCACGGCGATTCGTTCCCGGAAGCGCTGGCCTATTCGCTGAAACTGGTCGATGAAAAAGGCTACGTCTACATCCACCCGTACGACGATCCGCACACCATTGCCGGGCAGGGCACCGTGGCGATGGAGATTCTGCGTCAGCACCCGCAGCCACTGGATGCGATTTTCGTCCCGGTCGGCGGCGGCGGCCTGATCGCCGGTATCGCGGCGTACGTGAAATACCTGCGTCCGGACATCAAAGTCATCGGCGTCGAGCCCGACGACTCCAACTGCCTGCAAGCCGCCATGGCTGCCGGCGAGCGCGTGGTGTTGCCGACCGTGGGCATCTTTGCTGACGGCGTCGCGGTGGCGCAGATCGGCCAGCACACCTTCGACATCTGCAAAGATCATGTCGATGAAGTGATTACCGTCAGCACCGACGAGATCTGTGCGGCAATCAAGGATATCTACGACGATACCCGCTCGATCACCGAGCCTGCCGGCGCCTTGGGCGTGGCCGGGATCAAGAAGTACGTCGAGTTGCGCGGCGTCAGCGGCCAGACCTTTGTCGCCATCGACTCCGGTGCCAACGTCAACTTCGACCGCTTGCGTCACGTTGCCGAGCGCGCCGAACTGGGCGAAGGCCGCGAAGCGATCATCGCCGTGACCATTCCCGAAAAGGCCGGCAGCTTCAAGGCGTTCTGCGAGGCCATCGGCAAGCGTCAGATCACCGAATTCAACTACCGCTACAACACCGGCAGCGAAGCGCACATCTTCGTCGGCGTGCAGACCCACCCGGAAAACGACCCGCGCAGCGCACTGCTGGCGAGCCTGGCCGAGCAGGGCTTCCCGGTCATTGACCTGACCGACAACGAATTGGCCAAGTTGCACATCCGTCACATGGTCGGCGGGCGTGCGGCGCAGGTGGTTGATGAAGTGGTGCTGCGCTTCGAATTCCCGGAGCGTCCGGGCGCGCTGTTCAACTTCCTCAACAAACTTGGCGGGCGCTGGAACATCTCGATGTTCCACTACCGCAACCACGGCGCGGCGGATGGCCGGGTGGTCGCCGGGCTGCAAGTGCCCCACGATGAGCGGCATCTGGTGCCGCAGGCGCTGGCGCAAATCGGTTATCCGTACTGGGACGAAAGCGACAACCCGGCCTATAAGCTGTTTCTTGGCTGAACGGCTACGCTGATGGGCATGGCCCAAGGAAAAGAAACCCATGGAAACCCTGACCACCCTGAAAGTCCTTCACGTCGCTGCAACCGTGGTGATACTCACCAGCGGCCTGGGGCTCGCCGCGCTGACCTGGCGTAATCGCAGTCAAGGGCCGGCCAGCACGATGCAGCGTCCGTGGTTGTTTGTCTGGTGTCTGATGCTGATCGGCATGTTGAGCATGCCCTTCACCGGCTGGTGGCTGGTGCATCTGATTGGCTGGCCATTGGGGCAGTTCTGGATTCTGGGCTCCAGCGTGATCTATGCCGTGGCCACATTCAGTGCCGTTTGGTTGCTTGTTCGGCTGAATCGACGGTGGACGAGCGGGGGCGGTAACTGGAAATTCAGTCTGGCGCTGGCGATTGTCAGTGGTGTCGGATTTCTCGCCATTGCGGCGTTGATGGGGGCCAAGCCTGTTTAAGGCTTGAGACCGGGTTGCCCCTTCGCGTGCAAGCCCGCTGCCACAGGGGAACGCATTCCAGTGTGGAGCGGGCTTGCTCGCGAAAGCGATTTCAGTCGCGCAGTGTGATGACCGGCCAGCCACGCTTTTCGGCTTCAGCGCGCAGGTTCGGATCCGGATCCACGGCCACCGGGTTCGCCACTTGCTCCAGTAGCGGCAAGTCATTCATCGAGTCGCTGTAGAAGTAGCTGTCTTGCAGCGAATGCCCGGTTTCTTCCAGCCAGCGATTCAGGCGCGTCACCTTGCCTTCACGGAAGCACGGGATATCGGTGCTGCGCCCGGTGTAACGGCCATCGACCATTTCGCACTCGGTGGCGATCAGGGTTTCGACGCCCAAACGAACGGCAATCGGCGCGGTCACGAAACGGTTGGTCGCGGTGATGATCACCAGTTTGTCGCCGGCATCGCGGTGTTTTTTCAACAGGTCGAGCGCCTTGGGCAACACGATGGGCTCGATGCAGTCACGCATGTAGTCGTTGTGCCATTGATCGAGCACGGCCATTTCGGTGCGGCCGAGAATCTCCAGGCAGAAATTCAGGTACGCGGCGTTATCCAGCTTGCCGGCCAGGTAATCCTGATAGAACTCGTCGTTGCGCGCTTTGTACGCGACCGGGTCGAGGAAGCCGCGTTCACACAGATAGTCGCCCCAAGCGTGGTCGCTGTCGCCGCCCAGAAGGGTGTTGTCCAAATCGAATAGAGCCAGGCGCATTGCAGTTACCCGCTGAAAAGTCAGTAAAAAGGCGACAAGAATACGGTCTTTTCACAAGAGTGCACATAAGGTAGGAACCTTCGTTGCCGCCTTATCAAGCTTTGTGGAACAATGCGGCGACATGCGTTTGCGAGGTTGTTGCCGTGATCGACCCCGATGGTTTCCGCCCCAATGTCGGGATCATTCTGACGAATGACGCCGGCCAGGTGCTATGGGCTCGCCGTATCAATCAAGATGCCTGGCAGTTTCCACAAGGGGGAATCAACCCTGAAGAGACGCCGGAAGACGCCTTGTACCGCGAGCTGAACGAAGAAGTTGGCCTGGAACGTGAAGATGTTGAAATACTCGCCTGCACACGGGGCTGGTTGCGCTATCGTTTGCCGCAACGTCTGGTGCGTACCCACAGCCAACCGCTGTGCATCGGCCAGAAACAGAAGTGGTTTCTCCTGCGCCTGATCTCCAACGAGCAGCGGGTGCGGATGGATTTGACCGGTAAACCGGAGTTCGATGGCTGGCGCTGGGTCAGCTATTGGTATCCGTTGGGCCAGGTGGTGACATTCAAGCGCGAGGTGTATCGCCGCGCCCTCAAAGAGCTTGCCCCGCGCCTTTTAGCGCGCGACTGACGACGGAGTTCGACCCCGAGCCATGCTCAATACGCTGCGCAAGATCGTCCAGGAAGTTAACTCCGCCAAGGATCTCAAGGCGGCGTTGGGGATTATTGTGTTGCGCGTCAAAGAGGCCATGGGCAGCCAGGTCTGCTCGGTCTACCTGCTTGATCCCGAGGCCAACCGCTTCGTCCTGATGGCCACCGAGGGCTTGAACAAGCGCTCGATCGGCAAAGTCAGCATGGCACCCAACGAAGGTCTGGTGGGTCTGGTCGGCACGCGTGAAGAACCCCTGAACCTCGAAAACGCCGCGGATCACCCGCGCTACCGCTACTTCGCCGAGACTGGTGAGGAGCGCTATGCCTCCTTCCTTGGCGCACCGATCATTCACCACCGCCGCGTCGTCGGCGTGTTGGTCATCCAGCAAAAAGAGCGCCGCCAGTTCGATGAAGGTGAAGAAGCCTTCCTCGTGACCATGAGCGCGCAGCTCGCCGGCGTTATCGCCCACGCCGAGGCCACCGGTTCGATCCGGGGTCTGGGCCGTCAGGGCAAAGGCATTCAGGAAGCCAAGTTCGTTGGCGTGCCGGGTTCGCCGGGTGCGGCGGTCGGTACGGCGGTGGTCATGTTGCCGCCGGCGGATCTGGACGTGGTGCCGGACAAGACCATCACCGATATCAACGCCGAACTGGCACTGTTCAAGACCGCCATCGAAGGCGTGCGCGCCGACATGCGTGCCTTGTCGGCGAAACTGGCGACACAACTGCGTCCCGAAGAGCGCGCGCTGTTCGACGTTTATCTGATGATGCTCGACGATGCCTCGCTCGGCAGCGAAATCACCACTGTGATCAAGACCGGCCAGTGGGCGCAGGGTGCGTTGCGTCAGGTGGTCACTGAACACGTCAACCGTTTCGAACTGATGGACGATGCCTACCTGCGTGAGCGAGCGTCGGACGTCAAAGACCTCGGCCGCCGCTTGCTGGCCTACTTGCAGGAAGAGCGGCAACAGAACCTCGTCTACCCGGAAAAAACCATTCTGGTCAGCGAAGAACTGACGCCGGCCATGCTCGGCGAGGTGCCGGAAGGCACGCTGGTTGGTCTGGTTTCGGTACTCGGTTCGGGGAACTCCCACGTTGCGATCCTGGCCCGGGCCATGGGTATTCCAACGGTGATGGGCCTGGTCGATCTGCCGTACGCCAAGGTCGACGGCATTGAAATGATCGTCGATGGCGTTCGTGGCGAGGTTTACACCAACCCCAGCGAAGTGCTGCGCAAGCAGTTCGCCGAAGTCGTCGAAGAAGAGAAACAACTGGCGCTGGGCCTCGATGCCCTGCGTGATCTGCCCTGCGTGACCCTCGATGGGCACCGCATGCCGCTGTGGGTCAACACCGGCCTGCTGGCGGATGTGGCGCGGGCGCAGAAGCGTGGCGCCGAAGGTGTCGGTCTGTATCGCACCGAAGTGCCGTTCATGATCAACCAGCGCTTCCCGAGCGAGAAGGAACAACTGGCGATCTACCGCGAACAGCTCGCCGCGTTCCATCCGCAACCGGTGACCATGCGCAGCCTGGACATCGGCGGTGACAAGTCGCTGTCGTACTTCCCGATCAAGGAAGACAACCCGTTCCTCGGCTGGCGCGGCATTCGCGTCACCCTCGACCACCCGGAAATCTTCCTGGTGCAGACCCGCGCCATGCTCAAGGCCAGCGAGGGCCTGAACAACCTGCGGATTTTGCTGCCGATGATTTCCGGCACCCACGAACTCGAAGAAGCCCTGCACCTGATTCACCGGGCGTGGGGCGAGGTGCGCGACGAAGGCACCGACGTGCCAATGCCGCCAATCGGGGTGATGATCGAGATTCCGGCAGCGGTCTACCAGACCAGGGAACTGGCGCGGATGGTCGACTTCCTCTCGGTCGGCTCCAACGACTTGACCCAATACCTGCTGGCGGTGGACCGTAACAACCCACGGGTGGCGGATCTCTACGACTACCTGCACCCGGCCGTGCTGCAAGCGTTGCAAACCGTGGTGCGCGACGCCCATGCCGAGGGCAAACCGGTGAGCATTTGCGGCGAGAT
Organism: Pseudomonas sp. EA_65y_Pfl2_P74; assembly: GCF_963970575.1. Lineage (NCBI taxonomy): Bacteria > Pseudomonadati > Pseudomonadota > Gammaproteobacteria > Pseudomonadales > Pseudomonadaceae > Pseudomonas > Pseudomonas sp. EA_65y_Pfl2_P74. The sequence goes on from NZ_CAXAOQ010000008.1 coordinate 142,733, forward strand.
GGCCGGTGATCCGGCGGCGGCGGTGCTGTTGATGGCGATGGGCTTCGACAGTCTGTCGATGAACGCCACCAACTTGCCGAAGGTGAAGTGGATGCTGCGTCAGGTCAATCTGGACAAGGCCAGGCAATTGCTGGGCGAATTGATGACCATCGATAACCCGCAAGTTATCCACAGTTCGCTGCAACTGGCGCTGAAGAACCTTGGGTTGTCGAAGATCAATCCGCCGGCGGTCAACAAAGCCCTTTAAAAGGCTGATCGCCCCCTCGCGAACAAGCCCGCTCCCACAGGGGATTTGTGTCGATCACAGATCCAATGTGGGTGCGGGCATGCTCGCGAAGGTTTCAGTCCAGATACCGCTAAACCACAATCTCGACTTCCCCCAGATGCCCGCCATACGGCCCGAAGCTGCGCTCCACCATCCTGCGCGTCCCATCCGCCTGCACCACCAGCGCCGTACTTGCCCGCGTCCCGTAACTCTGGCTGGCAATAAACACACTCGACAGCAGTGATTCCGTCGCCAGCCCCACGCCGGTGTCCGGCAACTCGGCAAACGGCGCCGTTTGCGCATCGCCAAGTAACGCCAGCAACCGTGCAGGCTGCGGATCCTCCAGCACTGCACTCAACGCCGCCTTGGCCTTGAGCAGCTTCGGCCACGGCGTGTCCAGTCCGGCATTGGATAATCCGTAGACCCCGGACTGCAGCATCACCGGCTCCGACATCCGTGCGTTGTAGTGCCATAGCTCATGGCTGTTGCCCAGCAGCAGGTTGAACCCGGCGTACTCTGGTGAGCGACCGACAACGCCGGCCAGATAGTCATCAATCGCCTCATCGCCCGCGAGAAACCCCGCCACCAGCTCCCCCCGCGATTTACGCGCCGGCGGCTGATGCGGGTCGCGGATATTGGTCAGCGCCGCAAAGCGCCCGTTGGCGCCGATCCCCAGCCAGGTGCCACCGGCTTCGAGATCGCGTCCGGCGTGCACATGCGGTGCCTCAGGCCATTGCCCCAGCGGCAGACTGGGGCGGGCGTAAAACTCGTCACGGTTGGCCGCAACGATCAGCGGCTGGGCATGGCCCGGGCGCCAGGCAAAAACGATCAGGCACATAAGGTGGTCCTTGTGTGTTTTTTGTCCACTCTACGCATCCGGCGTCCGTGCATCCATCGCCAGTTCCGCCTAAGGGTATGCATCCGTTACCATGCCGCTCCGGTTTGGGGAAAGCGTCTGGGAGACGGTCATGGAATTTCTGCTCTATCTGGCGCTGGGCGCCTGTGCAGGCGTGCTGGCCGGGCTGTTCGGGGTGGGCGGCGGGATCATTATTGTCCCGGTGCTGGTTTACAGTTTCACGTTGCAGGGCTTCGACCCATCGATTCTGACCCACCTGGCGGTCGGCACGTCGTTGGCGACGATCATCTTCACCTCGGTCAATGCCGTGCGTGAGCACCATCGACGTGGTGCGGTACGCTGGCCGGTTTTTGCGTGGATGACCGTGGGTATTCTGGTCGGCGCCGGTTTCGGTGCGCTGACGGCCGAAGCGATTTCCGGGCCGCATTTGCAAAAAATCATCGGCGTATTTGCCTTGGTGATTTCCGTGCAGTTGGCGCTGGACGTCAAACCCAAGGCCAGCCGAACGGTGCCGGGCAAACTCGGTCTGTCCGTGGCTGGCAGTGTGATTGGCTGGGCCTCGGCGATTTTTGGCGTCGGCGGCGGATCGCTGACCGTGCCGTTCCTGACCTGGCGCAGCGTGCCGATGCAGCAAGCGGTAGCGACCTCGTCGGCCTGCGGTCTGCCGATCGCCCTGGTCAGTGCATTAAGTTTCATGATTCTGGGCTGGCACGATCCGCTGCTGCCGGCCCATAGTCTCGGTTTTGTCTATTTGCCGGCGCTGTTGGGCATCGCCCTGACCAGCATGGTGTTCGCCCGTCTCGGCGCACGATTGGCACATAGATTATCGCCACGCTTGCTCAAACGGCTGTTCGCCGCTTTGCTGTTTTGCGTTGGCTTGAGTTTTCTGCTTTGAGCAGGTCGCAATCCTGGCTTAATCCTGAGGTGACAGCGTCGCCCGGGAATTCTGGTTTCAACTTCTAACGAGGAGTCGCAATGCTGCCTTACCCGCAGATCGACCCGGTGGCCCTGGCCATCGGTCCGCTGAAAATCCACTGGTACGGTCTGATGTACCTGATCGGCATCGGCGGCGCCTGGCTGCTGGCGTCCCGGCGGTTGAACCGCTTCGACCCGACCTGGAGCAAGGAGAAACTCTCCGACTTGATTTTCTGGTTATCGATGGGGGTCATTGTCGGCGGGCGGTTGGGTTACGTGCTGTTCTACGATCTGAGCGCCTACCTGGCCAACCCGTTGCTGATTTTCGAAGTGTGGAAGGGCGGCATGTCGTTCCACGGCGGCTTTATCGGCGTGATGCTGGCCGCGTTGTGGTTCGGCAAAAAGAACAACAAGTCGTTCTTCCAGTTGATGGACTTCGTCGCACCGATGGTGCCGATCGGCCTGGGCGCCGGGCGTATCGGCAACTTTATCAACGCCGAGTTGTGGGGCAAGCCGACCGACGTGCCGTGGGCGATGATCTTCCCGCCGTTCAGCGACCCGGCGCAGTTGCCGCGTCACCCGTCGCAGCTGTATCAGTTCGCCCTTGAAGGCGTCGCGCTGTTCCTGATCCTGTGGTTGTTCTCGCGTAAACCGCGGCCGACCATGGCGGTATCGGGGATGTTCACGCTGTTCTACGGCATCTTCCGTTTCATCGTCGAATTCGTCCGTGTACCGGACGCGCAACTGGGCTATCTGGCCTGGGGCTGGCTGACCATGGGTCAGGTGCTTTGCGTGCCGATGGTGCTTGCCGGTCTGTACCTGATCTGGCTGGCTTATCATCGCGCCCCGGCAGCGCCCGCGGCGGCCGTATAAATTCGAAGGCCGGGGGCGACGGCCCCCGGGTTCAAGGACACAGGTAACTCATGAAGCAATATCTCGAACTGGTCTCGCACGTCATCCAGAACGGCACCAAACAGGCCAACCGCACCGGCATCAACACCATCAGTTTCCCGGGGGCGATGCTGCGTTTCGATCTGCAGGAAGGTTTTCCGGCGATCACCACCCGCAAGATGGCCTTCAAATCGGCCATCGGCGAGATGTGCGGTTTTCTGCGTGGTGTGAACAACGCCGCTGAATTCCGCGCGCTGGGCTGCAAGGTCTGGGACCAGAACGCCAACGAAAACGCCCAGTGGTTGGCCAACCCATTCCGTCAGGGCGACGACGACCTCGGCGAAATCTATGGCGTGCAATGGCGCAAATGGCCGGCGTACAAGCAGATTCCGTTGAGCAACACCGCGGCCATCGAACAAACCTTGAGCAATGGCTACAAGCAGATCGCTCAAGGCGAAGAAGACGGCCAGGCCTACGTGGTGCTGTACAAAGCCATCGACCAGGTGCGCCAGTGCGTCGACACGATCATCAATGATCCGGGCAGCCGCCGCATCCTGTTCCACGGCTGGAACTGCGCCCAACTCGATGAAATGGCCCTGCCGCCGTGCCATCTGCTGTACCAGTTCCACCCGAATGTCGAGACCAGGGAAATTTCCCTGACCCTATACATCCGCTCCAACGACTTGGGCCTGGGCACGCCGTTCAACCTCACCGAAGGCGCCGCGCTGCTGAGCCTGATCGGTCGCCTGACCGGTTACACGCCGCGCTGGTTCACCTATTTCATCGGTGACGCGCACGTCTACGAAAACCATCTGGACATGCTCAACGAACAAATCAAGCGCGAACCGTTCGCCATGCCGAAACTGAAGATTTCGGATCGCGTGCCGGAGTTCGCCAAGACTGGCGTGTATCAGCCGGAATGGCTGGAACTGGTGGAACCGAGTGATTTCTCGCTGGAAGGCTACGAGCACCACGCGCCGATGACCGCGCCGATGGCGGTCTGAGGTTTCACGCAATACCCTGTGGGAGCGGGCTTGCTCGCGAAGAGGGTGTGTCAGTCAATTATGTGTTGGCTGACACACCGCTTTCGCGAGCAAGCCCGCTCCCACTTTGGTTATCGGGTGTTCTTAATGGCCGTGACTACGGCCCACATGCGAATGCTCCACCTCCGTCGCCACCACCCCGCCACTCACTTCCAGCCGCTGCAAAATCCCGCATTGATCGGCCCCCGGCCTTTCGCCACAGCGTTGGCGCAGGTCGAGCAGTTGTGTCTGCAACGCCAATAACCCGTCAATTCGTGCCTTCACATGCTGGATGTGTTCATCGATCAGCGTGTTGACGCTTTCACACTGATCCTGCGGGCTGTCACGCATGGCCAACAGGCTGCGGATTTCTTCGAGGGTCATGTCGAGGGTGCGGCAGTTGCGGATGAAGGTCAGGCGTTCGGCGTGGGCCTGGGTGTAGACGCGGTAGTTGCCGTCGCTGCGGGCGGGCTCTGGCAGCAGGTTTTCGCGCTCGTAGTAACGAATGGTTTCGACGGCGCAATCGGTCAGCTTGGCCAGTTCTCCGATCTTCATGACGGCAATCTCCAAAAGGGTGCTTGACCCTATAGTGGCTACAGGGTCTTTACTTGGCAACAGGCACCTTCATGGACGCGACCAATGAGCGATTCCCTGCACTCCCACAAACCCCACGCGGGGCACGACCACAGCCATAAATTGCAGCCTGTGCATAAACATGACCACGGCGGCGACGCTTGCTGCGCATCGAAAGCCGCCGCACCTGCACGGGTGCTACTGAGCGAAAAAACCAGCGCCGACGCCCGGCTGAGCAGCTTTCGCATCGAGGCGATGGACTGCCCGACCGAACAGACGCTGATCCAGAACAAACTCGGCAAACTGGCCGGCGTCGAGCAACTGGAATTCAACCTGATCAACCGCGTGCTCGGTGTGACCCACACGCTGCCAGGCACCGAGCCCATCACTGAGGCAATCAAATCCCTCGGCATGCACGCCGAACCGCTGGAGGCGGGCGTCGAGTCGCCAGCCCCGGCCCCCGTGAAAAAACACTGGTGGCCATTGGCGCTGTCCGGCGTCGGTGCGCTCGCCGCCGAAGTGATCCACTTCACCAACGCCGCGCCGACCTGGGTGGTGGCGATCATCGCGCTGGTGTCGATCCTCAGCGGTGGCCTCGGCACCTACAAAAAGGGCTGGATTGCCCTGAAGAACCGCAACCTCAACATCAATGCGCTGATGAGCATCGCCGTGACCGGTGCCGTGTTGATCGGCCAATGGCCGGAAGCGGCGATGGTGATGTTCCTGTTCACCGTGGCCGAGTTGATCGAAGCACGTTCGCTGGATCGTGCGCGCAACGCGATCAGCGGTCTGATGCAAATGACCCCGGAGCAGGCGACCGTATTGCAGGCTGACGGTCGCTGGCTCGAACAGGAAGTGAAAAGCGTCGAACTCGGCGCCCGCGTGCGGGTAAAACCCGGCGAGCGTATTGCGCTGGACGGTGAAGTCGTCAGCGGCCGTTCGACCATCGATCAGGCGCCGATCACCGGGGAAAGCCTGCCGGTGGAGAAAACCGTGGGCGATAAAGTGTTCGCCGGCACCATCAATCAGGCCGGTTCGCTGGAATACGCGGTGACCGCAGCGGCGAACAACTCGACCCTGGCGCGGATCATTCACGCCGTCGAGCAAGCCCAGGGCGCACGCGCACCGACCCAGCGCTTCGTCGATCAATTCTCGACAATCTACACCCCAGCGGTGTTCGTCCTGGCCCTGGCCGTGGCGATCATTCCGCCGCTGTTCATGGGCGCGGTGTGGTTCGACTGGATCTACCGCGCGCTGGTGTTGCTGGTGGTCGCGTGCCCATGTGCCTTGGTGATTTCCACCCCGGTGACCATCGTCAGCGGCCTCGCGGCGGCGGCGCGCAAAGGCATTCTGGTCAAGGGCGGCGTGTACCTGGAGGGCGGTTTCAAGCTCGATTATCTGGCGCTGGATAAAACCGGAACCATCACCCACGGCAAACCGGTGCAGACCGATTACCTGTCCCTCGATCCGACGGCCGACGCCACCGCCCCGGCGATTGCTGCCGCGTTGGCCGGCCGTTCCGATCACCCGGTGTCGCTGGCCATCGCCAACGCCGCTGTGGATAAAAACCTCGCAGCGCAGATTGTGGATAACTTCGAAGCGCTGGCCGGTCGTGGCGTCAAAGGCGAGATCAACGGCCAGGTCTACTACTTGGGCAACCATCGCCTGGTTGAAGAGCTGAACCTGTGCTCCCCGGCGCTGGAAGAAAAACTCTTCGCGCTGGAGAAACAGGGCAAATCCGTGGTGCTGTTGCTCGACAAGTCCGGACCGCTGGCGCTGTTTGCGGTGGCCGACACCGTCAAGGAGACCAGTCGCGAAGCGATCCGCCAGTTGCATGCGCTGGGCGTGAAAACCCTGATGCTCACGGGCGATAACGTCCACACCGCGCAGGCGATTGCCGCGCAGGTCGGCATCGATCAGGCTCAGGGCGATTTGTTGCCGACCGACAAGCTGCAAGCCATCGAAGCGCTTTACGCACAGGGCCACCGGGTCGGCATGGTCGGCGACGGTATCAACGATGCCCCGGCATTGGCCCGCGCCGAGATCGGTTTTGCCATGGCCGCAGCGGGCACCGACACGGCTATCGAAACTGCCGATGTCGCCCTGATGGACGACGATCTGCGCAAGATTCCGGCATTCATCAGCCTGTCTCGCGATACCGCCAGCATCCTGAAACAGAACATTGCATTGGCGTTGGTGATCAAGGCTATCTTTCTTGGGGTAACCTTCGCCGGGCTCGCCACCATGTGGATGGCGGTGTTTGCCGACATGGGCGTGAGCCTGCTGGTGGTGTTCAACGGTTTGCGCCTGTTGCGCAAATAGACGATGAGGGGTGGTTGTGCTGAGTGCCGAGCTGAAGGCGTTTTACATGGTGGCCCGTCTGGGCAGCATCACTTTGGCGGCGAAAAAACTCGGCCTCAGCCAACCGACCGTGACCACGCAGATTCGTAACCTCGAAAGCCACTATTCGGTAGAGCTGTTCTACCGTGGCGGTCGCCGATTGAGTGTCAGCGACGAAGGCGCGCGGCTGCTGCCGATGGTCAAGGCGTTGTTGCAGCAGGAAGCCGATATCGAGTTTTTCCTGCGCAACAGCGGCCAGGTGCAAGGCACGTTGAGAATCGCCGCGACCGCGCCGTATTACATCCTCGATCTGGTGAAGACTTTTCGCGAACGCCTGCCGCAGGTGGACGTGTCGGTGGAAATCGGCAACTCGCAGCAGGTGCTCGAAGCGCTGGAGGATTACCGGGTCGATGTCGCCGCGTCGTCGCAGTTGCTGGATGATGCGCGGCTGATTCGTCGGGTGCTCGGCACGGATCCGCTGGTATTGGCGGTGCATCGCAATCACCCGCTGGCGGTGCATGAGCATGTGTCGCTGAGTGCGTTGGTCGGGCATACGTTGCTGATGCGCGAGTCGGGTTCGACCACGCGGCGGTTGACCGAAGAGTTGCTGGCCAGCGCCGGGGTGAGTTTCGGGCCGCTGCTGGAGATCGGCAGCCGTGAATCGATTCGCGAGGCGGTGTTGCGCAACATTGGCATCAGCATCATTGCCCGCCAGGAAGTGCCGCATGATCCGCAGCTAAAGGTGCTGACCCTTGAGCATGCGCCGCAGATTCCCGAGTACCTGTACTGCCTCAAGGAGCGCAAGAATGCGCGGTTGCCGGCGGCGTTTTTGGGGTTGGCGCAGGAAATGTCCCCGGCCTGAGATCTTTCAGTGCCTGTGCCGGCCTCTTCGCGAGCAAGCCCGCTCCCACATTGGCATGCGTTCCCCCCTGTGCGAGCGGGCTGCTCGCGAAGGGGTCAGTCGCCGCAGCAAAATCCGACAGGTAAATCCCCAATCTCTGTAGGGCACTAAACCCTTTCCAGCGCAGGTGTTTAAAGACACTCGGTGTTACGCCCGGCAGCCTACAAATCCTTGCGCCGCTGCCTACGCATGCACCAGAATCCGCCGGCTTGTGCGCCTTGGGCTGGCTGCGTAACTTGGTTCGCATCACTGATTTCCAGTGATCGGGTTTAGTAGCCCGGATCAGTTGACTTACGGCTGCACAAGAATCATCCAGTCGGGCGCTTGCTTGCACTTGATGGTGGCTGTGCGCATGGCATCTTCGGGTGCGCCGGGTCTTGAGTCTTCTGCCGGTCTACTAACTTGCGCACAGCTGCCACCCCTTTCGTTTAGTAGCGAGATGGCTGCGGCTCTACTGGAGAAAGACTCAATGTTCAAACCAACGCCAAACCCGCCGATCTCCGATCCGGCATCCCCCTACGAATCGCCCGATTCAAAGAAATTCCACGAAGCCGCCGAGCGCGCCCTCGACCACTATCTCTGCCCACCGGTCGCCGCCATCATGGCCGCGTCCTACACCCCCAACACGCTCTACATGGCACACCCTGAGGCTGACACCGAATCCCTGCTGGCCGACGCCAGTGAAACCCTCGGCTCCGCCACCGTCATGCTCCACAACCACGCGGCACTGGTGGAAGGCTCGCACCGCAAAACCCTGCAAGGCATCGCTCAGGTGGTGATGCTGGCCGAGTTGGCGGTCAATCGTGTGCTGGACAGGTTAGTGCCGACCGAATGATCAACGCGCTCAGCGGCGCATGCCCATGTGCCGCTGAGTGGAGGCTAGAGGTGTCGATCGCCGGAATCTTTTGGTGAATGTCTGGGCCTCTTCGCGAGCAAGCCCGCTCCCACATTGGCATGCGTTCCCCCTGTGGGAGCGGGCTGCTCGCGAAGGGGGCAGACCAGGCAATGCAGAACCTCAGCCCAAACCAAAATCCCCGAATACCACTATCAGCCGTTTTTGCCTCACTGCCACATGACGGACGCATTACAACGCTAGGATTTGCCTCATCTGCTTGATGAGGTCTGTCCCATGAATCCTGCCATCGCAACCACCCTGACTCACCCAGGCGCACCGATGAACGTGCGTGGCGTGCAGAAGCGCTTTGGCGCGTTCACCGCACTGGATAACGTCTCCCTCGACGTCGCGGCCGGTGAACTGGTGTGCCTGCTCGGCCCGTCCGGGTGCGGCAAGACCACGTTGCTGCGTTGCATCGCCGGTCTGGAAAAGCAGGACAGCGGCGAGTTGTACCTCGGTGACCGCGATGTCTCGAATCTCGCCCCGCAGGCCCGGGACTACGGGATTCTGTTTCAGTCCTACGCACTGTTCCCCAATCTGACGGTGGAGGCGAACATTGCCTACGGCCTCGCCGGCAGCGGTCGCGATGAAGTGCGCCGCCGCGTCGGTGAGATGCTGGAACTGGTCGGCCTCACCGGCAGTGAGAAAAAGTACCCCGGCCAATTGTCCGGCGGCCAACAGCAACGGGTGGCACTGGCCCGCGCTCTGGCCCCGGCACCGTCGCTGCTGCTGCTCGACGAACCGATGTCGGCCCTTGACGCCCGGGTGCGTGAGCATTTGTGTACCGAACTGCGCCAACTGCAACGCAACCTCGGCATCACCACCCTGATGGTCACGCACAATCAGGACGAAGCCATGCTGATGGCCGACCGCATCGCCGTGATGAATAACGGTCGGGTCGAGCAGTACGCCACCCCGCAGGACATCTACAACCGCCCGGCCACACCGTTTGTGGCCGAGTTTGTCGGGCAGGGTAACTGGCTGCCGTTCCAGCGCAGCAGCGCCAGCCACGCCCGGGTGGGCGGGATGGATGTGCGTCTGGCGGATGGCAGCGTGAGCGGCGCCTCGGGCCGATTGTTCTGCCGCCCGGAAGCGATCAACGTCAATCCGCTGGTGCACGAAGAAAACCTGTTCCCGGCCAAAGTCCGCGAGATCACCTTCCTCGGCAACCGCTGCCGCATGAGCTTCGAACTCGATCAACTGCCCGGCCACGCGCTGCTCGCCGAACTGGCGCCGGAGGCCATGCCGCGCCTCGGCGCCCAGCAGATCATGGTTGCGTTGCCGCCGCGCAGCCTGCAGGTGTTTGCCTGATGAGCAGCCACCTCGCGCTGCCGCTCCCGCATAAGCAGGTGCGTCAGACGTCCCGTGCCGAGATCGGCGACCGCATCTTCGTCGTCGGCGGCAAACTCCTGCTGCTGGTACTGCTTGGCGTTGCGGTGCTGTTGCCGTTGCTGGCGATCTTCTGGCGCGGCTTCAGTAGCGAAGCCGGGCAGGGCGGTGGCTGGCTCGCCGCGAAAGAACTGGCGACCAGCGAGAACTTTCACTGGCTGCTCGGCAACAGCCTGAAAGTTTCCCTCAGCGTCGCGGCCATCGTCGTACCGCTGGCCTACCTGTTTGCCTACGCCCTGCAACGCACGTTGATTCCGGCCAAAGGCATCTGGCGCGGGATATCCCTGCTGCCGCTGATGGCGCCGTCGATGCTGCCGGGGATTGCGCTGGTCTATCTGTTCGGCAATCAAGGCCTGTTGCGCGGGCTGCTCTCGGACAACATCTACGGGTTCTGGGGGATTGTGCTGGGTGAGGTGATCTACACCTTTCCCCATGCGCTGATGATTCTGCTGTCGGCGCTGTCCCTGGCCGATGCGCGGCTGTTCGATGCGGCGTCGAGCATGGGCGCCAGTCCGGCCAAGGCGTTTCGCAGCATCACCTGGCCGGCGACCCGACAGGCTGTGTTCGCCGCGTTCTGTCTGGTGTTCACCCTGACCATCACCGATTTCGGTGTGCCGGTGGTGGTCGGTGGCGACTATCAAGTGTTGGCGCTGGAGGCTTATAAAGCCGTGGTCGGCCAGCAGCAATTCGGCCGTGGTGCGTTGATCGGCATGGTGCTGTTGCTGCCGGCGCTGCTGAGCTTTGGCGTCGATGCGTGGTTGCGTCGACGTCACGGCGACTCCATGAGTGGCCGCGCCCAGGTGTTCAAACCGGCGCCGTCGAAAGTGCGTGATGGCTGCTATCTGGTCATCGTCCTGCTGATCTGCGCGGCGTTGCTGCTGGTGTTCGGCATGGCGGTGTTCTCCTCGCTGGTGAAGTTCTGGCCGTACAACCTGTCGCTGTCGCTCAACCACTATCAGTTCAACGAAACCGCCGGCGGTGGCTGGCTGGCCTACAGCAACAGTTTGAAGATGGCGCTGGGTACGGCGCTGATCGGCAGCGTGCTGATCTTCACCGGCGCGTATCTGATGGAAAAAACACGCACGCAACGCGGCCTCAATCTGGCGTTGCGCATGCTCAGTTTCGTGCCGATGGCGGTGCCGGGGTTGGTGCTTGGTCTGGGTTACGTGTTCTTTTTCAACCTGACCGGCAACCCGCTGCATGTGCTCTACGGGACGATGACCCTGCTGATCGTCTGCACCATTGCGCACTATCTGACCACCGCACAAATGACCGCAACCACCGCGCTGCGCCAGCTCGATGCCGAGTTCGAAGCCGCCGCGCTGTCGCTCAAGGCGCCGCTGTATCGGCATTACCTGCGCGTGACCGTGCCGATCTGCCTGCCGGCGTTGCTGGACATCGTGCGCTACCTGTTCGTCTCGGCGATGACCACGGTGTCGGCGGCGATCTTCCTCTACAGCCCGGACACCATTCTTGCGGCGGTGGCGGTGCTGAACATGGATGACGCCGGCAACGTCGGCGGCGCGGCAGCGATGTCGACCCTGATTCTGTTCACCTCGGCGGGCGTGTCCTTGCTGCTGGCGTGGGCTTCGCGCGGTTTGCTGCGCCGTTCCCAGGCCTGGCGGCAAACCGCGCCCGGTCACTGATGTTTCCCGTAACCCTCAACTCAAAAAGACAGGAAAACGATCATGTTCAAGCCTATGGCCCTGGCCGCTGCTGTGCTCGCCACTTTCAGCCTGAATGCCTTCGCGGCGAAAACCGAGTTGACGGTGTACACCGCCCTCGAAGCCGAGCAACTGAAGTCCTACAAGGACGCCTTCGAAAAGGCCAACCCGGACGTCGAGATCAAATGGGTGCGCGATTCCACCGGGATCATCACCGCCAAACTGCTGGCCGAAAAGGCCCGTCCGCAGGCTGACGCCGTGTGGGGCCTGGCCGCCTCGAGCCTAGCGATCCTCGACCAGCAAGGCATGCTGCAAAGTTACGCACCGAAGGATCTGGGCAAGATCGGCGCGAACTACCGCGACGCCGCCAACCCGCCGGCCTGGGTCGGCATGGACGTGTGGGCCGCGACCATTTGCTTCAACACCGTCGAAGCCGAGAAGCAGGGCTTGAGCAAACCGGTGAGCTGGCAGGACCTGACCAAGCCTGAGTACAAGGGCAAGATTGTCATGCCCAACCCGGCGTCGTCCGGCACCGGTTTCCTCGACGTCAGCGCCTGGCTGCAAACCTTCGGCGAGAAGCAGGGCTGGGCGTACATGGACGGCCTGCACCAGAACATCGGCCAGTACGTTCACTCCGGCTCCAAGCCTTGCAAACTGGCGGCGGCGGGCGAGTTCCCGATTGGTATTTCCTTCGAATACCCGGCCGTTCAGTTGAAGCGCCAGGGCGCGCCGCTGGACATCATCCTGCCGAAGGAAGGCCTGGGCTGGGAGATCGAGGCGACTGCCGTGATCAAAGGCACGCCGCATGAAGAAGCCGCGAAGAAACTCGCGGACTTCTCCGCCAGCGCCGAGGCGATGGACCTGTACAAGGAGAACTTCGCTGTTCTTGCCCAGCCGGGGATCGCCAAGCCGCAGACCGAACTGCCGGCCGACTACGAGCAGCGCCTGATCAAAAACGACTTTGCCTGGGCCTCGAAGAACCGCGACGAGATCCTGGCCGAGTGGCGCAAGCGCTATGACGGCAAGTCCGAGAAAGTCGTCGCCAAGTAAGCTCTTTATCGACTGACAGGGCCGCTTCGCGAGCAAGCCCGCTCCCACATTGGATCTTCAGTGAACACACATTCTGTGGGCACCCAAAATCCCCTGTGGCAGCGGGCTTGCTCGCGAAGGCGGTCTCCCATTCAGGGAAAATTTCCATGACACAACACAACGACCTGCTGATCGTCGGCGCCGGCATCCTCGGCCTGTCCCACGCCTATGCCGCCGCCAAACGCGGTCTCAAAGTCACGGTTTTCGAACGCACGGCCACGCCCCTCGGCGCCTCGGTGCGCAACTTCGGCCAGGCACTGGTCACCGGCCAGCCACCCGGGCCAATGCTCGAACTGGCCAAGGCCAGCCGCGAGATCTGGGGCGACTGGGCGCAGCTCGCCGGCCTGCAAATCAAGCGTAACGGCTCGTACCTGTTTGCCCGCACTGAAGCTGAAGAACACCTGCTCGAAGCCTTTTGCGCCGGCCGCGCCGTGGAAAACGGTTACAACGTCGACTTGTTGCGCGGCGCCGCGTTGCGCGACCTCTACAGCGGTCAGTTCAGCCATCACCGTGCAGCCTTGCACGGGAGGGACGATCAACAGTTGTATTCGCGTGAAGCGATTCCAGCATTGATCGATTACCTGCGCCGCGACCTCGGCGTCGAATTTCATTTCTCGACGCTGGTGCGCGATGTGGAGCCGGGGCGTCTGCACAGCACGGCCGGTTCGTTCACCGCCAAACAGATCATCGTCTGCTCCGGCCATGATTATCAGACGCTGCTGGCCGAACCGATTGCCACGCTCGACCCGCAAATCTGCCGCCTGCAAATGCTCCGCGCCAAACCGCACGTCGACCTGAACCTGCAACACGCCTTGCTCACGGGGTTGAGCGGCGTGCACTACGGCGCCTTCGCCGACTTGCCGGAAGCGGCGGCGGTGCAGGCGCAGATCCTGCGCGAACAACCGCACCTGCATGAAAACGGCATTCACCTGTTGATCAGTCCGACACCGTATGGCGAGTTGATCATCGGCGATTCGCACCACTACGGCAGCGATCCGTCGCCGTTCAACGCCGAGCAAGTCGACACCTGGATGCTCGAACTGGCCGAACACACCCTCGGCTGCAAGGTGCAAGTGATCGAGCGCTGGCAGGGTGTCTATGGCGCCCGTGGGCCGGGGCCGTTTTCGTTCCTGCGCCCGGCACCGGGGCTGAGTGTGGCGCTGATGCACACCGGCGTCGGCATGAGCGTCGGTCCGGCCATGGCCGAGCGCAATGTCGCGCAGTTGCTGGGGGACATTTGATGGCAGGTCACAAGACCTTCATTCGCGAGCAAGCCCGGGGGAATGCGTTTTTCTGTGGGAGCGGGCTTGCTCGTGAAGAGGCCGGCTCAGGCGCTACAAATCCTCAGCCAAAGACTCAATTTGCTCCTGCCGCTGCGCCTGATTCAACTTCGCATGCGGGTTGAGCGACGACCATTGCGGATGCGCCCGCGCCTTGCTCAGCGCCTCCGGCAACTTGCCCTGTCGCCAGGTTTTGTCCTGCGGTGCGGCAACCTGAACCGCGTCCAGCGCCGCATGCCCGCGCTGATCCAGGGCCAGCAGCAACTGGCGCTGGCGCAACGCCAACAGCCGCAACACGGCATCATCCACCGTCAACTCGCGCTGGCCTTTGATCTTGCCGAGCAAGCGACTGCCATAACTGCGCGCCGTTTGCAGCGCACCGCCAGCAATTGCCCCGGCCAATGCCGCCGCGCCGAGGGTGATGCCGCCCACCAGCAAATCCACGCCAGCCCCGGCGGCTGCCCCGGCAGCGATCCCGCCCCCCACACGCACACCGAGTTGCTTCAAGGTTTCCGGGTTGAACAGGTCATCGCCCCAGCGGCCATCGAGCAACGGTAGATCACTCGCCGCCGCATCCTGCGGGCGAAACGCATACAGCTTGAGCAGCGCTTCGACGCACTTCTGTTCGCGCTGGCGCACAGCCTTGCGCAGTTCGCTGATGGCTTGCTGTTCCTGCTCGGCTTCGCTGACCACGCTGCGGCGGCACGCGGCGCAGTCGATCAGCAATTCGGCAATCAACCGCGCTGCACTGTGCTGCCGGGCGAGTCGCTGTGCCTGCTGATCTGCAATCAAGCGTTCCAGTTGCGGCCGGGCGTTTTCCAGCAACAAGGCGAGGCTTTCATACAGCCGTCGCGCACCATCCTCGGGCGGCGCCACGCTGTCGAAACGCACCAGCGCATGCAGACCAAGACGCGCCAACGCGTCACGCCAATCCGGTTCGCGGTGGTTGGCGCTGCTGACGAAATTGAGCACCGGCAGCAGCGGTTTGCCGCAACTGGCCAACACTTCCAGTTCATCGCGGTACTTGGCCAGCACCGGCTCGCGGGCGTCGATCACATACAAACCGGCGTCGGAGGCGAGCAGTTGCCGCAACACTTTGGCTTCCTGTTCGAAACGCTGGCGCGCCTCGCTGCCGTCGAGAAACCGCGTCAGTCGTGCCGGGCCGTCGAGGCGCTCGCCGGGGCGCTCCAGACGTTCGAGAAAATCCAGCAGGGCGATGGCGTCTTCCAGCCCCGGCGTGTCGTAGAGGTCGAGCAACGGCTCGCCGTCCACCGACAGCCGCGCGCCCTCGACATGCCGGGTGGTACTCGGCCGATGCGAGACTTCGCCGAAACCGACATCGCGGGTCAGCGTGCGCAACAGCGAAGTCTTGCCAACGTTGGTGTGGCCGACCACGGCGAGTTTCAGCGGCGCTTTGAAGGCATCAGTCATGACCGTTCTCCAGCCAGTTCAACGGCGCGCAATCAGCAAAGGGTAGTTCCAACTGTTGCAGTGCGATGTGCCAGTCGCCGAGGCGTTCGGCGTCCAGCGCTTCACCGGGCGGCGCTTGCAGCAGCCAGACGCGGGTGGCGCTGGCGTTGCGCGCCAGTTCGGCGATCAGCGCGAGGCTGCCGCGATCCGGCGAGCGCCGTGGATCGCAAGCGATAACCAGACGTGCCGGGGGAAAGCGGCTGAGTTGTTCGAGCAGTTTGTTGCGTGACTCGCGGCTGTCGAGGATGCCAGCGTTGCTCACGGTTTTCGGCAGGGCCGGCGGCCATGGGCGTTGCTCGTCGAGTTCGATCGCCACCAGCAATGCGCCTTCGCTGGCGTGTTCGCTGACGCTGCTTTCGACGCGGTGCAATTGCTCAGGCGCGGCGTCGGTGACGCCCAGGCGTTCGCTGGTCGGCATCAGGCGTTCGCGCAATTGCGTGTAGCCGGGCAGGTTCAGGTCCAGACGCAAGCGGTCACGTCCCCGTTTCCAGCGCCAGCGGCAGAACAACATCAGTATCAGACGCGGCAAGACGCCATAGATCAGCACCGCGCCCACCAGCCAGATGGCCCACCACTGGCGAACCAACGCACGGTTGTAGTCGGTGTCCAGCGTCACGCGAATCATGTCGACGCGCGGCGCACTCCAACCCAAGGCATGGGGAATGACCGTCAACGCATCCTTCAGGGCGGCGAAGAAGTCGGCGCCTAACAGCGTGCTTTCCCAAATGAAGTCATAGCGCCGGGCAGCCATCATCAACACCAGCATGCTCAAAGCGCTGAGCATGATCAGCAGCCACAGGCCATTGACCAGCGTGCCGATCGCCCAACGATTGAGTTTTTGGCGTTGCAACAAGACGAGCAACGCTGGGGGCAACTGCGCGGCTTTGGCGTCACGGGCGAATTTTTCGCTGAGCCAAAGCCAGAGCCGGCCGAGTGCGGCGCCATGTTCCCCGGCGAACAACAGTCCCAGCGCCCAACTCAACAGCAAAATCAGATTCACCCCGAGCAACGTACCCAACGCCCAGAAAATATTCACCGGGCGCGTGCCGTCACCCAGCGTGGAAAACGCCATGCCGGCACCGGTCACGCAGGCCAGCACCACCATTAACAGCAGCGCCAGACGCGCGCCTTGCAGCCAGTGCTTGAGTGCGTTGGTCAGCCCGTCACGCTCGGCCAGCCACAAGGCACGGCGCTGAATACGGCTCGGCAAATCACCGCCAGCCGCGCGGGCCAGACGATTGGCTTCCAGATCATCCAGAGGCCCCGCGTGTTCTTCGCGCAGGCGCACGGTTTCGGTCAACCAGAGGTTTTGCAGTGGAGTCAGTTGTGTCACGCGGCATCCCGTCGCTCAATTGAGCCGTGAGCATAACCGCTGTGGCGCTTATCGGGTCAAGCGAGGCTCTGGTATCCTCGCCGGCATGACTAAAATACTCCCCTTAAGCCTGATCGCAGCCCTCGGTGAAAACCGTGTGATCGGCGTCGATAACAGCATGCCCTGGCACCTGCCGGGGGACTTCAAATACTTCAAGGCCACGACCCTCGGCAAGCCGATCATCATGGGGCGCAAGACCTGGGATTCCCTCGGTCGTCCGCTGCCCGGGCGCTTGAACATCGTGGTCAGTCGTCAGGCCGATCTGGTGTTGGAAGGCGCTGAGGTTTATCCATCACTCGAAGCCGCGGTGGTTCGCGCCGAGCAATGGGCGAAGGAACAGGGCGTCGATGAACTGATGCTGATTGGCGGCGCGCAGTTGTATGCGCAAGGGTTGGCGCAGGCGGATCGTCTGTACCTGACCCGTGTGGCGCTGAGCCCGGAAGGTGATGCGTGGTTTCCGGCGTTCGATCTTAACCAGTGGAAGCTGGTGTCGAATGTGCCGAATGCGGCCGAGGGCGACAAACCGGCGTACACCTTCGAGGTCTGGGAAAAAGCTTAAGAGCTTCGTCGGAACGCCGCCCGGAGCAAGCCCACACACATTGGATCTGTGATCGACACAAATCCAATGTGGAAGAGGGCAGGTCAGGCAAAGAACAACTCAAGCCTGTGCCAACTGCCCATGTTCATCGGCATCGAGCAGTGCTTTATCGGTCTGCTGCATCACCTGACTGGTAATCGCACCGGCGGTGATTGCTCCACTCACGTTCAACGCTGTACGCCCCATGTCGATCAGCGGCTCAACCGAAATCAGCAAGGCCACCAGTGACACCGGCAAGCCCATCGCCGGCAGCACGATCAGCGCGGCAAACGTCGCACCGCCACCTACGCCCGCCACACCGGCCGAACTCAGGGTCACAATCGCCACCAGCGTCGCGATCCACAGCGGGTCCAGCGGGTTGATGCCTACGGTCGGCGCTACCATCACCGCCAACATCGCCGGGTACAGGCCTGCGCAGCCGTTCTGGCCGATGGTCGCGCCGAACGATGCGGCAAAACTGGCTACCGATTGTGGAATGCCCAGACGGCGGGTCTGCGCTTCGATGCTCAGCGGAATGCTCGCTGCACTGGAACGGCTGGTGAATGCAAACGTCAGCACCGGCCAGATCTTGCGGAAGAAACGCAGCGGGTTGATCCCGGCCGCCGACACCAGCAGGCCATGAACGACGAACATCAGGCCCAGACCGAGGTACGACACCGCCACGAAACTGCCGAGTTTGATGATGTCTTGCAGGTTGGAGCCAGCCACCACTTTGGTCATCAGCGCCAGTACACCGTACGGGGTCAGCTTCATCACCAGGCGCACCAGGCGCATCACCCAGGCTTGCAGGGTGTCGATGGCGTTGATCACTTTCTGACCTTTCTCGACGTCATCCTTGAGCAGTTGCAGCGCGGCGACACCAAGGAACGCGGCGAAAATCACCACGCTGATGATTGAAGTCGGTTTGGCCCGCGCCAGATCGGCGAACGGGTTCTGCGGGATGAACGACAGCAGCAGTTGCGGCACATTCAGTTCGGCGACCTTGCCGGCGTAGTCGGTCTGAATGGTTTGCAGACGGGCCATTTCCTGGGTGCCGGCCACCAGACCTTCAGCGCTGAGGCCGAACAGGTTGGTCAGGCCGATACCGACCAGCGCCGCAATCGCGGTGGTGAACAGCAGCGTGCCGATGGTCAGGAAACTGATCTTGCCCAGCGACGAGGCGTTGTGCAGGCGGGCCACCGCGCTGAGGATCGAAGCGAACACCAGCGGGATGACGATCATTTGCAGCAACTGCACATAACCGTTGCCGACCAGATCGAACCAGCCAATCGAGGCTTTCAGCACTGGATTGCCCGCCCCGTAAACGGCGTGCAGAGCTATACCGAACGTGACACCGAGCACCAGCGCGAGCAGGACTTTTTTCGCCAGGCTCCAATGGGTGCGGCGGGTTTGTGCCAGACCCAAGAGCAGGGCGAGGAACACCAGCAGGTTGAGAATCAACGGTAGATTCATGAGAACTCCAGGAAAGACTTTGCCAGCAGCCTTGCGGGGCTGCTGCGAACCGGCAAGCCTAACAGTTTGATTTCAAATGAATTAATACCGAAAACGCAGGGTAATAGTCGCTTTTGGAATAAGTAGGCGTCGCTCTGGGGAATGCATCTGGCGTGATGGAGACGTGGACGGTCGCTGACAGATGAAAACGGTCACACTTATTTGTTACCGTCGGTCTCTTTGATCAGGGAGAAGGGCTTATGAAGTTTGCACCGAAATTTCTGGCTGTCGCACTGACTGTGGGGTTGGGCCTGGCCGGTCAGGCATTCGCCACCGATTTGAAACACTGGCCAGCCGATCAGGCCAAGGCGCTGGACGCGATGATTGCCGCCAATGCCAACAAAGGTAACTACGCGGTGTTCGACATGGACAACACCAGTTACCGCTATGACCTGGAAGAGTCCTTGTTGCCGTTCATGGAAAACAAGGGCCTGATCACCCGCGACAAACTCGACCCCTCCCTGAAACTGATTCCGTTCAAGGACACCGCCGACCACAAGGAAAGCCTGTTCAGTTACTACTATCGCCTCTGCGAAGTCGACGACATGGTCTGCTACCCGTGGGTGGCGCAGGTGTTCTCCGGCTTCACCCTCAAGGAACTCAAAGGCTACGTCGATGAGCTGATGGCTTCGGGCAAACCCGTGCCGGCGACTTATTACGACGGCGATGTGGTCAAGACGCTCGACGTCAATCCGCCGAAAATCTTCACCGGGCAGCAAGAGCTCTACAACAAGCTGATGGAGAACGGCATCGAGGTCTATGTGATGACCGCCGCGTCTGAAGAACTGGTGCGCATGGTCGCCGCCGATCCGAAGTACGGCTACAACGTCAAACCACAGAACGTGATTGGCGTGACGACGATGCTGAAGAACCGCGAGACCAACGAACTGACCACCGCGCGCAAGCAGATCACCGCCGGCAAATATGACGAGAAGGCCAACCTCGGCCTCGAACTGACGCCATACCTGTGGACCCCGGCGACGTGGATGGCCGGCAAGCACGCCGCCATTCTGACTTACATCGACGAGTGGAAAAAACCAGTATTGGTGGGCGGCGACACCCCTACCAGTGACGGTTACATGCTGTTCCACGATGTCGACGTGGCCAAGGGCGGCATTCACTTGTGGATCAACCGCAAAGACAAATACATGACGCAGTTGAACGGCATGATGGCCAAGCACGCTGCGGCGCAGGCCAAGGAAGGGTTGCCGGTGACGGCAGACAAGAACTGGGTGATCGTCAAACCCGAAGACATCCAGTAAGCCCCGATCTTCTGTGGGCGCCCGGATTCCGGGTGCACTGACAGTCCCACAGTTTTGATCTTCAGTGTCTGGGGAATCTGGCCAGACAAAAAAATGCCTCGCACTTGGCGAGGCATTTTTGTTCCTGCGATTGACGCTTACAGCCCATCAAGCATCGCCTTGTTACGCACAGCACCTTTGTCGGCACTGGTCGCCAGCAGGGCGTAAGCCTTGAGCGCGGTGGTCACTTTGCGTGGACGCACTTCCACAGGTTTCCAGCCTTTCTTGTCCTGCTCGACCCGGCGAGCCGCCAGTTCTTCGTCGCTGACCAACAGATTGATCGAGCGGTTCGGAATGTCGATCAGCACTTTGTCGCCATCGCGCACCAGACCAATCGCACCGCCAGCAGCGGCTTCTGGCGAAGCGTGGCCGATGGACAGGCCCGAAGTGCCGCCGGAGAATCGGCCGTCGGTGAGCAAGGCGCAGGCTTTGCCCAGGCCTTTGGATTTCAGGTACGAGGTCGGGTAGAGCATTTCCTGCATGCCCGGGCCGCCTTTCGGACCTTCGTAGCGAATGATGACGATGTCGCCTTCTTTCACTTCGTCGGCGAGGATGCCGCGCACGGCGCTGTCCTGGCTTTCGAAGATCTTCGCGTTGCCTTCAAACACATGGATCGACTCGTCGACACCGGCGGTTTTCACCACGCAGCCGTCCATCGCGATGTTGCCGTACAGCACGGCCAGGCCACCCTCTTTCGAGTAGGCGTGTTCGAAACTGCGGATGCAGCCATTTTCACGGTCGTCATCCAGGGTTTCCCAACGGGTCGACTGGCTGAACGCAGTCTGGGTTGGAATGCCCGCCGGGCCTGCCTTGAAGAAGTGGTGCACGGCCTCATCGGTGGTCTGGGTGATGTCCCACTTGGCGATGGCTTCTTCCATGCTGCGGCTGTGTACGGTCGGCAGATCGGTGTGCAACAGGCCGCCACGGGCCAGAGAACCGAGGATGCTGAAGATACCGCCGGCGCGGTGCACGTCTTCCATGTGGTACTTCTGGATGTTCGGCGCAACTTTGCACAGTTGTGGAACGCTGCGCGAAAGACGATCGATGTCGCGCAGGTCGAAATCGATCTCGGCTTCCTGAGCGGCTGCCAGCAAGTGCAGGATGGTGTTGGTCGAACCGCCCATGGCGATGTCGAGCATCATCGCGTTCTCGAACGCCTTGAAGTTGGCGATGTTGCGCGGCAATACCGCCTCATCGTTGTCGCCGTAGTAACGCTTGCACAACTCGACGATGGTGCGGCCGGCCTGCAGGAACAGTTGTTCGCGATCGCTGTGGGTGGCCAGGGTCGAACCGTTGCCCGGCAATGCCAGGCCCAGGGCTTCCACCAGGCAGTTCATCGAGTTGGCGGTAAACATGCCGGAGCAGGAACCGCAGGTCGGACAGGCGCTGCGCTCGTACTCGGCAACCTTCTCGTCAGAAGCGCTGGAGTCGGCGGCAATCACCATGGCGTCGACGAGGTCGAGGCCGTGGGACGCGAGTTTGGTTTTGCCGGCTTCCATCGGGCCGCCGGAAACGAAGATCACCGGAATGTTCAGGCGCAGGGCGGCCATCAGCATGCCCGGAGTGATCTTGTCGCAGTTGGAAATGCACACGATGGCGTCGGCACAGTGGGCGTTGACCATGTATTCGACGGAGTCGGCGATGATTTCACGGCTCGGCAGCGAATAGAGCATGCCGTCGTGACCCATGGCGATACCGTCATCCACCGCGATGGTGTTGAATTCTTTCGCTACGCCACCGGCGCGTTCGATCTCGCGAGCGACCAGTTGGCCCAGGTCTTTGAGGTGCACGTGGCCCGGCACGAACTGGGTGAACGAGTTGGCAATGGCGATGATCGGCTTTTTGAAGTCGTCATCTTTCATCCCGGTGGCGCGCCACAGTGCGCGGGCGCCGGCCATGTTGCGGCCGTGGGTGGATGTTTTCGAACGGTAATCAGGCATTGAAGCACTCCGGGCGGCTAATCAGGTATCAAAGGGGAAGTGAGCTTCTATTGACGTCTGGAACACCCGGTAATGGCCGTGTGTCTGGAAGTGGCCGATGACGTTGCGGGATCGCCGCTGGTCTCAGCCTGAGCTCATAAACCCGCCGGGGGATGAATGGCGATGAATCTGGCGATTCTACACCGCTGGCGTCTGGAGGGAATGGCGCAAAGTGTTGTTGCAGTGCCAGCGGCGGTTGCGGGATGACGACTGGCAGGATTATTCGCCATCCGGTTGCGCGGTCGTGTTGATCTTGAGCATGTTGGCGCGGCGGCTCACCCCCCTGTTCAACGCCAGAGCCACGCCACTGAGCAAAACAAAGCAGTAACCCAGCGTGGATTGCAGGTTGGCCGGGCTCAGGCTGATCAATGCACTGATTATTCCGCCGCAAATGAAAATGATCGTGCTGCCAGCCGAAGCCGACGTGCCGGCGTTTTCGGGAAACAGGCCCATGGCCCGCGAGGTGGCTGCCGGTCGTGCGATGGTGGTGCCGGCCGTGCAGATCAGCATCGGAATCAGAACGGTGGCTGGGGCCAGTGCATGGTTGGCCGCCAGATAAAGCATCACCAAACCTGACAGCAGGATCAGACTCAGCCCGGTGATGATCTGCCGGCCCGGCGTGATGCGTCGGTTCAGTACGGTGGCGATGATGCCACCGACGACATACGCAGCGCCGTACACCAGCAGGATCAGCGAAAAATCATAGGCCGACAGTTGCAGTTGATCCATGAAGATCAGTGGGGAAATCACGATAAAGGAGAAATGACAGGCGAATGCGAAGGCTGAAATCAGCCAGTAGCCGACAAAGTCGAAATCTCCCAGCACCCGTCGATAGGCCTTGAGGAAACCCGGGTGCGTGCCGCTGACGACAGGGCGAGTGTTCTCCAGAAACAGCCATGCCTTGATCAGCACCGTGGCGGACAGCGCGATGAACACCCCGAAACTGCCGCGCCAGCCAAGGGTGGCTTGCAGAAAGGTGCCGGCCAGCGGCGACACGGAGATAAAAATCCCGGTGGCGGTGACCATCAGAATACGCAAGCGATCACGCTCCTCGCCTTCGAACAGGTCCTGCACCAGTGCCTGGGACAGCACAAAACAGCCGCAACCCAGTGCCTGCACCACCCGGAATATCAGGAACAGCGTGTAGTCGCCGGTCAACACGCAACCGAGGGCGCCGAGCATCGATACGCTCATACCGGCGAGCAACAAGCCCTTGCGTCCGATCACATCGGATAGCGGGCCGATCAACAACTGGGCAAATGCGATGCCCACGGCGAACAGACTGATTGAAAGCGCGATGTCCGCCGGTGTGCTGCGGAAATGCGCCGCCAGTGCCGGAAATGATGGAAGCAGGACATCCAGTGGAAACACGCCCAGCAGCACCATGGCCAGTAAAAGGCCGACAGCCCCGCGACGCTGGCGTGTGATTACCGCGTACTTTCCGTTATCCATCGATCAGTCCTGCCTTGGCAAAAAGTGTCTGGTTATGGGGCGTTGCGAAAAATCCGGCCTTGCGCAGTGCATCCAGCGTAGCGATGGAGCCTGAACGTGCGCGCGCGCGGTTGGCCTGCACCGTTGCCATGCTGGCGACAATGTCCATCACGTCGCTGTCGGCAATGCCCGCACCGCGCAGGCTCTGTTGCAGCCAGCGTTCGTCGACCTCGAAGAAAAGCCCGATGATCTCCAGCAGCGTTCTGCTTGCAAACGTGCGCTGGCGACTGTTCATCGAAAGCCAGAAGTAATGGAACACTTCGGCAAAGTAGCGGCTGTGGCGGGCTTCGTCGGCCAGGTGATCGCGCAGCATGTCGTTCACGCTGGACACCAGACTGTCGCGACAGACGTCCAGCAGCTCCCGGGCAATGATGGTCTCCGAGACGAAGCCAAGCAGAAGCCATGCCAGTGCACGGTGCTTCTGCGGGGTGCGGACGATCAGTGCGTTCATGCGAGTGATCCGCTTCGGAATCGCCGGACGTGCGCTCATCCCGTAGAACCCGGCGATCTGCTCCGCGAGACGATTGGAGAACAACGCGTGGTAGCCCTCGTCGGTATAAAGTTGCAGCGCCGCGTGTTTCATTGGCAGAGGCACGTAGATAGGCAGTTCCCGATGAACGATGACCTCAACCGCGCGATTGACGATGCGATGTTCGAGCAGGGTGGTGTAATCGAGAAAGTGCACCAGATGGTTGGCCGTCAGTCGGTGTTGCACTTCGCGTCCGGCGGCCTCGATGGCCGGGTGGGCCAGATAAGGCAAAAAGGCCGGTGGAAACCAGTAGCGGGTTTGCAGTTGCTGCAGCACGTCGTCCGGCAATTGATAGTCGTGGGTACTGCTGCGTACCGAGGCGCGGCTGTCCCAATCCCCCAGGGTGAATTTAAGCGCCCATGACACCGGTACTTCGTTCGAATCCGGGATAGGGAGGGTCATGCTTGTACCTCGCGCAAGAGATCGCGCATTTCCTGGCACATCACCTGCCCGTTGCTTTCTCCGCAGCCAACAAAGAACAAAGGTTGTTCAGCGCTTCCCTCGATTTTGAGGAGCGTTTCGACCTGCTTGTCGGCAAATGCACCGGTCAACCAGGTGTTGAGACCCAGTGCTGTGGCGATCAGTTGAAAGGTCTGCGACAGATGACCCGCCTCAATGAATGCCATGCGATAGGCGCGTGAGTGCTCGTACTTCCACCAGAGCCGATCGAATCGAGCGGTGATGAACAATCCCAGCGGCAGGTTGTTGATGAAGTGCTGGCCGCCCAGCAAGTCGCCCAGCGCCGGTTGAGGCAAGGGATTGACCCGGCTAATGGTGTGTTCGGCAGGGTGGTAGGCGTAAATGCCGGGCTCCAGGTCGTCGACGTTGCGCACCAGCAGAAACCCTTCGCATGCATTCAGGCCACCACCGGACGGACTGCTGCGGCGTGCGCCAAGGTCTTGGGCAATGCTGTCGTCGCGATTGAGGTCGCGCTCATGGAGGTAACCGAGAGAAAGGTAAAGCAGGGTGCCGACGTCATCGAGCGTCATCGCTGCGCCGGTGTAGGAGCGACAGGTTTTGCGCTGGAGCAGTGCGTTACTCAGGCTGTCGTCGTTCAAACTGCGCGGGAGGGGCAAAGCGATGCGCTGTCCGGCCACATGCATGGGCCGGTCTGTTGCGGGAGCCGGGGTGGCCAATACTTCGTTGCAGTGCGCCAGATATAGCCTGGACCACTCATGAATATTCTGCGGGCTGTGTTCGCAGGGAATGTTTTGAGTGCCGATGTGATAGATCTTCGACAGTTCATCCCAACCCCATGGCGGGTTGTCTATTTTTGAAACGGTTAGAATGCCGGCGCTTAATAGTTGCGTGTCTATTATGTTGTGTGGGTCGAAGAGGTCTGGGTTGTTTATTAGTTGTGCAAGGCGGGTCGAATAGTTCAGGTCAAGTTCATGTTGGGTGTGCTCTTTGTAGTTCCAGACTATTTGTCCGGGCGAGCGCGGCAATATAAATAGATAAGGGTTTATGTGCATGGTATTCATTCACTCTGGATAAAGTCGAAAGGACGCCGCGTTGCCGGCACTCCACGGCGTCCTGACTCACTTAGCGGGCTTTAGGTGCAACCAGAAAAGCCAGGTTTGCGATTTTGTTGGTTTCCAGAGAAATGCTTTTCATGATGTGAACTCCTTGTTCGTTGATAGTTGAAGTCACCTCGTGGTGACAACTTCATAATAGTTTGTAATGGAATATTGGCAAGTGGATATTAAGTAGGAATGTTCCAGTAATTTTGTCGGAACTATCTTTAGCTGGAGTTGGACTTTGTAGGGTGTTTTTCAATAATTTAAGGGCGTAAGGAAATATCCTTCACGTTAGTAGGAAAGTCCGTGTAGGAAGTCGTGATTGTTGACGTAGAGGTGACGCAGAGTTCGCCAGGGGCAGGCGTAAAGCAAACGGGGAGCCTGCTGGCTCCCCGTCATCCGCATTGATCAGCTGTTAGGCAGCAGGCGGCAGGTGATGCTCTTGATGTAGCGGGTTTCGTTGATCGCCGGGTGTACCGGGTGATCCGGGCCTTGGCCGCCGCGCTCCAGCAACTGGATGTTGCGATCCAGGTGACGTGCACTGGTCAGCAGGATGTTTTGCAGGTCATCTTCCGGCAGGTGCATCGAGCACGAAGCGCTGACCAGGATGCCGTCCTTGTTGAGCAGGCGCATGGCTTGTTCGTTCAGGCGACGGTAGGCGCCTTCACCGTTTTTCATGTCTTTCTTGCGTTTGATGAACGCCGGCGGGTCGGCCACGATCACGTCGAAGCGTTCTTCACTGGCCTTGAGCTCTTTCAAGGCTTCGAAAACGTCACCTTCGATGCAGGTCATTTTGTCGGCGAAGCCGTTCAACGCGGCGTTGCGCTCGACACCGTCAAGGGCAAAGGCCGAGGCATCGACGCAGAACACTTCGCTGGCGCCGAACGCTGCAGCCTGCACGCCCCAGCCACCGATGTAGCTATAGAGGTCGAGGACGCGTTTGCCTTTGGCGTAAGGCGCCAGGCGTGCGCGGTTCATGCGGTGATCGTAGAACCAGCCGGTTTTCTGGCCTTGAATGACCGGGGCTTCGAACTTCACGCCGTTCTCTTCCAGTGCCACCCACTCCGGCACCAGGCCGAATACCGTTTCGACGTAGCGGTTGAGGCCTTCGGCGTCACGGGCGGCGGAGTCGTTCTTGAACAGAATGCCGCTTGGCTTGAGCACTTGAGTCAGTGCGGCGATCACGTCCTCTTTATGCGCTTCCATGGTCGCCGAGGCGATCTGCACGACCAGGATGTCGCCGAAACGGTCGACCACCAGGCCTGGGAGCAGGTCGGAATCGCCGTAGACCAACCGATAGAACGGCTTGTCGAACAGACGCTCGCGCAGGGACAGAGCCACGTTCAGGCGGTGCACCAGCAGCGATTTGTCCAGTGCTACCTTGATGTCGCGCGACAGCAGTCGGGCGCAGATCAGGTTGTTCGGGCTCATTGCCACGATGCCCAGCGGCTTGCCACCCGCCGCTTCGAGGATGGCCTGATCGCCGGCATTGAAGCCATGCAGTGGCGTGGCGGTCACGTCGATTTCGTTGCTGTAGACCCACAAGTGACCGGCGCGCAGGCGACGGTCGGCGTTGGCTTTGAGGCGCAAGCTAGGCAGGGACATGACGTCGCTCCGGAAAAAAGAGCGGGAGTATACCGTGTTGCGAGTTATGTCGGGTTTGATGAGCGATGAAACGCCGATGCGCCTTCGAGAGCCGCGAATTTGCCACCGAGCGGGTTTCGATTATCCGGTCGGTATCAAAAAGTCCGAAGCCAGGGCTTGAATGAAAGTTCCTGACAAATGCCCACCGAGGTGTCGTCTTGCGGTTTTTAAGCGTTAGAATCGCCGCCTGTCCCAGAGTGTGTACTTATGTCCCAAGAGCTGACCACCGAACAGATTCAACAATCCCTGCAAGGCATCAGCGTGCCCGCGCAGCCGCAGATCATGGTGGATCTGCAAATGGAGCAGTACATGCCCGATCCGGACCTGGAGGTGATCGCCAGACTGATCTCCCAGGATCCCGGCCTGTCCGGCTCGCTGCTGAAAATTGTCAACTCGCCGTATTACGGCTTGAGCAACAAGATCACTTCGATCCAGCGCGCGGTGAATCTGCTGGGCAGCCGTTCGATCGTCAATCTGATCAACGCGCAGTCGATCAAGGGCGAGCTGAACGACGACACCATCGTCACGCTCAATCGTTTCTGGGATACCGCCCAGGATGTGGCGATGACTTGCCTGACGCTGGCCAAGCGCATCGGCATTCAGGCCAGTGACGAGGCCTATGCCTTGGGCCTGTTTCACGATTGCGGTGTGCCGTTGATGCTGCAGCGCTTCCCCCATTACATGTCGGTACTGGAAAAGGCTTACGCCAATGCCAGTGCCGAATGTCGGGTGGTGGACACTGAAAACAGAGAGTTCAACACCAATCATGCGGTGGTCGGTTATTACACCGCCAAATCCTGGCGTCTGCCGGAGCATGTCAGCGCGTCAATCGCCAATCACCACAATGCCTTGGCGATCTTCAGGGATGAGTCGTCGCACGACAATCAGATGAAAAACCTGCTGGCGATCCTCAAGATGGCCGAGCACATCTGCGCTTCGTACCGGGTGCTGGGCAACCAGACCGAAGACTACGAGTGGGAAAGCATCGGTCCGATGATTCTCGATTACATGGGGCTGTCGGACTACGACTTCGAAACGCTCAAACAAACGATCCGCGACCTCGGCGCGCGTTGATTCGAGGACACCATGCCTGAACTGCCCGAAGTCGAAACCACCCGCCGGGGCATTGCCCCGCACCTGGAGGGCCAGCGCGTCAGCCGGGTGATCGTGCGTGACCGCCGGCTGCGCTGGCCGATTCCCGAAGACCTCGATGTGCGCCTGTCCGGGCAGCGCATCGTGTTGGTCGAGCGGCGGGCCAAGTATCTGCTGATCAATGCCGAAGTCGGCACGTTGATCAGCCATTTGGGCATGTCAGGCAATTTGCGCCTGGTCGAGGTCGGTTTGCCGGCGCTCAAGCACGAGCATGTCGATATCGAGCTGGAGTCGGGCCTGGCCTTGCGCTACACCGATCCACGGCGTTTCGGCGCGATGCTGTGGAGCAACGATCCGCTCAATCACGAGTTGCTGATTCGTCTCGGGCCTGAGCCCTTGACCGATCTGTTCGATGGCGAGCGGCTGTTCCAGTTGTCACGCGGGCGTTCGATGGCGGTCAAGCCGTTCATCATGGACAACGCGGTGGTGGTCGGGGTCGGCAATATTTACGCGACCGAAGCGCTGTTTGCCGCAGGGATCGACCCGCGCCGCGAGGCCGGTGGCATATCCCGTGGGCGTTATCTGAAACTGGCGATCGAGATCAAACGCATCCTCGCCGCCGCCATCGAACGTGGCGGTACCACGTTGCGCGATTTCATCGGCGGTGACGGGCAGCCGGGCTATTTCCAGCAGGAACTGTTTGTCTATGGTCGCGGCGGTGAACACTGCAAGGTCTGCGGCACCGGGCTGCGTGAAGTGAAGCTTGGTCAGCGTGCCAGTGTTTTCTGTCCGCGCTGCCAGACCTGAAGCAGGAAGCTGAAAAAATCCCACGGTCTATAGTGAGTTGTCTCACTGTTCAGCCCGAAGGATCGTGCCATGAAATCCTCGCAAGTGCTCCTTGTCGCATTGCTGCTGTGTTCCAGCCTGGCTGTTCAAGCCACGGAAAACGGCAGCGGTGATCCGCGCTACACCCTCCAGAACCCACCGGCCTACGCCATGATCGGCGACTTGCTGATTGCCCGACCTTTGTTGGTCGTGGCGACGGTCATCGGGGCGGGCGTGTTTGTTGTGTCGTTGCCGTTTACCGCGCTGGGTGGCGGGATAGGCGATGCAGGGCAGGCGTTGGTGGTTGATCCGGCAAAAGCGGCGTTTGTGCGGTGTCTGGGGTGTACGGGGGAGGGGTTTGAGCAGCGCGAGTGAGGTGTTCTGAATTCGGCGCGGTTGTTGATGGTCCTTTCGCGAGCAAGCCCGCTCTCACCTTTGGAATGCATTCCAGTGCGGGAGCGGGCTAGCTCGCGAAGAGGCCCGAAGAAACGCTACAAAGCGGTCAGATCAGGCCTTGCCGGTGATCTTGTTGTACTTCTCCATCAACTGTTCTTGAGTTTCAGGATGGGCTTCGTCCAGTGGAATGCAATCCACCGGGCAAACCTGCTGGCACTGCGGTTCGTCGTAGTGGCCGACGCACTGGGTGCACAGGTTCGGGTCGATCACGTAGATCTCCTCGCCTTGGGAAATCGCGGCGTTTGGGCACTCGGGTTCGCAGACGTCGCAGTTGATGCAATCGTCGGTGATGATCAGGGACATGCTCACTCCAGCCGGGGCGGCAGGCCCGGGCGCTATAAATCAATGCGCGCAATTGTGCCGCATTGGCGCCCGCAGTGCACGCGGGCGCCGTTTGAACGGTCGTTACTTCTTGAAGCGCAGGGTCAGGGCGTCTGCCACGGCTGGGTGGACGAACTTGCTGATATCGCCGCCCAACGCGGCGATTTCGCGCACCAGCGTCGAAGAAATGAATGAATAACGCTCGGACGGGGTGAGAAACAGGCTCTCCACATCCGGGGCCAATTGACGGTTCATGTTGGCCAGCTGGAATTCGTATTCGAAGTCCGACACCGCACGCAAACCACGCAGGAACACATTGGCGTTCTTCTCTTTGGCGAAATGCGCCAGCAACGTCGAGAAGCCGACCACTTCTACGTTCGGCAGGTGTTTGGTGACCTCGCGAGCCAGTTCGACCCGTTGTTCCAGCGGGAACAGCGGGTTCTTCTTCGGGCTGGCAGCGACAGCAATGATCACATGGTCGAACAGGCGCGAGGCGCGTTCGACCAGATCGCCATGGCCCTTGGTAATAGGGTCGAAGGTACCTGGGTACAACACTCGGTTCATCGCGTCGTCCTGGCGGGAGTCCGTTGGGGAGTCGGATGGTATCGCAGCCGTCCCGGTCGGCCAAGTCGCCTGTTGGGTAAGAAAGCACTATAGACGATGGGAATGATCCGGTTTTTCATGGGTTTTTCAGTCGATCGGCGAGGGACGTCGCCAATTGTGCCGTCAGCCCGTATACCGACAACTGCGGGTTGGCGCCGATGCTGGTGGGGAACAGCGAGCCGTCGTGAATCGACAGATTGGTGAGCTGATGATGACGGCCAAGGCTATCGGCGACGGCGGTTTTCGGCTCTTCGCCCATCGCACAGCCGCCCATGACGTGGGCGCTGCCCAACCGTGTGCGATACAGCTCAAGGCGCAAGCCATCGATCAACGTACGGGCCTCGGCCAGGGTCTTCACATAACGCGCGTCGGCGTGCATCGGCATCACCGCTTTGGCGCCCCCGGCGAACTGGATCTCGGCCATGCTGTGGAAGGCCCGGCGCAACCCCTCCCAGGCATAGGGCGAAACTTGATAGTCGAGCACTGGCGAGCCGTCGCCCCGCAGCTCTACGTTGCCGCCGCTGCTGTCGGGGTGAAACCCATCGCGAAGCAGCGCCAGCGTGACGTGGGTATGTGGCAGATCGGCCATGCGCTGCGCGTTGTCCTGACCAAAACCGCCGAGCAGGGTGGCCGCGAGCGCCGGTTGCAGCGGCGGCACTTCGAGTTTGTAGCCCATGGGGCCGGTGACGCCGTCCTTCCACTGGAAATGGTCGGAATAAATCGACTGCGGCGCGCCGTAGAACGGGTTGATGACGTCATCGAAGCGCCCGGCGGACATGTTCACCAAATGCAGGAATGTGCGTTTGCCCAAGGTTTTGTGTGGGTCTGGCGCGTCTGAACGCAGCAGCAGCGCCGGACTGTTGATGCCGCCGCCGGCGAGCACGTAATGCCGTGCCTTGACCGTGATGGAGCGCCCGGTCGGTTCGACGCAACGCTCGTCCATGGCGACGCATTGCAGGGCGAAAACCTTGTCGCCGGTGATCAACAGCTTTTGCACGCGGGCCAGATAAAGCAGCTCTCCGCCCTTTTCCAGGGTGGCCGGAATGGTCGTGACCATCATCGATTGCTTGGCGTTGGTCGGGCAGCCCATGCCGCAGTAACCGAGGTTCCAGCAGCCGCGCACGTTGCGTGGAATAACGTGCCAGCTATAACCGAGCTGTTCACAGCCTTTACGGATCACGTCGTTGTTGGCGTTGGGCGGAATCAGCCACGGAGCGACGCCGAGACGCTGTTCCATTTTTTCGAACCATGGCGCCATCTCGGCCGGACTGTGGCCTTTGACGCTGTGTTCTTTGGCCCAATGTTCGAGGGTCGGTTCTGGGGTGCGAAAGCTCGATGTCCAGTTGATCAGCGTGGTACCGCCGACCGCCCGGCCTTGCAGGATAGTGATCGCGCCGTCCTTGCTCATGCGGCCAATGCCTTCCTGATAGAGGCTGCTGTAGGCCTTGTCTTCAAGCATTTTGAAATCGGAACTGGTTTTCAGCGGGCCTTCTTCGATCAGCAACACTTTATAGCCGGCGGCGCTGAGGATTTCTGCCGTGGTACCACCGCCAGCGCCGCTGCCGATGATCGCGACATCGGTTTCGAGGGTCAGGTCGTCCGTGAGTTGTGCGCCGTTGTAGGTTTTCCAGCCTCGGGCGAGGCCTTCGCGGAACGGGTCGGGTACTGGCATGTTCAGGCTCTCTTGTTTTTGTTGTTCCAGCGGGCCCCTTCGCGAGCAACCTCGCTTGCCCGCGAAGGGCGCGTCTTGGGTTCAGACAGTCGGCGGGCCGGGATAACCGCAATGCGCCCAGGACTCGGCGCGGGTGTACCAGGCCATCATCACCATTTGCTGAAGCGAGCTGTGGCCCATGCGCAACAGGCTCAACGCGCTGTTTTTCCACCGGTCGAGGAAGTGGCGCATTGCTTCAGGGCTGGCGTTTTCCCAACTGCCCCAGATGCCGGTGAGGGGCCCGCGCGTCACGGCCATGCCCAGCACGTCGAACAACTGCCGGGTGAGCTTGAGCATTTCCGGCGACAGGTGATCGAGGCTGTAGTCCAGCGACTGGAGCGTGCCGTCGACCGCGCCGGGCATCTTCTCGACGGCCACGGCGCCGTCGAGCATTACCGGAATCAATGCGCGCAGAAACAAGAGATCGCCATCGCGCAAAACAGTGAAACCCTGGGCCGGGACGCTCGACGAACAACCACTGAGGCTGGCGCCGAGCCCGGCAGTGGCGAGAAACGCGGTGGCGCCGAGGCTGAATTTCAGCAGGCCACGGCGCGACAGGGCAGGTGTTTCAGTCAGGCTTGGGTGCATTGTTTTTATTACCCGGCGGCGATGACGAATGATTAGCGGATGAACAGCTTCTGAATCAGTTTCTGAATGGATTTTCCGTACGGTGGGTAAATCAGTCTGGCGGCGTTGAAACGCTGTTTGATCAGTACGCCTTTGGCTTTGCTGAACGTCAGAAAGCCTTCGCGACCGTGGTAGTGACCCATGCCCGAAGCGCCGATGCCGCCGAATGGCATGTCATCCTGAGCCACATGCAGCAAGGTATCGTTCAGGCACACACCACCCGAATGGGTTTCGTGCAGCACGCGGTTCTGTTCGCGTTTGTCGTAGCCAAAGTAGTAAAGAGCCAGAGGTCGTGGCCGCTGATTGATGTAAGCCAATGCCTGCTCCAGATCCTGATACGGCACGATCGGCAGCAACGGCCCGAAAATTTCGTCCTGCATCACGGTCATCTCGTCGCTGACATTGAGCAGCACGCTGTGTGGCATGCGGCGACCCTGGCCTTGGTCGAACAACGGAATCAACAGGGCGCCCTTGCTGGTGGCATCGCTGATGTATCCGTTGAGCCGCGCCAATTGGCGATCGTTGATGATTGCGGTGTAGTCCGGGTTGTCGGCGAGGGTTGGATAAAAGCCCTGCACGGCCTGGCGATAGGCTTCGACGAACGCGCCGACGCGGTCTTGCGGCACCAGCACGTAATCCGGGGCCACGCAGGTCTGGCCGGCGTTGAGGGTTTTGCCGAAGGCAATGCGTTCGGCCGCATCCTTCAACGGTACGTCACGGGAGACAATGGCCGGGGACTTGCCGCCCAGTTCCAGGGTGACCGGGGTGAGGTTTTGCGCTGCCGCGCGCATCACCTGCTTGCCGATGCTGGTGGCGCCGGTAAACAGCAGATGATCAAAGCGCAAACGGGAAAACGCCACGCCGATATCTGCTTCGCCGAGCACCACGCACACCAGATCCTCGGGGAAGATTCGCGCCAGCAATGCCTTGAGCAACAGCCCGGTGGCTGGCGTCGATTCGCTGAGCTTGAGCATCACCCGGTTGCCCGCCGCCAGTGCGCCGACCAACGGGCCGATGGCCAGATACAGCGGGTAATTCCACGGCACGATGACGCCAATCACGCCCAGCGGCTGGTAGACGACTTTCGCCGAGGCGGGCTGGAAGGCCAGGCCGACCTTGCGCCGCGAGGCTTTCATCCAGCCCTTGAGGTGGCGGCTGGCGTAGTGAATGCCGTGCAGGCTGGGCATCAATTCGGCCAGCAGGGTCTCGTCGGCGCTGCGGTGGCTGAAGTCGGCACTGATCGCCTCGATCAAGGCCTGACGTTCATCGCTCAGCACATCGCGCAGGGCCTTGAGCCATTGCTGGCGCTGGGCAGCAGGCGGCATCGGGTTGGCGGCATACGCGGCCCGTTGCGCGTTGAACTGCCGATCAAGCGCTTCCAGTGGCTGTTGCAGCGTTTGCAGGTAGGCTATATCGGCAGTCATAGTGGGCTCCGGAATTATTGTAATGGGGCAATTTTTAGAGCCTATACTCTAGAAAGTCAAATGGCTTCCTTGTGCAGCTTTGTTTTATCCATTTCCGGATAGGTCGTAAGATGCCCGTCACCGCACTCTGAATTAAAGCTCAAGCCATGGCCCCACGAATAAAAACCAGCGAGCGTATCGTGCTGAACAGCCTCGAACTGTTCAATCAACAGGGCGAGCGCAGCATCAGCACCAATCATATTGCTGCTCACATGGAGATTTCTCCGGGCAACCTGTACTACCACTTCCCCAACAAGCAGGCGATCATCGCCGTGTTGTTCAGTGAGTACGAAAGCCTTGTGGACAGCTTCCTGCGCCCACCTCAGGGACGCGCCGCGACGGTCGAAGACAAGCGCTTCTATCTCAAGGAGCTGCTGTCGGCGATGTGGCGTTACCGTTTTCTGCACCGCGATCTTGAGCATTTGCTCGACAGCGATCCGGAACTGGCGGCCCGTTATCGACGCTTTTCCCAGCGCTGCGTGATTCAAGGCGCGGCGATCTACGAGGGTTTCGTGGCCGCCGGGATCCTCGACATGGACCGTGTGCAGATTGAATCGCTGACCCTCAATGCCTGGATCATCCTGACGTCCTGGGTACGCTTTCTGTGCACCACCCGTGAGAACTCCAACCACCTCAGCGAGCAAGCCATCAAACGTGGCGTGTATCAGGTGTTGGTGCTGGAAGCCGGGTTTGTCACCGAGCAGGCGCGCGATCAGGTCAATGCACTGTTCGAAGAATTCTACGTACCGCTGGCCCAGGCCCTTGAGGACGTGAAGTAAACCGTTCTGTCGAATTCCACAGGAGCCCGTTATGTCGATTGCGCAACTGATCAGCCCTACCGCACTGGATGTCCGCAAGGAGCAGCCGGGGCTGGTGATTCTCGATTGTCGTTTTGCCCTCGATGACCCGGACTACGGTCAGCGCAGCTACGCCGAGGGGCACATTGCCGGAGCGAGTTTCGCCGATCTTGAGCGTGACCTCAGCGGCAAAGTGGTCAAGGGTGTGACGGGCCGGCATCCGTTGCCTGCGCCTGCGGCGCTGGTCGAGCGTCTGCAAGCCTGGGGCATCAACGCTGACAGCGACGTGGTTTTGTACGACGACGGCCCGGGTGCCTATGCGGCCCGAGCGTGGTGGTTGCTGGCGTGGCTGGGCAAGCGTGATGGCGTGTTCATTCTCGATGGCGGGCTCAAGGCCTGGCACGCGGCGGGTCTGCCGCTGAGCCTGGATGCACCGACCACTGTCCGTGGCAGTTTCAGCGGCCAGCCGGACACGACCTTGCTGCTCAGCGCCGAGCAATTGCAGCAGCGGCTCGGTCAACCGACGCTGACCCTTCTTGACGCCCGGGCCTTGCCGCGTTTCAAGGGTGAAGTCGAGCCTATCGACCCGATTGCCGGGCACATTCCCGGCGCGCAATGTGCAGCGTTTACCGACAATCTGGGTGGTGACGGTCGGTTCCTGCCGGCCGATCAACTCAAGCAGCGCTTTGCCGCCAGGCTTGGCGAGCGTTCGCCGTCGGCACTGGTCGCGTATTGCGGCTCGGGCGTGACGGCGTGTCACAACCTGTTCGCGCTGTGCCTGGCGGGTTATCCGTTGGGGGCGTTGTATGCCGGTTCGTGGAGCGAGTGGATCAACGAGCCTTCGCGTGGAATCGCTACCGGCGAGTAATTACCACGCCCTTCCTTGTGGGGGCGAGCCTGATCAATCATGACGTCAGGCCCGCCAGCCACTGCGGGATGCGCCTTTCCAGATAATAGCCGGGCTGGCGCAACGAGCCCTCGACGAATCCGACGTGACCGCCGCGAGCCAGCAATTGGAATTCAGTCGTCGCCGACAGTTCACTGGCTTGCGGCAGGCTGTGCGGGAACACGAACGGATCGTCCGCCGCTTGAATGATCAGGGTCGGTGTGCGGATCTCGCCGAGAAAGTAACGGCTCGACGCGCGGCGATAGTAATCCTCGGCATCGGTGAACCCGTGCAGTGGCGCGGTCACCCGGCCATCGAAATCCCAGAACGTGCGCATGTTTTCCAGCGAGCCGAGCGCCGCCAGTGCGGCCATACCGTCCTCGCGTCCGTCGTGCTGGAATTGCCTTTGCTTGTTCTTGATGTAGGCGACCATCTCGCGCATGAAGTGCGCCTGATAGACCCTGGAAAAACCCTGGCCGATACGATCGGCGCATTGGTCGAGGCGAAACGGCACCGACACGGCCACCGCACCACACACACCGCTGGTGTTGCCGGTTTCCCCGAGGTGCTTGAGCAACACATTGCCGCCCAGGGAATAACCGACCGCATACAGCGGCGCCAGTGGTCGTTTGGCGCGCAGGTGCCGAATGGTTTCGGCGAGGTCCTCGCTGGCACCGGAGTGGTAACTGCGCGGCAGCAGATTCGGTTCGCCTGAGCAGCCGCGCCAGTTCAGGGCGACACTGGCCCAGCCTTGCGCGGCGAGCGCGGCTTGAAGGCCGGCAACGTATGGCGAGTTCGAGGAACCGGTCAGCCCGTGCAGCACCAATACCAACGGAGCTTTGGCACTGTGAGGGCCGTGCCAGTCGAGGTCGAGGAAATCGCCATCTTCAAGCCACAGGCGTTCACGCTGGCGATCAAGATGAACGGTTTTACGCCACAACGGACCCCACAGGGTTTGCAGGTGTGGATTGCCCAGGCCAAAGGCCGGACGGAAACGAAGGGCGGGGGAAGGTGAACGTGGTTGCACGGCAAATCTCGACTAGGTCTTGCGCAAAGCAGCAGACGCCGGTCGTCTGCTGCTTTTCAATTTAAAACCTAACTTGCCACAAAGCCTGCTACGGCGCGACACATGCACTGGAAGATGTGCCGGGCGGTGTGGCCGGTGGTGCAGGCAACGGCTGCTGATCGACGGTTGCACCGATCGTCACCACGCGCCACTGATCGGCAGCCAGGTGTCGATTCAGCGCCTCTTTGATTTGCTTGAGCGTCAGGCGTTGCACCTGCTGGGCGATGTAATCGATGTCGAGTGGCAGATCATGGCGATTGATGTCCACCAATTGCTTGAGTATTTGTTTGTTGCTGGCGCTGTCCAGGGCGACCATGTTGGTCACTCTAAGCTTGATCTGGTCGAGCTCTTGTTGCGTCGGCCCGTCGCGCAGATAGTCGCGGAACATTGATCGGGTCAACGCCAGAATGCCTGCGCTCAATGACGGGCTGACTTGCAGGGAAATTGTCATCAAGCCCGCGCTGGCCCAGTGACTGTTTTGTGAATGCACGTCGTACACCAACCCGCGCCTTTCCCGTAGTTCGTTCATCAGTCGGCTGTTTGCCGTGCCACCAAAAATCAGGTTGGCCGCGTACAGCGCGGCATAGTCCGGATGCTGGCGCGACACACCGAGCTGGCCCAGTATCAACGAGGTCTGGGTCAGTGGCTGCTCCTCATGGAAGGTCCGTTTGGTGCCCAGCGGTCTTAGCGCAGGCATCGGCGTAGCCCCCGTGCCCGCAGGCATGACCGGTAATGCGTGGCTGACTTGCAGGCTGATGGCTTTTGCCTGGTCCAGCGTCAGGTCACCGACCAGGGTGATCTGTGCATGACTGGCGCCGTAGAAGCGTTGGTGGAAGTCTTTGACTGCCTGGCGGCTCAGCGACTGCAAGCCTTGATCCGTGCCATAGAACGGCAGCGAATAGGGGCTGCCCGGGGCAAGCAATGCCTTGACCGACTGCTCGGATGAATTGCCTGCCTGCTCCGACCTGAACAGGAGGTGGTCACGCAGTTCGTTTTTTACCCTCTGCAAGGCCTCGTCGGTCAGCAACGGTTCGCCGAGTATCTGAGTAAACAGGTGCAGTGCCGGGGTGCTTTTTTGAGCATCGCTCAAGCTGCGCAACACCAGGTTGGCACGTTCGTGATCGATCGTCATTTCGAGCTGCGCACCGAGGCCGTCGAAGGTTTCGACGATGGCAGGCAAGTCTTTGCCTGGCACGCCTTCGTTAAGCATGCCAAACGTGGCGGCGGCGAGCCCCGGCGTGCCGCCGTCCCGCGCACTGCCCGCCGCGAAGCTGACATGCAGATCGAACATCGGTAATGCCGTGGTGCGGATGAACAACACCTTGGTGCCGGTCAGGGTCTTCCAGCCCTTGATGGACAGCCCCCGTGGCGTGGCCGGATCAGAAACCGGCACCCGGAGAGACTCCAGGCGTGGCGCGGGGA
The DNA here is from genome assembly GCF_963970575.1 of Pseudomonas sp. EA_65y_Pfl2_P74. NCBI lineage: Bacteria > Pseudomonadati > Pseudomonadota > Gammaproteobacteria > Pseudomonadales > Pseudomonadaceae > Pseudomonas > Pseudomonas sp. EA_65y_Pfl2_P74. Next base: position 181,474 of record NZ_CAXAOQ010000008.1, read on the forward strand.
AGTTTGCCGGCGCAACAATCGAAGTGTCTGCAAACGTTCGGGCGCCGCACAGACAGGCGATCAGGCCGAGACCTGACAATGCGACCCAGGTAGGCCAACGGTAGTCGTTCATGGGCGGGTCTCCTTGAACACATGCGCAACACTCAGGCGTTCGCGGGTCAAAAAGGTCATGGCGGCCTGCTGTATATCAGTGGGTGTCACCTGTGCCAGCTCGTCCGCATCCTGATCCAGCAACTGCCAGGGTTGGCCGATACTCTGCAATGCGGCTAACCCCTGGGCCTGCTCTACGATGGAGTCTTGCGCGTAGATCTGCCGGGCAATCAACTGAGTGCGGGCACGTTCCAGCTCATCGGCGGCTGGCGGGCTGGTTCGCAATTCTTCGATCATTTGCCAGACTCGCTGTTCGGCAGCCTCAAGATCGTCAGGGTGGGCGCTGGCAAGATTGGCGGTCAGCAATAGCAGGCTGTCACCGCGTGTGAGGGTGTCGTAAGAGGTTGCCACCTCGCTGAACAACTGCTCGGTAAATTGCAGGCGCTTTTGCAGGCGTGCACTGTTGGCACCGCCCAGCAATGTGTCGATCAGGCGCAGAGCGTGCACGGTTCGCCGATTTTCGGCGGTGACCAACCCCGGCACATTAAAGGTCATGATCAGTTGGGGGGCGGGGACGGGCAGATGCAGGATCAGTCTGCGCTCGCCGGGCTGTTTCAGCTCCGTGGGCCTTAACGCGCCCGGAACGGCTCTTGCTTGCAGATGGCCAAAGTAACGCTGCGCCAACTGCTTGACCTGATCGAGCGTCACGTCACCGACAACGACCAGCGTGGCGTTGCCGGGCGCATAGCGGGTTTCATACCAATGGCGCAGATCGCTGGCATTGAGTTGGTTCAGGTCATGCATCCAGCCAATAGTCGGCGTGCGATAGCTGCTGGCCAAATGCGTCACGGCGGTGAGACGCTCAAGTGCCAGGCCGCTGGGGTCGTCTTCGGTTCGCGAACGCCGTTCTTCGCGAATCACCGCCAGTTCCGGGGTCAGGTCTTCATCGCGCAGGTGTGCAGTTGACATCAGATCGGCCATCAGCTCGAACGCAACCCCCAGGTACCTGGGGGTCAGGGTTTGGTGATAGGCGGTGACATCTTTGCTGGTGAAAGCGTTTTCCCGGGCGCCGAGCGATTGCAGAATCGCCGTGGCCTCGCCGGCGCAAGTCTTGCTGCTGCCTTTGTAGAGCATGTGTTCGAGCGTGTGGGAGAGCCCGCTCTGGCCCGGTGCTTCGTCGGCGGAACCGACCTTGAACCAGAGTTGTGAGGTCACCAGCGGCGCGCGATGATCTTCGCGCACGAGCACCTTAAGGCCATTGTCCAGAGTGAAGTGGTGAGTCGGTGGGGGCGGGGCGGCCAGGGACATCAGGGGCGCCAGGCAAAGAAAGAGCAGCATCCGGCTGCAAAATGTGTCCATACGTGAATCGTCCTCAGTGGTTAACGCAGATTGCGGCAACCACTGTGGCGAGATTCGGAGGGGGCTGTGCGGTATCTATTTATCGCAGATCAGCTAACGCATGTTGCTTGTGATCAGGCGCTGCGTTGCCACAGCGCGTAATAGACACGGCCGGATTTCTGCTCGCGGTGCAGACGCCAGTTGGCCGGCAGGCCGAGGGTCGACGGCGCCGTTTCGCTTTCGGTGTACACCCAGGCGTCGTCGGCCAGCCACTGACGCTCTTCCAGCAGCGTGCAGACGGCGGGCAGCAGGTTCTGATTGAACGGCGGGTCGAGGAATACCAGGTCGAAAGCGCTGGCGGTCTGGGTTTCCAGATAACGCAGGGCGTCGGCCGTCTGCACCTGTCCGTTGGTGCAGCGCAGGGTGCCGAGGTGTTCCTTGAGGCTGGATACCGCGATATTGCTCGCATCCAGCGCCTGCCCCATGGCGGCGCCACGGGACAGGGCTTCGAGAAACAGCGCACCACTGCCGGCGAACGGGTCGAGGACCTTGGCCCCCTCCACATAGGGCGCCAGCCAGTTGAACAGCGTTTCACGCACGCGATCCGGCGTCGGGCGCAGGCCTGGCGCGTCGGGAAAGCTCAGCTTGCGGCTGCGCCACTGGCCGCCAATGATGCGTAGCTGGTTCACGCCGTTGTGGACGTTGTGGGCGGGTTTTTTAGGTGCTCGAGTGGCCATTAATGCTCCGGAACCCCGAGCGGTTGCTCGGCAGGTTTATCAGAAGGGGCCGGTAACGGCTTTTGCGGCACGGTCGGGCCAGCGGTGACGATGACCATTTTATCCGTGCTCAGGTGTTTGTTCAGGGCGTCGCGCACTTGCTCCACCGTCAGGCTCTGCGACTGACGCATGAAGTCGTCCAGATAGCTCAGCGGCAGATTATAGAAGCCCATCGCGCCAAGTTGGCCGACGATATCGGCATTGCTCGCGGTAGACAGCGGGAAGCTGCCGGCCAGTTCGCGTTTGGCGTCGTCGAGCTCTTTCTGGGTCGGGCCGGTTTTCAGATAGTCGGCGAGGACGTCCTGCACCAGTTTCAGGGTGCCCTCGCTCATTTCTGCGCGGGTCTGCAGGTTGATCATGAACGGGCCACGGGCCTGCATCGGGCTGAAACCCGAGTAGACGCCATAAGTCAGGCCACGTTTCTCGCGGACTTCACTCATCAATCGAGTACCGAAACCACCCCCACCGAGGATCTGATTGCCCATCGACAGCGCCGCGTAGTCCGGATCGTCACGGTCGATGCCCAGTTGCGCGAGCATCAGGTTGGTTTGTTTGGACGGGAACTCGATGTGGCTGATGCTGGCCTTCGGTTCCTGCGGCTGAGCGATTTTCGCCAGCGCCGGGCCTTTGGGCAGGGCGGCGCTAACCTGATTGGCAATGGCCTCGGCGTCAGCGCGGGACAAGTCCCCGACCAGCGCGATCACCACGTTGCCAGCGGCGTAGGCCTTGGCATGGAATTCACGCAATTGCGCGAGGGTGATCTGCGGGACGCTCTGCGCATTGCCGTCGCTCGAATGAGCGTACGGGTGATCGCCGTATAGACGCTTCATCAGTTCCAGGCTGGCGAGTTTGCCGGGGTTCTGTTTCTGGTACTCGAAACCGGCCAGCATCTGGTTTTTGATGCGCGCGAACGAGTCGGCAGGGAAGGTCGGCTTGCCCACCACTTGCGAGAACAGCTTCAGGGCCGGCTCGCGCTTGTCGGCAGCACTCAGGCTGCGCAGCGAGGCCAGCGCCATGTCCTTGAAGGCGCCGTTGCCGAAATCAGCCCCCAGCCCTTCAAAGCCTTGCGCAATGGCGCCGACGTCCTTGCCGGCGACACCTTCGTTGAGCATGGCGTTGGTTAGCACCGCCAAACCCGGTGTGTTGCCGTCCTGGCTGCTGCCAGCGGCGAAGATCAGGCGCATGTCGAACATCGGCAGTTCATGCGCCTCGACGAACAGCACCTTGGCACCTTCGGCAGTGTTCCAGGTTTGCACGTCGAGTTTGCGGCTGGCCGGGGCTTTGCCGTCGAGTTCGGTCAGCGATTGCAGCTTTTGGCTGGTCCTGGCCTTGTCCAGCGCTTCGCTGGCGTCGGTTTTAGCGCCGGGCGTCAGGACAAACGCCGCAGAGCCGATTACCGCGATGGCGATCAGACCGAGCAACAGGCGTGGGGGTTTACGCTCACTCATGAGTCGTCTCCAGAGGCAGGACGTGGGCGACGCTGAGACGTTCGCGGGTGAAATACAGCTTGGCGGCGTTCTGGATGTCTTGCGGGGTCACGCTTTCCAGGTCGGCGAGTTCAGTGTCCATCAGTTTCCACGACAGACCGACCGTCTCAAGCTGGCCGATGGCGGTGGCCTGGCTGGTGATCGAATCCCGCTCGTAGACCAGACCGGCAATCACTTGCGCACGTACGCGTTCCAGTTCTTCGACGGTCGGCGCGGTGGTTTTCAGTTGTTCCAGCAGTTTCCAGAGACCGGCCTCGGCTTGGGCGATGGTTTTTTTCTTCTGGGTGTTCGGCGTGGCCGACAGGGTGAACAGGCTGTCGCCACGGGTGTAGGCGTCGTAGCTCGACGACCCGCCGGACACCAATTCTTCGCCACGCTCCAGTTGCGTTGGAATGCGCCCACTGTAACCGCCGTCAAGCAGCGCCGAGATCAGGCGCAGGGCATTGACCGAGCGTTTGTCTTCAGTCGTGGCGATGCTTGGCACGTTGAAGCCGAGCATCAGGCTAGGCAGTTGGGTCTGCACATGCAGGGTGATCTGGCGTTCGCCGGGTTCTGCCAGTTCCAGCGGTTTTTTCGCCGGTGGCACGTCGCGCCTGGCGATTGGCCCGAAGTAGCGCTGAGCGAGGGTTTTCACTTCGTCAGGGGGGACGTCACCGACCACCACCAGCGTGGCGTTGTTCGGCACGTACCAGGATTGGTACCAGTGACGCAGCTCTTCGACCTTCATCCGGTCCAGATCAGCCATCCAGCCGATGGTCGGCGTGTGATAACCGCTGGCCGGGTAAGCCATCGCCTTGTAGCGCTCGTAAGCCTTGGACATCGGCTTGTCATCGGTGCGCAGGCGGCGCTCTTCCTTGATGACTTCGATTTCCTTGGCGAACTCGTCGGCCGGCAGGCGCAAGTTGGCCATGCGGTCAGCTTCCAGCTCAAAGGCGACGCCCAGACGATCGCGGGCCAGCACTTGGTAATAAGCGGTGAAGTCGTCGCTGGTGAACGCGTTCTCTTCGGCGCCGAGGTCGCGCAGGATCAGCGAGGCTTCGCCGGGGCCGACTTTCTCACTGCCCTTGAACATCATGTGCTCAAGGGCGTGGGACAGACCGGTCTGGCCCGGGGTTTCGTAGCTGGAACCGACCTTGTACCAGACCTGCGACACCACTACCGGCGCGCGATGGTCTTCGCGAACGACGACCTTGAGGCCGTTGTCGAGGGTGAATTCGTGGGTCGGTTGCGGGTCGGCCGCCAGGGCCGAAAGAGGCAGGCAGACTGTGCTGAGCAGCAGGCCAGCAGCGCGGCGGGCTAGAGCATTCATTCGTTTTTTAACCTGTTGGGCTGCCCGCTTGGTCTTAGCCTAGGCGGGCGAGGAGGTGCTAGGATACTGATCCGTTTTACCGGCGACCACGCCTATCAGGTTTTCAGGCCTGATCCGGCTGCATGGGTTTGCGGCAGAAAGCTGCGGTGTATCGACTAAACTACGCTTTTTCGCCGATTTTGCCGGTTTAGTCCTTCGTTAATACGATTCTTTGGGGTGCCGCTGGTGCCTCGACAAAATGTTGCGCGTGAACAAGCTGGGTGAAACACAGTCTGTTCTGCATCGAATATTTATTTGCCGGGGCGCCCTTATGGCGCGTCGCTACTGTGAGATAGCCGTCCTCCATGTTTGGTTCCAACGACGACAAGAAGACCCCAGCTGCGGCTGGCGAGAAGAAAAGCCTGTTCGGATGGCTGCGTAAAAAACCGCAGGAACCCGTCGTCGAACAGCCGCCCGCGATTCCTGAACCGGTCCCCGCACCCGCTCCTGTAATAGAAGAAGAGCCGGCGCCGACCATTCTGCCGATTGCCGAGCCAGTGCTACAACCGGCGGCCGAGCCAGAGCCAGAGCCAGAGCCAGAGCCAGAGCCGGAGGTGGTTGCCGAGTTGCCGCTGACCCCGGTTGCAGAGCCGTGGCTCACCTTGCCAGTGGCCGAAGAGCCGGTGGCGCTGGTGGAAGAAGCCGCCCCCCACGTCACGCCGCCCATTCCTGCGCCGGCCGCGTTCGTTGCCGAGGTGGCTCCGGCGCCTGTGGTTGAGCCGGTTGTCGAGCCTGCGCCGGTTGTTCCTGAGCCTGTTGCGCCCGTGGTTGTTGAGCCAGTGGCTCCAGTCGTCCAGCAACCAGAGCCAAAACCCGCGCCAGGTGTTGCCGCGCCAATCGTTGCGGCGGACGCTGCGCCCGCGCCAGTGTCGGCCGAAGCCCCGCGCACCGAAGAAACCAAAGCCGGCTTCTTCGCCCGTCTCAAACAAGGCTTGTCGAAGACCAGCGCCAGCATCGGCGAGGGCATGGCCAGCCTGTTTCTCGGCAGGAAGACCATCGATGACGAGCTGCTCGACGACCTCGAAACCCGTCTGCTGACGGCCGACGTTGGTGTCGAAGCCACCACGCAGATCATTCAACGCCTGACCCAGAAGGTCGCCCGTAAAGAGCTGGCTGACGCTGACGCACTGTACAAATCCTTGCAGGCTGAACTGGCCGCTATGCTCAAGCCAGTTGAGCAACCCTTGAAAATCGTTTCGCAGAACAAGCCGTTCGTGATTCTGGTGGTGGGCGTCAACGGCGCCGGCAAAACCACCACCATTGGCAAACTGGCGAAAAAACTGCAACTGGAAGGCAAGAAAGTCATGCTCGCCGCCGGTGACACCTTCCGCGCCGCGGCCGTGGAGCAATTGCAGGTCTGGGGCGAGCGCAACAAGATCCCGGTGATCGCTCAGCACACCGGCGCCGACTCGGCCTCGGTGATCTTCGACGCCGTGCAGGCCGCCAAGGCCCGTGGTATCGACGTGTTGATCGCTGATACCGCCGGTCGTCTGCACACCAAAGACAACCTGATGGAAGAGCTGAAAAAGGTTCGCCGCGTCATTGGCAAACTCGACGCCGACGCCCCGCACGAAGTGCTGCTGGTGCTCGACGCCGGTACCGGCCAGAACGCCATCAACCAGGCCAAGCAATTCAACCAGACCGTCGCACTGACCGGCCTGGCGCTGACCAAGCTCGACGGCACCGCCAAGGGTGGGGTGATTTTTGCCCTGGCCAAGCAGTTTGGTCTGCCGATCCGCTACATTGGCGTCGGTGAAGGCATCGACGATTTGCGTACCTTTGAAGCCGAACCCTTTGTCCAGGCGCTGTTTGCCGAGCGGGAGCGTTCATGATTCGTTTCGAACAGGTCGGTAAACGCTACCCGAACGGTCACGTCGGCTTGCATGAGCTGAGCTTTCGAGTCCGTCGTGGCGAGTTCTTGTTTGTCACCGGCCATTCCGGTGCGGGTAAATCCACCTTGTTGCGCCTGTTGCTGGCGATGGAGCGTCCGACCAGCGGCAAACTGCTGCTGGCCGGGCAAGATCTGAGCACCATCAGCAACGCGCAGATTCCGTTTCTGCGCCGGCAGATTGGTGTGGTGTTCCAGAACCACCAGTTGCTGTTCGACCGCACCGTTTTCAACAATGTCGCGTTGCCACTGCAGATTCTCGGCCTGTCCAAGGCCGAAATCGCCAAGCGGGTCGACTCGGCGCTGGAGCGTGTGGCGCTGTCGGATAAAACCGATCTGTACCCGGGCGACCTGTCCACCGGTCAGCAACAGCGCGTCGGCATCGCCCGCGCCATCGTTCACCGCCCAGCGTTACTGCTGGCGGACGAACCGACCGGTAACCTCGACCCGCGTCTGGCGGCCGAGATCATGGGGGTGTTTGAAGACATCAACCGACTGGGCACCAGCGTGCTGATCGCCAGTCACGACCTGGCGCTGATTGCGCGCATGCGTCATCGCATGCTGACCTTGCAACGCGGCCGATTGATCGGCGACGGGGAGGCCGGCGTATGAGTGCGACACGCAGTCCGAAGGTTTCCGAGCGCGTGGCCCCGAAAGCCGCCGATCCACAACCGCCAAAAAAGAAAAAGCACGACGATGACGACGGCCCGGACTTCGCCACGCTGTTTCGCGCCTGGGTCGAAAGCCACCGTGCCAGTCTGCTCGACAGTTTGCGTCGTCTGGGCAAGCAGCCGATCGGCAGTTTCTTCACCTGCATGGTGATGGCCGTGGCGCTGAGCTTGCCGATGGGCTTGTCGTTGTTGCTCAACAACGTCGAGCGTCTTGGCGGTTCGTGGCAGCGTGCGGCGCAGATCTCGCTGTACCTGCAACTCGATGCCAGCCCAGAGCAGGGCGAGTCGCTGCGCGAGCAGATCAAAGCCATGCCCGGTGTAGCTGATGCTGAATATGTTGGCCGTGACCAGGCGCTGGAAGAGTTCCAGCAGCAGTCGGGATTGGGCGAAGCCCTGCGTGAGCTGCCCGAAAACCCGCTCCCGGGCGTAGTGCTGGTGACGCCGGACGAGGTCGATAAAGCGACGCTGGAAGCATTAAGACAAAAACTTTCCGAACTGCCCAAGGTACAACAGGCGCAACTTGATCTAGTCTGGGTCGAGCGTCTGGCCGCCATCCTCAAGCTCGGTGATCGTTTTGTCTTCGGCCTGACGGTGCTTTTGGTGTCTGCATTACTTTTGGTGATAGGCAATACCATTCGTCTTCATATTGAAAACCGCCGCACCGAGATAGAAGTGATTAAACTCGTCGGCGGCACTGACAGCTATGTGCGCCGTCCTTTCCTTTATATGGGCGCGCTGTATGGCTTCGGTGCGGGGCTGTTGTCCTGGGGAGTATTGGCGTTCGGCCTGAACTGGCTGAACGATGCGGTGGTTGGACTGGCCGGCTTGTACGGCAGTGATTTCGCACTGGCCGGAGTGCCAGTTGCCGACGGTCTGTCGCTCTTGCTTGGCGCGGTGCTGTTGGGTTATATCGGTGCATGGATTGCAGTAGCACGCCATCTCAGGGAGCTGGCGCCGAAGTAGAATCTTTTTGCGCGTGATTGGCCTTACGGTTTTTTTGGGAACTTGTACCTGAGTTCCCGGTCAATTTTTCGCAGTGCTGAAAGGCACAAGTATGTAAGCCGGAGGTTTTTTCGTATGACCAATTCTTTGCAACCTGCGTACGCGTTGGTTCCGGGTGCGAACCTGGAAGCCTATGTGCACACCGTCAACAGCATTCCATTGCTGACGCCGGAGCAGGAGCGTGAACTGGCCGAGAGTCTCTACTATGAGCAGGATTTGGGGGCGGCTCGGCAGATGGTGCTCGCCCACCTGCGTTTTGTCGTACACATTGCCCGTAGCTATTCCGGCTACGGTCTGGCTCAGGCTGACCTGATCCAGGAAGGTAACGTCGGCCTGATGAAGGCCGTAAAACGTTTCAACCCGGAAATGGGTGTGCGCCTGGTGTCGTTCGCTGTGCACTGGATCAAGGCGGAAATTCACGAGTTCATCCTGCGCAACTGGCGCATTGTGAAAGTCGCGACCACCAAGGCCCAGCGCAAACTGTTCTTCAACCTGCGCAGCCAGAAGAAACGTCTGGCGTGGCTGAACAACGAGGAAGTCCACCGTGTGGCGGAAAGCCTCGGCGTCGAGCCGCGGGAAGTGCGAGAGATGGAAAGTCGCCTGACCGGCCATGACATGGCCTTCGACCCGGCTGCCGAAGCCGACGATGACAGCGCCTTCCAGTCGCCAGCCAACTATCTGGAAGACCACCGGTACGACCCGGCGCGTCAACTGGAAGATGCCGACTGGAGTGACAACTCCAACCACAACCTGCACGAAGCACTGGAAGTGCTGGACGAGCGTAGCCGTGACATCCTCTACCAGCGCTGGCTGGCAGAAGAGAAGGCCACGCTGCACGACCTGGCGCAGAAGTACAATGTGTCGGCCGAGCGTATCCGTCAGCTCGAAAAGAGTGCGATGAACAAGCTCAAGTTGTCGATTGCCGCGTAACCGCCCTACAGGCAATAAAAAACGCCCCGATCAGTAATGATCGGGGCGTTTTTTATGGTTCAGTGCAAAACCAAATGTGGGAGCGAAAGCGGTAGATCATTGAACATAGATGTTGTCTGACTCCACGCCTTCGCGGGCAAGCCTGGCTCCCACAGGGGCCTTCAGGGCGCTAAGACGACGTTTTGTCATTCGGACCAAGGCGCCCGACGCGAATCATTGAGCCCGAGCAGATAGCTCGTCCCGCCCAGTTGCCTCATCTGCTGGCGAATCCATCCCGCTCGCCGCGAGACATACGCGGTCGGATGGCTTGCGCTCCAAACCCGTGGGTTCGGCAATACGGCTGCCAGATAACTCGCCTGCTGGCGGGACAGCGACTTGGCGCTCACACCAAAGTGATGCCGGGCCGCCGCTTCGGCTCCAAACACCCCGTCATCCCACTCGGCGCTGTTCAGATACACCTCAAGAATTCGCTGCTTGGGCCAGAACACCTCGATCAGCGCGGTAAACCACGCTTCCAGGCCTTTACGCAGATAGCTGCGGCCGGACCACAGAAACAGGTTTTTCGAGACTTGCTGGCTCAAGGTACTTGCGCCACGGATCGAGCCGCCGAGTTCGTTATGGGCCAGCGCTGCCTGAATGGCGCCAAAGTCAAAACCCCAATGCTCGGGAAATTTCTGATCCTCACCGGCCATGACTGCCACTTTGAGATCGTCGGAGATTTCGTTCCACGGCTTCCACGTGCGCTGCAGGTCAATCGGCTCACCATCGACCCACGATTCAATCTTGCGTTCGACCATCAATGCCGTACCCGGCGGCGGTACGAAACGAAACACCAGCACCAGCAAGACGCTGCCGCTGGCGAACCAGAGCAGGGCCTTCGTGAGACGACGGAAAATAGAACGCAGCATAGAGATGGCTTGGCCGAACCGGTGGAGCGGGCCATTATACAGACCCTGCCGATCGAGTCTGAATGGAGTTCCCAATGTTGCGTGGCTTTCTGATGCTGGCCGCTTTCTTTGGTTTTACTGGCGTAGCCTTGGGCGCGTTCGCCGCTCATGGCCTGAAAAGCCGCCTGACGCCCGAGTACCTTGCGATTTTCCACACGGGCGTGACCTATCAACTGCTGCACACCTTGGCGCTGTTTGGTGTGGCGCTGCTGGCCACGCAGATTCAGGGGCGGCTGGTGACCTGGGCTGGCGTTTCGTTCGCTGTCGGTATCGTGTTGTTCTCCGGCAGTCTGTACGTGCTGACCACCACCGGCATCAGCAAGCTCGGCATCATCACCCCATTTGGTGGCCTGGCGTTCCTGGTCGGTTGGGTATGCCTGGGCCTCGCCGCCTGGCGCTTGCAACCAACCGCTTGACGCTTGGTGCTGACCTTTAGGTCATGATCGGGCTAGAATGCCAGCCCCTAAAAATGATGGCGGCGTTACGCATGCGCATTCAGTTGAACGGCGAATCCCTTGAACTGCCCGACGGCGAGACCGTTGCGGCCCTGATCACTCGTCTGGAACTGACCGGGCGTCGAGTGGCAGTCGAACTCAATCTGGATATCGTCCCGCGCAGCCAGCATGCCGACACCACACTCAACGACGGCGATAACGTCGAAGTGGTGCACGCTATCGGCGGCGGCTGATCGCCCGGTCCGCAAGGGCACAGAATTCTGCAAGACCCTCACCCCTAAAGAGGATTCCCCATGAGCATCGTTCGCAGCGACAAGCCTTTTGTGCTGGCCGGTCGTACTTACCAGTCGCGTTTGCTGGTCGGTACCGGCAAGTACCGTGACATGGAAGAAACCCGTCAGGCCATCGAAGCCTCGGGTGCCGAGATCGTTACCTTCGCCGTGCGCCGCACCAACCTGGGTCAGATCGAAGGCGAGCCGAACCTGCTCGACGTGCTGTCGCCGGATCGCTACACCTTCCTGCCGAACACCGCCGGTTGCTACGACGCGATAGAAGCCGTGCGTACTTGCCGCCTGGCCCGCGAGCTGCTCGATGGCCACAATCTGGTGAAGCTGGAAGTGCTGGCCGACCAGAAGACGCTGTTCCCCAATGTGATCGAAACCCTCAAGGCCGCCGAAACGCTGGTCAAGGAAGGCTTCGACGTGATGGTGTACACCAGCGATGACCCGATCATCGCCCGCCAACTGGCGGAAATCGGCTGCATCGCGGTCATGCCGCTGGCCGGTCTGATTGGTTCCGGTCTGGGGATCTGCAACCCTTACAACCTGCAGATCATCCTCGAAGAAGCGAAAATCCCTGTGTTGGTCGATGCCGGTGTCGGTACCGCTTCCGACGCCACTATCGCCATGGAGCTGGGCTGCGACGCCGTACTGATGAACTCGGCCATCGCCCACGCCCAGCAGCCGGTGATGATGGCCCAAGCCATGAAACACGCCATCGTTGCAGGCCGTCTGGCCTACCTCGCTGGCCGTATGCCGAAAAAACTCTATGCCAGCGCCTCTTCGCCGCTGGATGGTCTGATCAAGTAAGAGCCATTGATGACTGAATCGAACGACACGCCTATCCAGACGGAAGAAGGCGACGAGCGCCAACACCGCCGCATCAAGAGCTTCGTGATGCGCGCCGGGCGCATGACCGAAGGCCAGCAACGCGGTCTGGATCAGGGCGCGCCGCTTTACGTGCTGCCGCTGGCCGACGCGCCGGTGGATTACGATCAAGTGTTCGGCCGTTCGGCACCGCGCTCGCTGGAGATCGGTTTCGGCATGGGCCACTCGCTGCTGGAAATGGCGGCGGCTGCACCGGAGCAGGATTTCATCGGCGTTGAAGTTCACCGTCCGGGTGTCGGCGCGCTGCTCAATGGCGTGCTGACCCAGGGCCTGACCAACCTGCGGGTCTACGATTGCGACGCGATCGAAGTGCTCAACCGCTGCATCGCCGACAACAGCCTTGATCGCCTGATGCTGTTTTTCCCGGACCCGTGGCACAAGAGCCGTCACCACAAGCGTCGTATCGTTCAGGCGTCGTTCGCTGAACTGGTACGCAGCAAGTTGAAGGTTGGCGGCATTCTGCACATGGCCACCGACTGGGAACCGTACGCCGAATACATGCTGGAAGTGATGAACGTCGCCCCGGGCTATCGCAACCTCGCTGAAGACGGCAAGTGCGTGCCACGCCCGGCCGAACGCCCGATCACCAAGTTCGAACGCCGCGGCGAACGTCTTGGCCATGGCGTGTGGGACCTGAAGTTCGAAAAACTCGCTTAACCATCACGCAATACCCAATGTGGGAGCGGGCTTGCTCGCGAAGGCGCCGTAACAGTCGATATCAATGTCGATTGATCTAACGTCTTCGCGAGCAAGCCCGCTCCCACAGTTGTTTTGTGTGTGTTGAAAATCAGCGGCGGTCGGCGACTACGCCGATCAGTACCAGCACCACCAACAGCACTGGTGCCAGGCTGTAGTTGTTGAACTGGCTCAAGCCCTTGATCACCCATGGCGTGGCGTAGATCAACGCGGCACCGCTGCCGATCATGCACAGCAGGGCCATCAGCGGTACGCGCAGGGCGCCGGCGATGCTGCCCAGGCGTTGTTCGACCCAGCCTTTGAAGTCGGCGCCGAACAGCACCAGCAGGCAACCCACCAGGGCCAGGGCGATTTCCGAGAGGTTGCTGCGGCTCCAGCGGGAGACGGTGGCGAGCAGGTCGAGTATCAAATCCATGCGTTTTCCCTTTGGGCTGAAGTCAGTTCAGAAATTGTTGCAGCAAATCGTTTAGAAACAGTTGTCCGCGCTCGGTGGCCGCCAGGCGTGACGGTTCGACCTGCAACAGACCGCTTTGTTCTGCCGCCGCCCGGCCTTCGGCGAGGCTTTCCAGCGACAGCCCCGTGCGCTGCGGGTACAGGCGCGATTCCACACCCGCAGTGAGGCGCAGAGCGTTCATCAGAAATTCGAACGGCATTTCATCATTGGTCAGTGCCTTTTCGCCAGCCTGAAAATTTTTCGCCGGGTTGAGGTAGTCCTTCGGCAGGCGCGTCTTCCAGGTGCGCACGATGCGCCCGTCCGGGTGGCTGAGTTTGCCGTGGGCGCCGGCGCCGATGCCGATGAAGTCACCGAAACTCCAGTAATTGAGGTTGTGCCGCGCCGGGCGACCGGGCAGGGCATAGGCCGAGACTTCGTATTGCGCGTAACCGTGTTCGGCCAGCAGCGCTTGCCCGGCTTCTTGAATGTCCCACAGCGTGTCGTCTTCCGGCAGCACAGGCGGCTGGTTCCAGAACACCGTGTTCGGTTCCAGCGTCAGTTGATACCAGGAAATGTGCGTGGGCTTGAGTTCAATGGCCTGGCGCAGATCGCTCAAGGCATCGTCCAGCGACTGATCCGGCAAGCCGTGCATCAAGTCGAGGTTGAAGTTATCGAAACCCGCCTGCCGCGCCATGCCTGCCGCGCGCACGGCTTCATCGCCGTTGTGGATGCGGCCCAAGGCCTTGAGTTTTTCCTGCTGGAAGCTCTGAATGCCGATCGACAGGCGATTGATCCCCAGCTTGCGATACGCAACGAACTTCTCTTGCTCGAACGTCCCGGGATTGGCTTCCAGAGTGATTTCGATGTCGGCGGCGAACGCAATGCGCTGCTCGACGCCTTCCAGCAAACGGCCGAGGGCGTCGGCACTGAACAGGCTGGGAGTGCCACCACCGAAGAAAATCGAACTCAACTCACGACCGTAAACGGCGTGCAGATCCTCATCGAGATCGGCCAGCAACGCGTCGACGTATTCCTGCTCCGGCAGCACTGGGCTGGCGGTGTGCGAGTTGAAATCGCAATACGGGCATTTGCGCACACACCACGGAATGTGGATGTACAGCGCCAAGGGCGGCAGCGTGGGTAGCGGTGCCCGAGGCGAAGAGGCGCCGCCGCCGATGATCAGCGACGACGCAGAGGGGGTGTCGGTCATTTCAGGCCCAGACGCTGGCGCAGCAGATCCATTGCACGGGCGCGGTGGCTGATCTGGTTCTTGTCGGCAGGGGTCAGTTCGGCGCTTGAGCAATCGCGCTCCGGCACCCAGAACAGCGGGTCGTAGCCGAAACCGTGCTCGCCGCTGGCGGCGGTCAGCATGCGCCCGTGCCACAGCCCTTCGCAGAGGATCGGCAACGGATCATCGGCGTGACGCACGAGCGCCAGGACGCAGACGAATTGCGCGCCGCGTTCGGCTTCAGGTACGTCTTTGAGGGCGTCGAGCAATTTGGCGTTGTTCGCCGCATCGCCCTTGCCGTCGGCATAGCGCGCCGAGTAGATGCCCGGCGCACCGCCGAGGAAATCCACCGCCAGACCGGAATCGTCGGCCAGCGCCGGCAGGCCGGAAATGCGTGCAGCATTGCGCGCCTTGAGGATCGCGTTCTCGACGAACGACAGGCCGGTTTCCTCCGGCTCAACCGTGCTCCACTCGCCGATCGAGCGCAGTTGCACCGATTCGCCGAGCATGGCCTGGAGTTCCTTGAGTTTGCCGGCGTTATGGCTGGCCAGTACGAGTTGCTTGAGGTTCATCATTCGCCGGGAAAAAGTTCTTGGTTGAAATTGATGGTGTCGATCTTGTCACCGGTCTGCACCTTGATTTCAAAGGTGCGGGTTTCCTGCTGAGGTACCGGGTATTGGGCGATGTAGTAGATCGCGCCCTGTTCGGTGACTTGCTTGAAATTCAGCGGCACGCTCTGGCTGGTCAGGTCTTTGACCGTGCCGGTGACGCTGGCGCTCAGTGGTTTGCCGTCCTTGATCACCGAGACATTGATCACGCCCTGGTTCTTGCTGCGGATCAGTTCGGCAGCCTTGGCGATGTCGGGCGTCAGGAAGGTGGAGTTGAAGGTGTTGTAATGCACGGTGACATCACCGAACACTTCCTTGCGCTCACTCTTGATGGCATCGGCAGCCATCGCGGTGGCGCTCAGGCAGGCAGTGAATAACAACAGCGCTAAACGGCCCATGATCGTTCTCCTCGGATTGTCGTGGCTCAGACCGCGACCTTGTGGTCAGCCAGCACGGGGCTGCTGACGCGGTAGATACCAATTTCACCTAACAGATTAGGCCATATCTTACTGGCCCACCCGTGGCGGTGCTGTTGATCTACGGCAAGCCGATCAATGACCTTCGCGTCACGTTCGCGACAAAGTTCTTCAAAGTCTTCAAAGGTGCAGAAGTGGATGTTCGGCGTGTTGTACCAGGTATAAGGCAGAAACTCGGAAACCGGCATGCGGCCCTTGCTCGCCAGGTACCAGCGGCAGCGCCAGTGGCCGAAGTTCGGGAACGTAATGATGCACTGACGACCGACACGCAGCATTTCGTCGAGGATCTTGTCCGGGTAATGCACCGCCTGCAGGGCCTGGGTCATCACCACGATGTCGAAGCTGTTGCTGGCGAAGTTGCCCAGCCCCTTGTCCAGATCCTGCTCGATGACGTTGACGCCTTTGGCCACACACTCGGCGATGTTGTTGGCGTCGTTTTCCAGGCCATAACCGGTGACCTGTTTATGGTCGCGCAGCCAACTCAGCAACTCGCCGTTACCGCACCCGAGGTCGAGGACGCGGCTGCCAGCGGGGATCCATTCCTGGATGATTTCCAGATCAGCTCTCATGGCTTTCTCACAGCGTGATTCGGTTCATGTAATTGCCGAACGCCTGCAAGTAGCGGGGGATCGGAATCAGGAAGGCGTCGTGGCCCTGTGGCGCGTCGATTTCCAGGTAGCTGACGTCTTTGCGCGCCGCCATCAGGGCATCCACCAGTTCCCGCGAACGGGCCGGGGAGAAGCGCCAGTCGGTGGTGAACGACATCACGCAGAACTTGGCCGTGGCGTTCTCGAAGGTTTTCGCCAGGTTATCGTCGAAGTTCGCCGCCGGATCGAAGTAGTCCAGCGCCTTGGTCATCAGCAGATAGGTGTTGGCGTCGAAACGTCCGGAGAACTCTTCGCCCTGATAGCGTAAATAGCTTTCGACCTGGAACTCGACACTGTGGAAGTCGTAGTTGAGCTTCTCGCTCTTCAGGCCGCGGCCGAATTTCTCGCCCATGGAGTCGTCGGACAGGTAGGTGATGTGCCCGACCATCCGCGCCAGCATCAGCCCGCGCTTGGGGATCACACCCGCTTCCTGGAACGAACCGCCGTGAAATTCCGGGTCGGTGAGGATCGCCTGGCGCGCCACTTCGTTGAAGGCGATGTTTTGCGCCGACAGCTTGGGGGCCGAAGCGATGGCCAGGCAATGGCGTACGCGATCGGGGTAGGTGATGGTCCATTGCAGCGCTTGCATGCCGCCCAGGCTACCGCCGATCACCGCTGCCCATTGGCCGATGCCCAGCAGGTCGGCCAGACGCGCCTGGCTGTGTACCCAGTCTTCGACGGTCAGCACCGGGAAATCGGCGCCAAATGGCTTGCCGGTTTCCGGGTTGAGGCTGCTCGGGCCGGTGGAGCCGTTGCAGCCGCCGAGGTTGTTCAGGCTGACCACGAAGAACTTGTGGGTGTCGATCGGTTTGCCGGGGCCGATGCAGCTGTCCCACCAGCCGGGCTTGCGGTCGTCTGGGCTGTGATAGCCGGCAGCATGATGATGGCCGGACAAGGCATGGCAGATCAGTACAGCGTTGCTCGCCTGCGCGTTCAGCGTGCCGTAGGTTTCGTAGATCAGGTCATAGGCCGCCAGCGAACGGCCACAGGCCAAAGCCAGAGGTTCGCTGAAGTGCGCCGTGTGCGGCGTCACCAGACCAACAGAATCGGGGGGGAAGGCAGTTGGCATCGACCCTGCTCTCGTTGAAATGAGGCGTAAGTCTAAAGACCGCTGGGGTTAGCGGCAAGCAACGATCAGGGGCGGCAGAGCCCCGGCAAATCCGGCAACTTCTTCGGCGAGCAGATCTTCACCCGCTTCTGCCGATTCAGCTCACCACTGAGCAAACTGACCTGGCTCTTGGACACCCCGAACGCCTTGGCCAGAAAACCCATCAGGTAGGCATTGGCCTTGCCCTCGACCGGCGGCGCGGTCAGGCGGATCTTCAAACGATCACCATGCAGCCCGGCGAAATCATCGCTACGGGCCGCCGGTTGAAGATGACATTCGAGGATCAGGTCGTCCCCGTCCCAGCGAAACCAGCTCACATCAGCAGGCGCAGGATTTCCGGCATCATCGTCATCGCCGCGAGGTTGTTGATCACCAGCATGTCGATCAGTTTCAACGCGAGGAAGGCGAAGATCGGCGACAGGTCCAGGCCACCCATGCTTGGCAGGAGGCGACGGAACGGCGCCAGGGCCGGTTCGCAGATCTGATTGACCAGTTCGGCACCGGGGTTGTGGCTGCCCGGAGCGACCCACGACAGGATCACGCTGATGATCAGGGCGAAGAAGAAGATCTTCAGAAACAGCGCGGTCACGCCAATGATCGACCAAATGAACAGTTGCAGCGGGTTGCCGGTGGTGCCGTAAGTCAGCAGCAGGGTCAGCGCCATCAGCGCCAGTTGCACCAGAATCGCCAGCACCAGCGACGACATGTCGAGACCGAACACGCTCGGGATGATTCGGCGCAGAGGCTTGAGCAATGGCTGGGTGGCCTTGACCACGAACTGGCACAGCGGGTTGTAGAAATTCGCCCGCACCAGTTGCAGGACGAAGCGCAGCAGTACGATCAGCAGGTACAGGCTGCCGAGGGTTTGCAGCACGTAAACCGCTGCGGTGTTCAATCCAATCATGTAAGGCTCCTTATTTGCCCAGTTGTTCGGCCATTTCGGCCGAGCGGTGCGCGGCGGCGCCGAGTGCTTTTTCAACCAGGGCTTCGAAACCACCGGCCTGGAACGATTTGATTGCAGCTTCTGTGGTGCCGGCCGGCGACGTCACGCGGCGGCGCAGTTCGGCGGCATCAACGTCGCTGGAAGCGGCCATGTGCGCGGCGCCGAGGGCGGTTTGCAGGGTCAGTTGTTCAGCGGTTTCTTTTGGCAGGCCGAGTTTGACGCCAGCAGCGGTCATCGCTTCGATCAGCAGGAAGAAATACGCCGGGCCGGAACCGGACACCGCAGTGACCGCATCCAGTTGTTGTTCTTCGTTCAGCCACAGCGCCATGCCGACGGCGGACAGTAGCTCTTCGGCTTGCTGACGCTGCTCGGCGGTCACTGCGTCGGTGGCGTACAAACCGCTGACGCCCTGACGCAACAGCGCCGGGGTGTTCGGCATGCAGCGCACAATCGGCTGTTCGCCGAGCCAGGCGGTCATGCTGGCGCAGGTGATGCCAGCGGCAATCGAAACCACCAGTTGATTGGGTTTCAGGCTCGGGCGGATGGCTTCGCACACGGCTTTCATTGCCTGAGGCTTGACCGCGAGAACGACGACGTCGACGCCGTCGATGGCTTGGGCGTTGTCGGCAAATGTTTCGATGCCATGCGCGGCGCTGACCTTGGCGCGGGTTTCTTCACCCGGATCGCTGGCGCGGATGTGCGTGGCTTCCAGACCCTTGGCCCGCAGGCCGCCGATGAGGCTGGCGGCCATGTTGCCGGCACCGATAAAGGCAATGCGTGTGTTGCTCATGTCAGGTCCTTATCTGGAAATGTTCAGGATTGGGAATAATCTCGGGCGCCAAACAGGGCCGTACCGATACGAACCCAGGTGGCGCCTTGGGCGATAGCCGACTCAAGATCGTGGCTCATGCCCATCGAAAGTGTGTCGAGCGGCAGATTCAGGCTTTCCTGCAAACGTTGCACGGCGGCAAAAGCGGCGTCCTGTTCGGCGCGCTCTTCGGTTGGCTCGGGAATGGCCATCAGTCCGCGCAGCTTCAGGCGCGGCAGGGCGCTGATGGCCAAGGCCAGTGCCGGCAGGTCGGCCGGGGTGCAGCCGGACTTGCTGGCTTCACCGCTGACGTTGACCTGAATGCAGATGTTCAGCGGCGGCAGGTCGGCCGGGCGCTGCTCGGACAGGCGTTGGGCGATTTTCAGGCGATCCACGGAGTGCACCCAGTCGAAATGCTCGGCGATGGCGCGAGTCTTGTTCGATTGAATGGGGCCGATGAAGTGCCAGATCAAGGGCAGGTCGGCCAGTTCGAGCTGTTTGCCCAAGGCTTCCTGCAGGTAGTTCTCGCCAAAGTCACGCAAGCCGGCGGCATGCCCTTCGCGCAGGGCCTGGGCGGGTTTGGTTTTGCTTACCGCCAGCAGTTGGACGCTGTTTTCATCGCGCTTTGCAGCTTTTACCGCTGCCTGGATGCGCGAACCAACCAGTTGGATGTTGTCTGCTATCGTGGACATCAAGAGGCGCCAGCGGTCTGAAGGTTCGCGGCATTCTACTGGAATTGAGGAGCGCTATGGATATCACTGAACTGCTGGCCTTCAGCGCCAAACAGGGCGCGTCCGACCTGCACCTGTCGGCCGGTCTGCCGCCGATGATCCGCGTCGATGGCGATGTGCGACGGATCAATCTGCCCGCGCTGGATCACAAGCAAGTGCACGAATTGATCTACGACATCATGAACGACACCCAGCGGGTCGACTTCGAGAAACACCTGGAAACGGATTTCTCCTTCGAAGTCCCTGGCGTGGCGCGCTTTCGGGTCAATGCGTTCAACCAGAACCGTGGCGCCGGGGCGGTGTTTCGCACCATTCCCTCGAAAGTGTTGAGCATGGAAGACCTCGCCATGGGCGATGTCTTTCGCAAGATCACCGATGCGCCACGCGGGCTGGTGCTGGTCACCGGGCCGACCGGTTCCGGCAAGTCGACCACGCTGGCGGCGATGATCGATTACCTCAACACCCATCGCCATCACCACATCCTGACCATCGAAGATCCCATCGAATTCGTTCACGAATCGCGCAAATGTCTGATCAATCAGCGTGAAGTCCACCGCGATACCCGCAGTTTCGCCACCGCGTTGCGTTCAGCGTTGCGGGAAGACCCGGATGTGATCCTGGTGGGCGAGATGCGCGACCTGGAAACCATTCGCCTGGCGCTGACCGCGGCTGAAACCGGGCATCTGGTGTTCGGCACGCTGCACACCACTTCGGCGGCCAAGACCATCGATCGGGTGGTGGACGTGTTTCCCGGTGACGAGAAATCGATGGTGCGTTCAATGCTGTCAGAGTCGTTGCTGGCAGTCGTCTCGCAGACGCTGATCAAGAAGGTTGGCGGCGGACGGGTGGCGGCGCACGAAATCATGCTGGGCACGTCGGCGATCCGTAACCTGATCCGCGAGGACAAGGTGGCGCAGATGTATTCGGCGATTCAGACCGGCGGGTCGTTGGGGATGCAGACACTGGACATGTGCCTGAAGGATCTGGTGACCAAAGGCTTGATCAGTCGCGAGCATGCGCGGGATAAGGCGCGTACGCCGGATAATTTCTGAGCGGGCGCTTGTGTCGCTTCCATTGCACCCTTCGCGAGCAAGCCCGCTCCCACCTTTGATTTGTGAACGACACAGATCCAATGTGGGAGCGGGCTTGCTCGCGAAGGGGCCAGTACTGCTTGAACAGATTCTGGATCAGTCAGCTCAGCGCTGAACCACGCGCATCTGCTTCGACTCGTTGGGCAATACGCGTTTGGCCACGACGTAATGCTTCTGCCAGTACGGTTTGTTCAGTGTGTCGATGCTCACCGCTTTGCCACGACGTGGTGCGTGGATGAAGCGGTCGTTGCCCAGGTAGATTGCAACGTGATTGACCCGACGGCTCTTGATGTTGAAGAAGATCAGATCGCCCGGCTTCAGATCCTTGCGCTCGACTTTTACGCCGTGGCCGCTGGCCATGGCATTGGAGGTGCGTGGCAGGTCGAACGTAGCGTCGTTGAACGCGTATTTCACCAGGCCGCTGCAATCGAAGCCTTTACTGGGGCTGCTGCCGCCCCAACGGTAAGGCGTACCGAGGACGTTCACCGCACGGCTGAGGACGTTGCTGCTGGTTTTGTTCGCCATCTGCGGAAGCAGCTTGCTGTGGCCATTGCTGCTCAGGACGGTGTGTTTGACCTGTTTGCTTTTGCTCGATGGCGCAGAAGCATGGGATTTAGGGGTAAAGCCGTTAACGTTGGGAAGACGTTGCTCACGATTGGTGGCGTGGGCGGCCAGTGGCATTAATAGGCAAATAGTTAGCCATGTCTTGAAAAATGGTCGCATTAGGCGTGGCTCTTAGGTGATAGCGCGCAACTTTATAACAGCTTTTTTGTCCCTACCGAGGCCGTTGGTCGATTCAATCGGGAGGCAACGGAACCAAATAAGCTGCAAATTGACGCGATTGTCTGACAGAGGTCCAGTGTTATAAGGGTTTGACGGACGTCACCTTAACATTTGCCATACGTCGGCCACCTGTAAAAAAGTCACAAAGAATTCAAGAATATTTATCTATCGTGTGCAACGAGGTCTTCATGAACAGCTATCGGTTACCCCGTGTGAAGGAAAAAGACACCCACAGCAAAGTGATCGGCTACCTGCTGTGGATTTTCGGTTTTACCGGCGCTCACCGCTTTTATTACGGCAAACCGGTGACCGGGACGATCTGGTTTTTCACCTTCGGTTTGTTAGGGATCGGTTGGCTGATCGACGTGTTTCTGATCCCGGCGATGGACCGCGAAGCGGATCTGCGATTTGCCGCAGGACCGATCGAATACAACGTGGCGTGGATTCTGCTGACGTTCCTTGGCGTGCTCGGTGTGCACCGGATGTACCAGGGCAAGTGGATCAGCGGCTTGCTGTACCTGCTGACCGGTGGGTTGTTCTTTGTGGGTGTGCTGTATGACTTCTGGACGCTCAATGATCAGGTGTCGCTGCGTAACGCCGAAAATCGCGGCGCCTTCCAGTAAGCCTTCGCGAGCAAGACCGCTCCCACACTGGATTTGTGATCGACACCAATCCAGTGTGGGAGCCAGCCCGGTATCAAGCCTGGTGGCTGATCCGTCCGTCCACCAAGGTATAGCGAACCACACCCGGCAAGCTGTGACCGAGGAACGGGCAGTTCTCGCCCTTCGACAGCCAGCCTTCGCCGGCCACGGTCGAGGCTTTCGGATCGAACAGCACGATATCCGCCGCACCGCCGACCGCCAGTTTGCCCGCTGGCAGGCGCAGCGCCTGCGCTGGGCCTGCGCTCAAGCGTGCCAGCAGGGTCGGTAGATCGAGCAAGCCATCCTCAACCAGCGTCATCGCCAGAGGCAGCAGCAATTCAACACTGCTGATGCCCGGCTCGGTCGCGCCGAACGGTGCCAGTTTGGCGTCACGCTCGTGGGGCTGGTGATGGCTGGAAATCGCCGACACCACACCCGACTTCACGGCTTCACGCAGGCCATCGCGGTCGGCGCGGGTGCGCAGCGGCGGCTGGACGTGATAGAGGCTGCTGAAGTCGATCAGCGCTTCGTCGGTCAGAATCAGCTGATACAACGCCACGTCTGCCGTCACTTTCAAACCACGGGCCTGCGCCTGAGCGATCAGCGCGACGCCGCGAGCGCTGGTCAACTGGCTGAAGTGCGCGCGCACCCCGGTTTGCTCGACCAGCAGCAGGTCCCGGGCCAAGGCCACGGTTTCAGCGGTTTCCGGAATGCCCGGCAGGCCAAGGAAGCTGGCGGTTGGGCCTTCGTGGGCCAGCCCCCCGTCTGCCAGATCGTGATCCTGCGAGTTGAAGATCACCGTCAGGTCGAAGGTGGCGGCGTACTCCAGCGCCCGGCACAGGGTACGGGTGTTGCGGAAACTCTCCAGACCATTGCCGAATGCGACGCAACCGGCGTCACGCAGGGCGATCAGTTCGGCCAGTTGTTCGCCGTCCAGGCCTTTGCTCAGCGCGCCAATCGGGAAGACCTTGGTGTTGCCGGCCTCGCGGGCGCGGTCGAGAATCAGCTCGGCCACGGCAGAGGTGTCGAGCACCGGTTTGGTTTTCGGCGGGCAGCACAGGCTGGTCACGCCACCGGCCGCCGCCGCGCGGGTTTCGCTGGCGATGCTGCCTTTGCGGCTGTAACCCGGCTCGCGCAGGGCGACGTTCAAGTCGACCAGGCCCGGAGCGGCCACAAGGCCTGTGGCGTCGATGGTTTCGACAGCGTTGAAACCGGCCGGCGCCGCGCCCAGGGCGACGATCTTGCAGGCTTGAACGTGAATATCGGTGATTTGATCCAGGCCACTGCTTGGATCGATGACGCGGGCGCCGAGAATGCTGAGCTTCACTGGGCGTTCTCCTGCTCGAATTGACGTTGCGCAGTCTGTCCGCTCATGGCCATCGACAGCACAGCCATACGCACCGCGATGCCGTAGGTCACCTGGTTGAGGATCACCGAGTGCGGGCCGTCGGCCACCGCCGACTCGATCTCCACCCCACGGTTGATCGGCCCCGGGTGCATGACGATGCAATCGGGTTTGGCCCCGGCCAGACGTGCAGTGGTCAGGCCGAACAGGCGATAGAACTCGCCTTCGCTCGGCAGCAGGCCGCCGGACATGCGTTCACGTTGCAGGCGCAGCATGATCACCACGTCAACGTCCTTAAGGCCTTCAGTCATGTCGGTGTACACCTTCACGCCGTACTGCTCGATGCCGATCGGCAGCAGGGTTTTGGGCGCGATCACGCGGATGTCCGGGCAGCCGAGGGTCTTGAGGGCGAGCATGTTCGAACGCGCCACCCGCGAGTGCAGGATGTCGCCGACGATGGCCACCGAGAGGTTTTCGAAGCCGCCCTTGTGCCGACGGATGGTGAGCATGTCGAGCATGCCTTGCGTCGGGTGCGCGTGACGGCCGTCGCCGCCGTTGATGATCGCCACTTGCGGGCAGACATGCTCGGCGATGAAGTGCGCGGCGCCGGAGTCGCCGTGGCGCACGACGAACATGTCGGCGGCCATGGCTTCGAGGTTGCGCAGGGTGTCGAGCAGGGTTTCACCTTTACTGGCCGACGACGTCGACACGTTCAGGGTGATCACGTCCGCTGACAGCCGCTGGGCTGCCATTTCGAAGGTGGTGCGGGTGCGGGTGGAGTTTTCGAAGAACACGTTGCACACGGTCTTGCCGCGCAGCAACGGAACTTTCTTCACTGCGCGGGCACCGACTTCAAGGAACGAGTCGGCGGTGTCGAGGATTTCCGTCAGCAACTCGCGGCGCAGGCCATCGAGCGAGAGGAAGTGGCGCAGCTGGCCCTGATCATTGAGCTGCAGCGGGCGCTTGGTATCTAGAGGCGTCATCGCGAGGGGACTCTCAATAGGGCGGATTAAGGATTCAGGTCTTGCAGTTCGAGCGTCAACGGCTCGGGGCCGGACAGCTTTACGCGCTCGTGGGCGGCCAGCGACAGCGTTGCGCCGACCACGTTCGGGCGGATCGGCAGCTCGCCAGCGTCCAGATCGAGCATGCACACCAGGGTCACGCTGGCCGGGCGGCCATAGTCGAACAGTTCGTTCAGGGCGGCGCGGATGGTGCGTCCGCTCATCAGCACGTCGTCGATCAATACCAGATGCTGGCCTTCGATTTCGAAGGGCAGGGCGGACGGACGCACTTGCGGGTGCAGGCCGTTCTGGCTGAAGTCGTCGCGGTAGAAGGAGACATCCAGCGTGCCCAGTGGTGCGTCGCTGCCCAGTTCCTTGAGCAGAGCCTGCGCGACCCAGATGCCGCCGGTGCGGATGCCGATGTAACGCGGTTCGCTGATATCACGCTGTGCAAGGTGCGCCTTGAGGCGGGTCGCCATCTGACTGATCAGATCGGCGGGATTGGGCAGGCTCATGGTTGCTCCTTCTTCAGCCCGAGCCGTGTCCTACCGGACGTGGCTGGGGGTTTGGCCAAAAGAAAAGCGCCGTAGCGCTTTGCAGAATTAAATGCAGTCAGGATTCGAACAATGCAGTGTTTTCATCGAGCCAGCCTTGCAACAGCAGGGCGGCGGCGATGGCGTCCACCGGGTTGTCGCGGTAACTGCCCTTTTGTCCGCCACGTACCAGACGCTCGCCCTTGGCCTCGAACGTGGTCAGGCGTTCGTCGTGGGTATAGAAGGGCACATTAAAGCGGCCGTTGAGGCGGCGGGCGAATTTCTCGGCGCGCAGGCACATCTCGCTCGGCGTGCCGTCCATGTTCAGCGGCAAACCGACCACCACGGCGTCGGGTTTCCATTCCTTTATAAGGGCCTCGACCTGGTTCCAGTCGGGCACGCCGTTCTGCGCTTTCAAGGTGCAGAGTTCGCGGGCCTGGCCGGTGATCACCTGGCCGACGGCAACGCCGATCTGTTTGGTGCCGTAGTCAAAGCCGAGAATCAAGCGCAGGGCCATCAGGCGTGACCTGCCTGGCTGGTCAGCAGGTTGAGGTTGATCCCCAAGTGCCTGGCCGCCGCTTCAAGGCGTAATTCGCTGGTGGTGTTGAACAGGATGTCGGCATTGTACGGGCAGTTCAGCCAGGCGTTGTCGGCCATTTCGGCCTCCAGCTGCCCGGCTTCCCAACCGGCGTAGCCGAGGGCGATCAGGCTTTTCGCCGGGCCCACGCCGTCAGCAATGGCGAACAGCACGTCCTGCGAGGTGGACAGGGCCAGGTCGCCGTCGAGCTGGGCGGTGGCCTGGAACGTCTTGCCCGCCGGGTGCAGAACGAAACCACGATCGGTCTGCACCGGGCCGCCGATGAAGATCGGCACATGCTGGCAGAGGCCGGGCGGGTCGATTTCCGGGCGCAATTGCTCAAGGATGTCTGCCAGATTCAGCTCTTGCGGCCTGTTGACCACGATGCCCATGGCGCCATTGGCCGTGTGCTCGACGATGTAGGTCAAGGTGTGGGCAAAGTTCGGGTCGGCCATGTGCGGCATGGCGATCAGGAATTGGTGCTTGAGGTAGCTGGGGCTGACGTTTTTCATGTGCGCTAGTGTGGCGTTCAAGGGGTGAACTGACAAGCTGGGGATGCTGGCAGCAACACAGTTCCCACAGGGGATTTGCGGTGTGTTCAGTTGCTCGAGAGTTTGTCACCCCGGGCGAATTTCCAGGTGCGGATGATTTCCAGTCGGTCGATATCCGACAGATCGCCGGTAAACGGTGCAAACGGCGCCGCCAGCCGGACGATGCGCTGTGCCGCCTGATCCAGCAGCGGATGGCCGGACGATTCCAGCACCAGCACTTCATACAGCGAACCGTCGCGGTTGATCGAGACCAACAGGCGCAAATTACCGTAGATCTGTTTGCGCCGCGCTTCGTCGGGGTAATTGAGGTTGCCGATGCGCTCGACCTTCTTGCGCCAGTCGTCTTTGTACCAGGCGCCCTTGTCGCGCATGGTCGATGCGGCGCTCAAACGGTGGATGCGCGGGCGTTTGGCGTAGAGTTGTTGTTCCTTGGCCAGTTCCGCTTCGAGGCTGGCGATGTCGCTGGACAACTGGGAGCTGTCGAACTCCGGCGCGTCGACGGTCGGTTTGACTTTGGTTTTGGGTTCTTCTTTCTTGGTTGGCGCTTTTTTCGGCTTTGGCGCGACCGTGGTCACGGCAGCCTTCGGCGCGGCTTCCTGTACTTGCGGTTTGGCGGCCGGTGGCGGGGTGACTTTTTTGACCTGATTGTCCTGGAACGGCGCGACTTCGGTGGTCTTGGGGATCGCCTTCTTGTCGAGGGTGCCGCTGCCTTCCTGATGTTCCTGCGCCAGAAAGTCAGCTTTCTCGGGCTTCTTTTCGCTCTTGAAGGTGGCGAGGGTGATTTCCAGGGTTTTGCTGATCTGCTTGGGCTCGACCATCGTGAAGCCGACGCCAAGCAGCAGCGCCAAATGAATCAGCGCCGCGAGAAACAGGGTAAATCCGAGGCGATCGGCCGGGCGCACGCCGCGATGGGCGAGTTCAGTGGGCAGATCGGACGGGAGGGTCATGACAAGGAAACCAACATCGCGTTTTTCAGAGGCGGGGCATGATAACGCAATGTTGGTCGCATCTTGGTTGTTCTATCTCAACGAGCTTGAAGCTTCTGATCGATGGCATCCATCAACAGGCCACCAATGTCGGTGCCAAACGCGTTATCGATTTCACGGATGCAGGTCGGGCTGGTGACGTTGATCTCTGTCAGGTGCTCGCCGATCACGTCCAGGCCGACGAACAGCAGGCCTTTCTCGCGCAAGGTCGGGCCGACCTGAGCGGCGATCCAGCGATCCTTGTCGGTCAGCGGCCGCGCTTCACCACGGCCACCGGCCGCGAGGTTGCCACGGGTTTCGCCCTGCGCCGGAATCCGCGCCAGGCAGTAATCCACCGGCTCGCCGTCGATCATCAGAATGCGTTTGTCGCCGTCCTTGATGGCTGGCAGGTAAGCCTGACCCATGATCTGCTGGCCGCCGAGAGCGGTCAGGGTTTCCAGAATCACCGAGAGGTTCGGATCGCCTGCACGGTGGCGGAAGATCGAGGTGCCACCCATGCCGTCCAGCGGCTTGAGGATCACATCGCCGTGTTTGGCGGCGAATTCACGCAACACATCCGCGCGGCGGCTGACCACGGTCGGTGGCGTGCACTGCGGGAACAGCGTGGCGAACAGCTTTTCATTGCAGTCGCGCAGGCTCTGCGGCTTGTTCACCACCAGCACGCCCGCGGTTTCGGCTTGTTCGAGCAGATAAGTGGAGTAGACGAACTCCATGTCGAAGGGTGGATCCTTGCGCATCAGGATCACGTTCAGATCGCTCAGCAGGTTGTCCTGCTCGGCGTCCAGTTCGAACCATTTTTCCGGGTTGGCGAAGACTTTCAGTGGGCGCATCCGCGCCCGCGCCTGACCTTCGGCCTGATACAGGTCGCGCTGCTCCATATAGAACAGCTCCCAGCCGCGCTTCTGCGCGGCCAGCAGCATGGCCAGCGAGCTATCCTTTTTATAGGAGATGCTGGCGATAGGGTCCATGACAATCCCGACGCGAACGCTCATTGGATTTTCCTCGAAAATTGGCTACCGGATCGGTATTGAAAAAGTGCCGCCAGAGTGGCTCCGAGCGGGTTTTCGGTCAAGGAAAAACCCGTCGATAGATTGCATCTGGAGACTGTGCTAAAAAGGCTCCCATGCCGTGCTGGCCCTTGAACATCAAGGGTTTCCGGCCATCAGTCATCACAAAACGGACAATTTGATTCGCAAAGGCGACGGTAGAGCCCCCTTATGGAACAGCAGTCCAGCGCCTTGAAGGTCATGGTGATCGACGACTCCAAAACGATTCGTCGCACCGCCGAAACATTGTTGAAAAATGTCGGCTGCGAAGTGATCACGGCGATTGACGGTTTCGACGCGTTGGCGAAGATCGCCGACAACCATCCCGGAATCATTTTTGTCGACATCATGATGCCGCGTCTGGATGGTTATCAGACCTGCGCTTTAATCAAGAACAACAGCGCGTTCAAGGCAACGCCGGTGATCATGCTGTCGTCCAGGGACGGGTTGTTCGACAAGGCCAAGGGCCGGATTGTCGGCTCTGATCAATTTTTGACCAAGCCTTTCAGCAAGGAAGAACTGCTCAACGCGATTCAGGCCCATGTTCCGGGCTTCGCCGCTGTTTTGCCGCAGTAAGACACGCACAGTGACGCTCGGCCAGCGGGCCGGATGTCGACAAGAAAAATGGGGAAAACCATGGCACGTATCCTGATCGTCGATGATTCGCCGACTGAAATGTACAAACTGACCGGCATGCTGGAAAAGCACGGCCACGAAGTGCTGAAAGCCGAGAACGGCGCCGACGGTGTCGCGCTGGCCCGTCAGGAAAAACCTGACGCGGTACTGATGGACATCGTCATGCCCGGCCTCAATGGCTTTCAGGCGACCCGTCAGTTGACCAAGGACGCCGATACCAGCCACATCCCGGTGATCATCATCACCACCAAGGATCAGGAAACCGACAAGGTCTGGGGCACTCGTCAGGGCGCCAGGGACTACCTGACCAAACCGGTCGACGAAGAGACCCTGATCAAAACCCTGAACAACGTACTCAAAGGCTGATCGCGCAACCATGAGCGAATCGCTGACCGCGTTCGAACTGCTCTGGCAGATCGACCAGCGCTGCCGCTTGCTGGCGGCGGACCTGCCGTCGCAACCGGCGCGCCAGGATCGCTGGAGCGGCATCGGCTTTCGCCTCGGCGAGCACTGGTATGTGGCGCCGATGGGCGAAGTCAGCGAAGTGCTGCATGAACCGCGTTTCACTCAGTTGCCCGGGGTCAAACCGTGGGTCAAGGGAGTCGCTAACCTGCGTGGGCGGTTGCTGCCGATCATGGATCTGTGCGGTTTTTTCGGTCATGAACTGTCGCCACTGCGTAAACAGCGGCGGGTATTGGTGGTGGAGCATGGCGAGGTGTTTGCCGGGCTGATGGTCGATGAAGTCTTTGGCTTGCAGCACTTCGATCAGGACAGCTTCGAGCCCATTTCGATCAGTAAACGGCAGGGTTCCAAGGCCGAGTTCGTCAAAGGGTATTTCCGCCGTGAGCAGAACTGGCGGGTGTTCAGCCTGTTTGCGCTGGCACAATCCCCGGTGTTCATGAGCGTCGCAATTTAGTCGAAACACCACAAATCCCATGTGGGAGCGGGCTTGCTCGCAAATACGGTCTGACATTCAATTCGATGCTGGCTGACCCACCGCATTCGCGAGCAAGCCCGCTGCCACATTGAATGCGGCAGGTTTCATAGGCGAGGACCGATGACAAAAGCAAACACAGGCAAGTCGGCGGAAGGATCGCGCAGTCGCTCGCAGATCGTCGTGCTGTTCATCGCACTGATCGTGTTCATCATGCTGCTGTTCGCCAACTTCGCCTACCTCAACACCCAGGCGAACCACGACAAACAGTACATCGGCCACGCCGGGGAACTGCGCGTGCTCTCGCAACGCATCGCCAAGAACGCCACCGAAGCCGCTGCCGGCAAAGCGGCTGCGTTCAAGTTGCTCAGTGATGCGCGCAATGATTTCGCCCAGCGTTGGGGGTATCTGAAAAAGGGTGACCCGGCCACCGGCCTGCCAGCCGCGCCGTCTACCGTGCGCCCGGAAATGCGCGCCGTGCAACTGGACTGGGAGCGCCTGCTGAAAAACACCGACGCCATCCTCTCCAGCGAACAGACCGTACTGTCCCTGCATCAGGTCGCCGCGACCCTGGCCGAAACCGTGCCGCAGTTGCAGATCGAATACGAAAAAGTCGTCGAGATTCTCCTTCAGCGCGGCGCTCCGGCCGCCCAAGTGGCGATGGCTCAGCGCCAATCGCTGCTGGCCGAACGCATCCTCGGCGCGGTCAACACGGTGCTGGCCGGTGATGAAAACTCCCAACAAGCCGCCGACGCCTTTGGCCGCGACGCCACCCGTTTCGGCCAGGTACTCAACGGCATGCTTCAGGGCAACCCGACGCTGAAAATCAGCCAGGTCGAAGACCGCGACGCTCGTGCGCGCTTGAGTGATATTTCCGAGCTGTTCCAGTTCGTCTCCGGCTCCGTGGATGAAATCCTCGAAACCTCGCCGGAGCTGTTCAAGGTTCGCGAGTCGGCCAGCAACATCTTCAACCTGTCGCAAACCCTGCTCGACGAAGCTTCGCACCTGGCCAACGGTTTCGAAAACCTGGCGGGCGGGCGCAACACCGACACCATCGGTGGCTACGTGCTGGGCTTGCTGGCGCTGGCCTCGATCATCCTTATAGGCCTGGTGATGGTGCGGGAAACCAATCGCCAACTGCGCGAGACTGCCGAGAAAAACGAGCGCAACCAGAACGCGATCATGCGTCTGCTCGACGAAATCGAAGACCTCGCCGACGGCGACCTGACCGTGACCGCCTCGGTCACCGAAGACTTCACCGGGACCATCGCCGACTCGATCAACTATTCCGTCGACCAACTGCGCGATCTGGTCGCCACCATCAACCTCACCGCCGGCCAGGTCGCCGCTGCAGTGCAGGAAACCCAGGCCACCGCCATGCATTTGGCGCAGGCCTCCGAGCATCAGGCCCAGCAGATTTCCGAAGCCTCGAGCGCGATCAGCGACATGGCCGAGTCCATCGATCAGGTCTCGGCCAACGCCGCTGAATCCTCGGCGGTGGCCGAGCGCTCGGTAGAGATCGCCAACAAGGGCAACGAGGTGGTGCACAACACCATCCACGGCATGGACAACATTCGCGAGCAGATTCAAGACACCGCCAAACGCATCAAACGCTTGGGTGAGTCTTCCCAAGAAATCGGCGATATCGTCAGCCTGATCGACGACATTGCCGACCAGACCAACATTCTGGCCCTCAACGCCGCGATTCAGGCGTCGATGGCCGGTGATGCCGGACGCGGTTTTGCCGTGGTGGCCGACGAAGTGCAGCGGCTGGCCGAGCGCTCGTCCGCCGCCACCCGGCAAATCGAAACCCTGGTGCGGGCGATCCAGACGGACACCAACGAAGCGGTGATCTCGATGGAGCAGACCACCACCGAAGTGGTGCGCGGCGCACGGCTGGCGCAGGATGCCGGTGTGGCCCTGGAAGAAATCGAAGGCGTGTCCAAGACGCTCGCGGCGCTGATTCAGAGCATCTCCAATGCGGCGCAGCAGCAGACGTCGTCGGCTGGGCAGATCTCGCTGACGATGAACGTGATCCAGCAGATCACCTCGCAGACGTCGTCCGGTTCCACGGCCACCGCCGAGAGCATCGGCAACCTGGCAAAAATGGCCAGTCAGTTGCGCCGCTCGGTGTCCGGCTTCACCTTGCCGGCGGCCTCCGCGTCGGCGACGGATAAAGTGTGATTGGAGCTGCCATGGGTGATCGCCACGACTATGTGGCCCTCGAGTGGGTCAAAGGCGAAATTGCCGAAACGCTGAAACAGGCGCATCGGGCCATTGAAACCGTGCTCGATGATCCGCAGGCGACGCCTGGGCTGGACGAGTGCCTGGATTACATCCATCAGGTCCACGGCAGCCTGCAAATGGTCGAGTTCTATGGCGCGGCACTGCTGGCCGAAGAAATGGAGCAACTGGTCGAAGCCCTGCAACACGAGCGTGTCAGCCATCGCGACGAAGCCCTTCATCTGTTGCTGCAAGCCCTTGGGCAATTGCCGATCTACCTTGATCGCGTGCAGAACGCTCGGCGCGATCTGCCGTTGGTGGTGCTGCCGCTGCTCAACGATTTGCGCAGTGCCCGGGGCGAAAGCCTGCTCTCGGAAACCAGCCTGTTCAGCCCACAACTGCCCGAACTGCCGCCCCTGAACGCACAAGCGCTGGCATTGCTGGCGCCGGCAGAACTGCCAAACATGCTGCGCAAATGGCGCCAGATGCTGCAAATGGCCTTGGTCGGTTTGCTGCGCGAGCAGGACGATCAGACGCACCTCGATTATCTGGCGAAGGTCTTCACCCGCCTCGAAGCCTTGAGCGGCGATGCACCGTTGAGCCCCTTGTGGCAGGTGGCATCAGCCTTGGTCGAAGGCATGCGCCAAGGCGAGATCGCCAACAGCCCGGCGCTGCGCAGCCTGCTCAAGGACGCTGACAAGGAACTCAAACGTCTGCTCGAACAGGGCATGGCCGGCCTCAACCAACCGCCACCGCCGGAGCTGCTCAAAAGCCTGTTGTTCTATATTGCCAAAGCCGAACATCCCACCGGGCAGATGCTGACCATGAAAGATCACTACTCCCTGGACGACGCGTTGCCCGACAGCGCGATGGTCGACGAAGAGCGCACGCGCCTGGCCGGCCCCGACCGCGACGCGATGCGCTCGGTGCTGGCGGCGTTGTGTGAAGAGCTGGTGCGGGTCAAGGAGCGCCTGGACCTGTTCGTGCGCAGCGACCGTCAGCACACCTCGGACCTGGAAGCCCTGCTGGCACCACTGAGGCAGATCGCCGACACCCTCGCGGTGCTCGGTTTCGGCCAGCCGCGCAAAGTCATCATCGATCAACTGGCGGTGGTGCTCAGCCTCGCTCAAGGCCAGCGCGAGCCGAACGACGCCATCCTGATGGACGTCGCCGGGGCGCTGCTGTATGTCGAAGCCACGCTGGCCGGCATGGTTGGCACGGTCGAGCCGCAAAGCCCGGAAGATTCGCGCCTGCCGACCACCGACCTGACGCAGATCCACCAGATCGTGATCAAGGAAGCGCGCATCTGCCTGCAACAGGCCAAGGACATGATCGTCGACTACATCGACGCCGACTGGGATCGCCAGCATCTGCTGCCGCTGCCGGCGCTGCTGACCCAGGTGCGCGGTGCGCTGGCGGTGATTGCGCTCGGTCGCGCGGCCAAACTGGTCGAGGCCTGCAATGGTTTCATCCGCGAACACCTGCTACTTGATTCGCACGAACCAGGCTGGCAGCAACTGGACAACCTCGCCGACGTCATCACCAGTCTTGAGTATTACCTTGAGCGTTTGAGCGATGACCCACTGGCGCCGAGCGAGCAACTGCTGGACGTCGCGCAAAAGTCCCTCGCCAGCCTCGGTTTCTTTCCCGACGAGCAGCCCGACGAACAGCATGTGCCGGTGCTCGAGGATGTGCTCAGCCCCAGCGAAGCGCTGGTGATGCAAGACATGCAGGCGCTCGACGACCCGCACATCGTCCAGTCGCTGGCGGATGTGCTGGCCAGCCCGGTGTCGGCGGTCAACCCGCCGGCACTGATCACCCCCGGCAGCCTGATGCCGCCGCCGGCGGATGAAGAACCGGTCGACGATGAACTGCGCGAAGTGTTCCTCGAAGAGACCGACGAAGTCCTTGAAGTCCTCCACGAGTACTTACCGCGCTGGACGGCCCATCCGCAGGATCGCGCCGCGCTGAGCGAACTGCGCCGTGCCTTCCATACCCTCAAGGGCAGCGGGCGGATGGTGCGTGCGTTGATCCTTGGGGAACTGGCGTGGGCGGTGGAAAACCTGCTCAATCGCGTGCTGGAACAAAGCGTCGAACCCGGTTCGGTGGTGCAGCAACTGCTGGGCGACACCGTGCTATTGCTGCCGGAACTGATCAGCGAGTTCGCCACCCACCGTCAACGCCAGCGCAGCGATGTCGATCAACTCGCCGCCCGCGCCCACGCCCTGGCCAAGGGGGACGAACCGCTGGCCGCCGAAGACACCGATGACGTCGCGGCACTCGACCCCTTGTTGCTGGAGATCTTTCGCAACGAGGCCGAAAACCATCTCGTCAGCCTCAATCGTTTCCTCGATCAAGCCGCCGAACACGTGCCGCTGCAAGCCAGCGACGAGTTGCAACGTGCGTTGCACACCCTCAAGGGCAGTGCATCGATGGCCGGGGTCTCGCCGATTGCCGAACTGGCCGCCCCGCTCGATAAACTCGCTCGCGAATTCAAGGCCCATCAACTGGCGCTGGACCTTGATGAGGTGGAATTGCTGCTTGAAGCCGAAGGTCTGTTTCGGGTCGGCCTGCGTCAGCTCAAGCACGATCCGCTGGCACCGATTGTCGGTGCTCAGTCGCTGATCAAACGCACGGAAACACTGCTCGCCGAACGTCTGGAATCGATCCTCAATGCGCTGAACACCGGCCTGCGCGTCAAGCGCGACCCGCAACTGATCAACAATTTCCTCGCCCAGGGCATGGACATCCTGCTCGACGCCGAAAGCCTCTTGCAGCGCTGGCAGCAGCACCCCGGCGAACGTCAGGAACTCAGCGCGTTGCTGGACGAACTGACCACCCTCGGCGAAGGTGCGCACCTGGCGGATCTGCTGCCGGTCGACGTCTTGTGCGAAGCCTTGCTCGACCTTTATGGGGCCGTCGAAGAAAGCAGCCTGGCGGTCAGCGACAGGTTTTTTCAGGAAGCGCAGAACGCCCACGAAGCGCTGATCAACATGCTCGACGAACTGGCCGCCGGTCAGGAAGTCACGCCGCAGCCTGAGCGGATTCGTGCCTTGCATGACCTGCTCGATGAGAGTCTCGACCCGTCCTCCATGGGCTTGATCCGCAGCGATGGCAGCCGCAGCCTGAGCATCCGCGAGCTGGGTGCGGCGACGGCCGAACTGTCACAAACCGCTGCGTCTGCTGCGCCGGCTGACGAGATTGTCGAGATCTTCCTCGAAGAGGCGGTGGACATTCTCGACAGTTCCGGCCAGGCCTTGCAGCGCTGGTTGAAAGACCCTGACAACACCGCGCCGCTGTCGTCCCTGCAACGCGATCTGCACACCCTCAAGGGCGGTGCGCGGATGGCTGAGGTCGAGGCCATCGGCGATCTGGCTCAGGAACTGGAAAGCCTTTATGAAGGGCTGCTCGATCGGCGCTACAGCCATAACCAAGCCTTGGAGCGCTTGCTGCACAAGAGCCATGACCGGTTGGCTCAGTTGCTTGATCAGTTGCAAAACCATCAGCCGCTGACCCCGGCTCAGGATCTGATTGAAACCATTCGAAAGCTGCGCCAGGGGCAGACGCTGGGCGAAACACAGCCGCCGACGGTGGATCCCGACAGCGCCGGGCACGATCCGGAACTGCTGGAAATCTTCCTCGAAGAAGGTTTCGACATCATCGAAAACTCCGGCGCTGCGCTGCTGCGCTGGCAAGCCGAGCCGGGCAATCGCCAGGAAGTCGAAACCCTGCTGCGCGATCTGCACACCCTCAAGGGCGGCGCGCGGATGGTCGAGATCGGCCCCATCGGCGACCTCGCTCATGAGCTGGAGTACCTCTACGAAAGCGTCTCGGCGGCCACGCTGCCAACCTCGGCCGAGCTGTTCGCCCTGGTGCAGCGCGGCCATGACCGACTGGCGCAAATGCTCGATGCCGTGCGCGCCGGGCAACCGTGCCCGCCGGCGGATCGGTTGATCAATGCGATCCAGAATTTCAGTCACCCGGCGAGCCTCGACACGCCGCCGCTGTTGCCTGTGCCGGTAAAAACCGAAACCACGGCGACCGCCCCGGACGCCGGTGCGGACATGGTCAAGGTCTCCGCCGAACTGCTCGACGATCTGGTCAACCTGGCCGGGGAAACCTCGATTTTCCGGGGCCGCATCGAACAGCAAGTCAACGACGCGCAAGTGGCGCTCAACGAGATGGAAACCACCATCGAGCGCATGCGCGATCAATTACGCCGCCTCGACACCGAAACCCAGGGACGTATCCTCAGCCGTCAGCAAGTGGACGCCGAACGCCTCGGTTACGAAGAATTCGATCCGCTGGAAATGGACCGTCACTCGCAGTTGCAGCAACTGTCGCGGGCCCTGTTCGAATCCGCCTCCGACCTGCTCGATCTCAAGGAAACGCTGGATCGACGCAATCAGGACGCCGAAAACCTGCTGCAGCAGCAAGGGCGGATCAACACCGAATTGCAGGAAGGCCTGATGCGCACGCGCATGGTGCCGTTCGAACGGATGTTGCCGCGCCTCAAACGCATCGTCCGCCAGGTCGCCGAAGAGCTGAACAAAGATGTCGCGTTCGTCGTTGGCAATGCCGAAGGCGAGATGGATCGCAACGTGCTTGAGCGCATGGCCGCACCGCTGGAACACATGCTGCGCAACGCCGTTGACCACGGGCTGGAAACCGCCGAAGTACGGTTGGCAGCGGGCAAACCTGCGCAAGGACAGATCCGCCTCGACCTGTCCCGCGAGGGCGGCGACATCATTTTCGACATCCGCGACGACGGCGCCGGGGTGCCGCTGGACGCTGTGCGCCGCAAAGCGATCAAGCGCGGCATGCTCGCCGCGCAGGCCGAGATCAGCGACCGCGACGTGCTGCAATTCATCCTCCAGCCGGGGTTTTCCACCGCCGAAAAAATCACCCAGATTTCCGGGCGCGGTGTCGGCATGGATGTGGTTCACGAAGAGGTCCGGCAACTGGGCGGCAGCATGAGCATCGATTCGGTACCGGGGCAGGGCGTGCATTTTCGCATTCGCCTGCCGTTCACCGTGTCGGTCAATCGTGCGCTGATGGTGCAGTGCTTTGAAGACCAGTACGCGATACCGCTGAACACCATTGAAGGCATTGTTCGGGTATTGCCCAATGATCTGGAGGGGCATTTTCGCCAGGATCCGCCGAGCTACCAATACGCCGGGCAACGCTATGAGTTGTGTTATTTGGGCGAGCTGCTGAAAACCGCGCCGCGCCCCAAACTGATTGGCCAGAGCCTGCCGTTGCCGGTGCTGCTGGTGCAGTGCAACGACCGTCACGTCGCCGTGCAGGTCGACGCCATGGCGGGCACCCGCGAGATTGTGGTCAAGAGTCTTGGCCCGCAGTTTGCGGCAGTGCAGGGCGTGTCTGGCGCAACCATTCTCGGTGATGGCCGGGTGGTGCTGATTCTTGATTTGCTGGCGCCGATCCGGGCGATGCAGGCGCGCGTTGCGCAGCATCCGACGCTGCCGGACATCGACAGCGAACCGCACAAGCCGCTGCTGGTGATGGTGGTCGACGACTCGGTCACCGTGCGCAAGGTCACCAGCCGTTTGCTCGAACGTCACGGCATGAACGTGCTGACGGCCAAGGACGGGGTCGATGCCATGTTGCTGCTGGAAGAACACATGCCCGACCTGATGCTGCTCGACATCGAAATGCCGCGCATGGACGGCTTCGAAGTCGCCACCCAAGTGCGCCACGACGAACGCCTGCAACACCTGCCGATCATCATGATTACCTCGCGCACCGGGCAGAAACACCGCGACCGCGCCATGGCCATCGGCGTCAATGACTACCTCGGCAAGCCGTATCAGGAGTCGGTGCTGCTCGAGAGCATTGCCCACTGGAGCAAGAAACATGCATGAGCGCCGGTACAATGCGCGTAACAGCCAACTCACCGGCCTGCTGCTGCCGCTGGCCGATCGCAACCTGATCCTGCCCAACGTCGCCGTGGCCGAGCTGATCGACTACCAGGCCAGCGCGTTCGATCTCGATACGCCACCGTGGTATCTGGGGCGAGTGAGCTGGCGTGAACGGCAGATCCCGCTGCTGAGTTTTGAATCGGCGTGCGGGCAGAAAATCGTCATCGGCGAACGGGCGCGGATCGTCATTCTCAATGCCCTCGGCGGGTTGCCGGAGCTGAAGTTCATTGCGCTTCTGGTGCAGGGGATACCGCGTTCGTACAAACTCGATAGCCAGTTGAGCTATGTCGATGTGCCGTTGTGTGAATTGGAGCAGGCGGCGGTGCAGGTCGGGGAGCAGGTGGCGAAGGTGCCGGATTTGTTGGGGTTGGAGAAGTTGTTGGTGGATGCGGGTCTCGTTGACTGATCCAAGATTTGCGGTGACCAGACTGGACTCTTCGCGAGCAAGCTCGCACAGTAGGTTTATGTCGTACACAAAATCTGCGTTCTCTGAAGATCTCCTGTGGGAGATTCTATGGTTCATGCCTAGCCCCTAAACCGCTTTAGGTGAGTATTCGCTCTGGTTTTTCAACAGAGCAAATACCACCCGGGCAAGCTTGCGGGCTAGTGCGACCAGTGCTTGGGTA
>NZ_CAXAOQ010000009.1:0-206631 GCF_963970575.1 Pseudomonas sp. EA_65y_Pfl2_P74
GAAGCAGCATCTTAAGTAATGCGGCTCTGCGTTCAGGTGAATAGTACGGCACGACCAGTCTCTTTCCGCCCCCGATATGCTTTTTTTGGAAAAACCGGAGAGGCGACAACTATCCTGACACCGGGGGTTAAGGCAACTGACTTTCGCTAAAGGGATAGATGCCGCTTATCCGATTCTGCTCAGATTCGCCGAAAATCTTGGCTTCAATTTCTGTGCAATTTCGGTCACGTCACCCGACCAGGAAGTGCATCTTGATGCGTTTAATATCAACAACTACCCCAAAGAATGGAACCAGCAATATGAACAACAAAAATTCAGCGTAATTGACCCAGTAGTAGCGCATTGCAATCACTCCGTCATGCCGATTGTATGGAATGAAACAGTCTTTGCAGATACGCCGCGACTATGGGAGGCGTTAAAGGAGCACAAACTGCAATATGGCTGGTCCCAGGCGTTCCATCATGAAGATACGGGGTTGTGCAGCATTATCAGCCTTGCACGCAAGCACTGCCCGATCAGTCCGCTCGAGTTGTACGAGCACTTTGGTTATATCTTCTACGCCGCGAGTCACTTGAGCGAACTGTTCGCCCGCACCCTGCCCGTGAATCCGGCCAAATCCGACAAACCACACCTTTCGCCACGAGAACTGGAGGTTCTGCAATTGTCCGCCGGTGGAAAAACGGCTTATGAGATCTCGAAAATCCTCAGCTTGAGCGAACGCACCGTGAACTATCACGTGCAAAACGTGATCGAGAAACTCAACGTCTGCAACAAGATTTCCGCCGTCATCGCGGCCGCCAGAGCCGGAATCATCTAAAGCGTTGCCTTGCATCCGGATTAAAACTCACGGGTATTTGCGGAGAAAAAAACGTACCATTTGTGGCCTTTCTGAGTGATAACGTGAAGCTTTGTTGCGTTGCAGTTCACTTGATCGGTTCCGCCGCATGACACCAGGGCTGCGGGATACCCGTTGATCACCCTGAGTCCCCGCCCCATGCCTTTGCTCGATACGCCCTTCGCCCAACTCGACCTGATCCGCCAGCCCGAACAGCAGAACGAACCACTGCAGGCTTTCGATGCGGCCGACGAATACTTGCTCAACCATCTGGCCGCACAGCAACCGACGGCCGACACCCGAATCTTGGTGCTCAACGACAGCTTCGGCGCACTGGCCGCCAGCCTGCTGGGCAAGGTGCAAGTGACCAGCAGCGGTGATTCGTTTCTGGGTTTTCAAGGTCTGGAAAAAAACCTGCTGCGCAACGGCCAAGCGTTCGATGCGATCTGCGGTATTCCGGCCAGCGAGCCTGTGGTCGGGCCCTTCGACCGCGTGCTGATCCGCGTCCCCAAAACCCTCGCCTTGCTCGAAGAACAACTCATTCGCCTGCATGGGCAACTGGCTCCCGGCGCGCAAGTGATCGCTGCGGCGATGGTCAAACATCTGCCACGCGCTGCCGGTGATCTGCTGGAACGTTACATCGGCCCGGTGCAAGCTTCACTGGCAGTGAAAAAAGCCCGATTGCTCATCGCCACACCAGAAGCAAAGACACCGGCGGTGTCGCCCTACCCATCGCGTTATCGTCTCGACACACCGTCTATCGAATTGCTCAACCACGCCAACGTGTTCTGCCGTGAAGGCCTGGACATCGGCACCCGCGCCTTTTTGCCGCATTTGCCCAAGAGTCTGGGTAGCGCACGGGTTGCCGATCTCGGCTGCGGCAACGGTGTTTTGGCGATAGCCAGTGCTTTGCAAAACCCCGACGCGCAGTACACGCTGGTCGACGAGTCGTTCATGGCGGTGCAATCGGCCACCGAGAACTGGCGCGCCGCGCTGGGAGATCGCGACGTGATCGTGCGGGCCGGCGATGGTCTGGCCGGGCAGGAAGCGCAATCGCTGGATGTGATCCTGTGCAATCCGCCGTTCCATCAGCAGCAAGTGGTGGGCGACTTCCTTGCCTGGCGCATGTTTCAGCAGGCTCGCGAAGCGCTGGTGGTCGGTGGTGCGCTGTACATCGTCGGCAACCGTCACTTGGGTTACCACAGCAAACTGGCGCGACTTTTCCGGGGTGTCGAGCAGGTGGCGGCAACGCCGAAGTTCGTGATTCTCAAGGCCCGCAAGTAATCCGCAAGACGAAAAAAAACCCTCCGTCAGGAGGGTTGCAAATCCGTACCCGAAGGCGCCGGGACGAAGTGATTCAGTGAGTGGTCAGGCCTGCGGCGTTCATGAACATGCGCATCAGGCTGGCAACGATAAACAGCGCACCGACACTGCCCACCCAGATCATGGCCAACCAGCCGAGCCGCTGCCATAGCGGTTTTTTTTCAGCCTCTTCGATGTCGTGCAGGGAATGTTTGCCGGGCATTGCTTCATCCTCCGGTTGGGGGCGATGGCGCCGCTGGCGACGCCTTCGTGGTCACGACTAGTGATAACCGTCCTCATGAGTCACCTTGCCGCGGAACACGTAGTAGCTCCAGAAGGTGTAACCCAGGATGAACGGGATGATGAACAACGTACCCACCAGCATGAACCCCTGACTTTGCGGCGGCGCGGCGGCGTCCCAGATCGAGATCGACGGCGGCACGATGTTCGGCCACAGGCTGATGCCCAGACCGCTGTAGCCCAGGAAGATCAGCACCAGGGTCAGCAGGAACGGCATGTAGTTGGCGTTGCGCGCCACGGCGCGGATCAAGCCGTACAACGTGATCAACACCAGAATCGGCACCGGCATGAACCAGAACAGGTTCGGCATGCTGAACCAGCGTGTTGCGATTTCCGGGTGGGCCAGCGGTGTCCAGAGGCTGACAATACCGATCACCGCCAACAGCACGAAGGCCAGCGGCCGCGCCAGGTTGTGCATCTGCTCTTGCAGCTTGCCTTCGGTCTTCATGATCAGCCAGGTGCAGCCGAGCAAGGCATAAGCCACCACCAACGCGGCACCGCAGAACAGCGTGAACGGCGTCAGCCAGTCCAGTGAGCCACCGGCGAACTGCCGATTGACCACGGGCAGACCATCGATGAACGCACCGAGCGCCACGCCCTGGAAGAACGTCGCCGCCACCGAACCACCGATGAACGCCTTGTCCCAGAGATGACGTTTATCGTCCTTGGCCTTGAAGCGAAACTCGAACGCGACGCCACGGAAGATCAGACCGATCAGCATGAAAATCAGCGGCAGGTACAACGCCGACAGCACCACCGAATAGGCCAGCGGGAACGCGCCGAACAACGCCGCACCGCCCAGCACCAGCCAGGTTTCGTTACCGTCCCACACCGGGGCGACGGTGTTCATCATTACGTCACGGTCGGTCTTGCCCGGGATGAACGGGAAGAGAATCCCGATCCCCAGGTCGAAGCCGTCCATGACCACGTACATCATGATGCCGAAGATGATGATCACGGCCCAGATCAGCGGAAGATCAATACCCATGATTCAAATCTCCTTGCTCAGGGTGGGGCTGTGGTCAGCCTCGGCGCCATCGTCGTCAGCCGCCGACAGCGGCCTGGCCGGCGTACGTTTCTGGCCAGGACCACCGTCGTTGGTTTCCTTGCCTTCGTCGGTTATCGGCCCCTTGCGCACCAGACGCATCATGTAGCCCAGACCTGTACCGAACAGCGCGAAATACACCACCACAAACATGATCAGCGTGATGCTCATCTGCATGAAGCTGTGGTTGGAGGACGCATCCGTCGTGCGCATCAACCCGTAAACCACCCACGGTTGACGACCGATTTCCGTAGTGAACCAGCCCGCGAGGATCGCGATCAGGCCGGACGGCCCCATCCACAACGCCAGGTACAGGAATGGCCGCGAGGTATACAGCGTGTCGCGTTTGCGCAGCCACAGGCTCCACAAACCGGTGAAGATCATCAGGAAGCCGAGGCCGACCATGACCCGGAACGACCAGAAGACGATGGTCGAGTTAGGCCGGTCCTCCGGCGGGAACTCCTTGAGCGCCGGCACCTGCTTGTCCAGCGAGTGGGTCAGGATCAGGCTGCCGAGGTACGGGATCTCAACGGCGAATTTGGTTTTCTCTTCTTTCATGTCCGGCCAGCCGAACAGAATCAGCGGTGTGGCTTCGTCACCTTTGTTTTCCCAGTGACCTTCAATCGCAGCGATTTTCGCCGGCTGATGTTCCAGCGTGTTGAGGCCATGGAAGTCACCGATGACGGCTTGAATCGGCGCAACGATCAACGCCATCCACATCGCCATCGACAGCATGGTGCGGATGGCCGGATTGTCCTTGCCGCGCAGCAAATGCCAGGCCGCCGAGGAGCCGACAAAAAAAGCGGTCGCGACGAACGCCGCCGTGGCCATGTGCATAAGGCGATACGGGAACGAGGGGTTGAAGACAATCGCAAACCAGTCGGTCGGGATCACCTGACCGTTGACGATTTCGAAGCCCTGCGGGGTTTGCATCCAGCTATTGGAAGCGAGAATCCAGAACGTTGAAATCAGCGTGCCGATGGCCACCATCACCGTGGAGAAAAAATGCAGGCCACGTCCGACCTTGTTCCAGCCGAACAGCATCACCCCGAGGAAACCGGCCTCAAGGAAGAACGCCGTGAGCACCTCGTACGTCAGCAGCGGCCCGGTGACGGCGCCAGCGAAATCAGAGAAGCGACTCCAGTTGGTACCGAATTGATAAGCCATGACCAACCCGGAGACCACACCCATGCCGAAGTTGACGGCAAAGATCTTCGACCAGAAATGGTAAAGGTCACGGTAGGTGTCGTTATGGGTTTTGAGCCACAGGCCTTCGAGTACCGCCAGGTAACTCGCCAGCCCAATGGTGATGGCCGGGAACAGGATGTGGAACGAGACGGTGAACGCGAACTGAATTCGGGCGAGATCGAGTGCCTCTAAACCGAACATAAGTCTTCCTCTGTCAGGTAATACCGGCTGTGGGGCTTGTGGCCCCAACGCCTACTGCCCCCACGGATA
The DNA here is from genome assembly GCF_963970575.1 of Pseudomonas sp. EA_65y_Pfl2_P74. Lineage (NCBI taxonomy): Bacteria > Pseudomonadati > Pseudomonadota > Gammaproteobacteria > Pseudomonadales > Pseudomonadaceae > Pseudomonas > Pseudomonas sp. EA_65y_Pfl2_P74. The sequence continues at coordinate 4,941 of NZ_CAXAOQ010000009.1, forward strand.
TGGAGTGCGGCGAATTCTGATTCGTTCTTTTTTAACAACCATCGCAACGCAGGGAGTCTGGCCAACGGGCCACCGGATCAATTCCGCTCAGGGTTTTGATCTGGATCATGCAACGTTGAAAGAGTAGTCCCATTTTGAGTGATGAACGGCGTGGTTGTTTGCCGCGTGACAAGTTGCCTCATCACCTTGGCGCCCCAGCGATGCGTTGATCTGTGCCCTGAAAGAAAGTCGATGTCTGGCTAACTAAATTTTCTACCTTGGCAACTTCCTGTTACAGACTGGTGATAATCTCGCGATTCCCCACCAGCCAGACCTGCCTTCAGATGCCCAGCCAAGAGCCCCTGCTGTTACGTCACCACCGCCCTTTTCTTGCGTTCTGGCTGGCCCGGATCTTTACCGCCAGCGGTTTTCAGATGCTCACCGTGGCCATTGGCTGGAACCTCTATCAATTGACCGGCAACGTGCTTGATCTGGGTCTGGTTGGCCTGGTCGAGTTCGCCCCGCGTGTGTTGTTCATGTTGCACACCGGACACGTCGCCGACCGCTATGACCGGCGCAAGGTCGCAGCGATCTGTCAGTCGCTGCAAGCGTTGATTGCGCTGGCGCTGGCAATTGGCAGCGCCACCGATCACGTCACCCGGGAAATGATCTTTATCCTCGCTTTTCTGCTCGGTGCCGCACGCTCGTTCGAGATGCCAACCACCCAGGCACTGCTGCCGAGCATCGTGCCCGGTGCGCTGTTCCCGCGTGCAGTGGCGGCGGCGCAATCGGCGCAACAATCCGCAACCATCGTCGCCCCGGCCCTTGGCGGCTTGCTCTATGCGTTCGGCAGCGTCTGGGTGTATGGCCCGACGGTGATTCTCTATGTCATTGCCTGCTCGCTGATGCTCAACCTGCCTGCACGACAAACGCCCTTGAACAAAGGCAAAGCCACGCTTGATTCGCTGCTCGCGGGGATTCGTTTCATTCGCAGCCGTCCCGACATCCTCGGAGCGATATCGCTTGACCTGTTTGCAGTGTTGCTCGGTGGCGCCACGGCGCTGCTGCCGGTATTTGCCAAGGACATCTTGCTGACCGGTCCGTGGGGCCTGGGTTTGCTGCGTTCGGCGCCCGCCGTGGGCGCCTTGTTGATGTCACTGTTCCTGGCGCGGTTTGCCGTAGAGCGCAACGTCGGCCGGGTGATGTTCACCGCCGTCGGGGTCTTCGGCGTCGCGACCATTGCCTTCGGCCTGTCGACCTCGTTCTGGTTCTCGCTGGCGGTGTTGGTGGTGCTCGGCGCGGCGGACATGATCAGCATGGTGATCCGCGCGTCCTTCGTGCAACTGGAAACACCGGACGAAATGCGCGGCCGGGTCAGTGCGGTCAACGGACTGTTCATCGGCGCCTCGAACCAGTTGGGCGAGTTCGAATCCGGCATCACCGCGCACTGGTTCGGTACTGTGCCGGCGGTGGTGATGGGCGGGATCGGCACACTGGTGGTGACCGGAACATGGATCAAACTGTTCCCGACCCTGGCCAAACGGGACCGGATGACGGAGTTGGTGGAAGAGGCGAAGGTTTAGCGCTCGTCAAACCTGCAACGCCCCCTCCACTTTCCCCCGCAGAGCCTTGCCGCCAAGTTGTTCGACCAGCACCAGCGCAAACTCCAGCGCAGCACCAGAACCCTGGGCGGTGATGCAGTTGCCATCAACTACCACGGGTTGATCCACAAACGTGCAGCCCGACAATTGATGACTGACGCCCGGCAGGCAGGTCATGCGTCGCTGACGCAAAACGCCGAAGGCTTGCAAGGCGACTGCCGGGCCTTCGGCGATAGCGGCGAACAGGCGCCCGGCGCTGGCCTGATCCTTGAGCAGTTGCTGCAGCGGCTGATGTGCCGAAAGGTGTTGTGAACCGACGTCGCCGCCCGGCAGGACAATCAGATCGAAAGTCTGCGCCAGCACATCGACCAGCATGCCGTCAGCCGTCAGGCGGGTACCGCGCGCGCAGGTCAGCATGCGCCGTCCTTCGATGCTGGCTGCCATCACTTCGATGCCGGCGCGGCGCAGCACGTCGATCAGGGTCACGCTTTGCAGGTCATCGATCCCCTCGGCGAGGGTAATCAGGGCTCTAAAGGTCATGGGCGATTTCCGCTGGGTGATCTTCAAAGCGTAGTCAGCTTCCTCCAGATCGCGCAGCGGCTGCCATTACTTGATGTAAAGCTGCGTCGACATCGTGTTGCGTGGGGCATTGATCGAGGTGTTACTGAAGAGGAAGGTGCCCTCCTGCTTACCTTTCAGATCAAAGGTATAGAGGGAGCCGACGGTATTGCTGCCGGGCGTGCACTCGGTCAGATTGCCGTTACCAAAGGCACATACCGGAGCCCGGGTGCCGTCCACTTCGAAGCCGTCCAACGTGGCATGCGGCTGACTCTGACCATACCCGACTTCCAGCACGTAGACCTTGATGCTCGGTCCGCTGTGATTGCATTGAGTTTGCGTCTGGCCATCAGCGATGTCCTCCAGACCGCAGGCAGGCGATTGCACCTTGATGACTTTCACTTCACTCAAGGGCGGTGCCGATGCCGCCCACACAGCCGATGTCCCGACCATCAGCCCAGCAATTACTCCGAAAGCCTTTACCCAGCCCATGCTCATGCGTTCCCCGTCCCCAAAAATCAGCGCGCAGTATGGCGCAGTTGCTCTCACGGCAAAACTTCGCCGACGATCGACACCAACAACCGCCATATTGCCCACGCTGCTGGTATGATGCGCGGCTTTTTCCGGCCCATCACAATTTTCCAGGCGCTTGCGACGGTCTGTGCTTTGCTGTTGAGGTCGATACATTCACGGCGCCATGCGCGCCACGGGGAGCAGACATGCTGGAAAGGCTGTTTCAACTCAAGGCACACAACACCAACGTGCGAACCGAGATTCTTGCGGGTATCACGACGTTCCTGGCCATGGCCTACATTCTGTTCGTCAATCCGAGCATCCTCGGCGAGACCGGCATGGACAAGGGCGCGGTGTTCGTCGCCACCTGTCTGGCCGCCGCGATCGGTTCGACGGTCATGGGCCTGATCGCCAACTATCCGATTGCCCTCGCTCCGGGCATGGGTCTGAACGCCTTCTTCACTTACACCGTCGTGCTGCACATGGGCCATACCTGGCAAGTGGCACTGGGCGCGGTGTTCATTTCGGCCGTGCTGTTCTTTCTGCTGTCGATCTTCCGCATCCGTGAATGGATCATCAACAGCATCCCGCTGCCGCTGCGCTCGGCGATTGCCGCCGGTATCGGCCTGTTCCTGGCGCTGATCGCCCTGCACAACGCCGGCATCGTGGTCAGCAACCCGGCGACCATGGTCGGCCTCGGTGACCTGAAAGCCCCGGCGCCGATTCTCGCCACCCTCGGTTTCGCCCTGATCGTCGCCCTCGAAGCACTCAAAGTACGCGGCGCGGTGCTGATCGGCATTCTGGCGGTCACCATCGTCTCGATCGCCCTGGGCTTCACCCCGTTCGGCGGTGTGATTTCGATGCCACCTTCGCTGGCCCCGACCTTCCTGCAACTGGACATCAAAGGCGCACTGGACATCGGTCTGGTCAGCGTGATTTTTGCTTTCCTGTTCGTCGACCTGTTCGACAACTCCGGCACCCTGATCGGCGTTGCCAAGCGCGCCGGCCTGATGGGCAAGGACGGCCACATGCCGAAAATGGGCCGTGCGCTGATCGCTGACAGCACCGCCGCCATGGCCGGTTCGCTGCTGGGCACCTCGACCACCACCAGCTACATCGAATCCGCGGCTGGCGTGAGTGCGGGCGGCCGCACCGGTCTGACTGCCGTCGTCGTCGCGATCCTGTTCCTGCTGGCGCTGTTCTTCTCGCCATTGGCGTCCAGCATTCCGGCATTCGCCACCGCACCCGCGCTGTTGTTCGTCGCCGTGCTGATGACTTCCGGTCTGGCGGAAATAGACTGGGAAGACATCACCGTTGCCGCCCCGGTCGTGGTGACCGCGCTGGCCATGCCGTTCACTTACTCGATCGCCAACGGTATCGCGTTCGGTTTCATCGCCTGGACCGCGATCAAGTTGTTGTCCGGTCGCGCCCGTGAACTGAACCCGGCGCTGGTGATTTTGTCGATTCTGTTCGTGATCAAGTTGGGTTGGTTCAACGCATGACTTTCGATTCCCAAGCCTACGCCGCTCAGCTCGAAGACAAGGTGACGCGCCTGCGTGACCTGCTGGCACCGTTTGATGCCCCCGAGCCGACAGTGTTCGACTCACCGCTGCAGAACTTCCGTCTGCGCGCCGAATTCCGCCTGTGGCGCGAGGCCGGCGAGCGTCACTACGCGATGTTCTCCCAGGACGACAAACGCACGCCGATCCTGATCGAAGCGTTCCCGATTGCCAGCCTGCGCATCAATCAGTTGATGCCGCAGCTCAAGGCCGCGTGGCAGGCGAGTTCGGCGCTCAGTCACAAGCTTTTTCAAGTGGAGTTCCTGACCACGCTGGCCGGCGACGCAATGATCACCCTGTGCTATCACCGTCCGCTGGACGAGCACTGGCAGGCGGCGGCCACCAAGCTGTCGGCAGACCTGGGGGTCAGCATCATCGGTCGCTCCAAGGGCAAACGCGAAGTGATCGGCCACGACTACGTGGTAGAAAAACTCGAAGTCGGCGGCCGCACTTTCAGCTACCGCCAGCCGGAGGGCGCGTTCACCCAGCCTAACGGCACCGTGAACCAGAAGATGTTGAACTGGGCTTACGAAGCACTGAGCGATCGCACTGACGACCTGCTGGAGCTGTATTGCGGCAATGGCAACTTCACCCTGCCGCTCGCCACCCGCGTGCGCAAAGTGCTGGCCACCGAAATCAGCAAGACGTCGGTCAACGCCGCACTGAGTAACCTCAGCGAAAACGCTGTGGATAACGTCACCCTCGTGCGTCTGTCCGCCGAAGAGCTGACCGAAGCGCTCAACGAAGTGCGTCCGTTTCGTCGCTTGCAGGGCATCGACCTGAAGAGCTACGAGTTCGGTAGCGTATTCGTCGACCCGCCACGCGCGGGCATGGACCCGGACACCTGCGAGTTGACCCGGCGCTTCGACAACATCCTGTACATCTCCTGCAACCCGCAGACCCTGGCGGCCAACATCGCCCAGTTGCACGACACGCACCGCATCACGCGCTGCGCGTTGTTCGACCAGTTCCCGTGGACGCATCACATGGAATCGGGTGTGTTGCTGACCCGCCGTTGATGCCGATACCGGATACGAGAAAGCCGTCGTGATGACGGCTTTTTTGTGGATAAGTGTTGACTGTGCGATCACCGAACAAAAAAAACCCACGGCAAAGCTGTGCAATTGACCCAAGTAACCATCTAGTACATTTTATCTCCACTGGCTGCCCCCCCCTCAGCCAAAGCCAAAAACAATAAGTGGAGTTTCCCCTCATGCCTCCTATCGTTCTGGTGCTTAACGGCCCGAACCTGAACTTGCTCGGCACCCGTGAACCGGCGACTTACGGCCACGAAACCCTGGCTGATATTGCTGCGTTGTGTGGACGTGCCGCCGAGGAGTTCGGTCTGGCCGTGGAGTTTCGCCAGACCAATCACGAAGGCGAACTGCTCGACTGGATTCACGCGGCCCGTGGCCGTTGCGCCGGGATCGTGATCAACCCGGCGGCGTGGACGCACACCTCGGTGGCGATTCGCGATGCGCTGGTTGCCAGCCAATTGCCGGTCATCGAAGTGCATCTGTCCAATGTCCATGCGCGCGAACCGTTTCGTCATCATTCGTTCGTCTCGGCCATCGCCACGGCAGTGATGTGTGGTTTCGGCAGCCATGGCTATCGCCTGGCCCTGGAACATTTCAGCCAGCGATTGAAGGGGTGAATCCGATGTCCCGCCACAACGCGATACTCGCCGGGCTGATCGGCGCCGGCATTCAGGCCTCTCGCACCCCGGCCTTGCATGAACACGAAGGCGATGCGCAGGGCATGCGTTATATCTATCGACTCATCGATCTTGATCAACTGCATGTGGACTGCACCGCCCTATCCGACCTGCTGTTGGCCGCCGAGCGCATGAATTACACCGGTTTGAACATCACGTTCCCGTGCAAGCAGGCGATCATCCCGCTGCTCGACGAATTGTCTCCAGAGGCCCGTGGCATCGGCGCGGTGAATACCGTGGTGTTGAAGGACGGCAAACGCGTCGGTCACAACACCGATTGCCTGGGTTTCGCGGAGGGTTTTCGCCGAGGCCTGAAGGATGCGCCCCGTGAACGTGTCGTCCAGATGGGCGCCGGTGGCGCAGGCGCGGCAGTGGCCCACGCGTTGCTGAGCGAAGGCGTGCAGCAACTGAGCATTTTTGATGTCGACAGCGAGCGCGCCGAAAGTCTGGCCAACAATCTCAATCAGCATTTCGGTTTCGCTCGCGCCATGGCCGGACATGATCTGCCCAGTTCACTGAGTCTGGCGGACGGCCTGGTGAATACCACGCCGATGGGCATGGCCAAACTGCCGGGCATGCCCGTACCGGTGGAGTTGCTGCGCAAGGAATTGTGGGTAGCGGAAATTGTGTATTTCCCGCTGGAAACCGAACTGCTGCGCAACGCCCGCGCCTTGGGTTGCCGCACGCTGGATGGCGGCAACATGGCGGTGTTTCAGGCCGTGAAGGCGTTTGAGCTGTTCAGCGGTGTAGTGCCGGATGCGCAGCGAATGCTGGCGCATTTTCAAAGCATGAAGGGTTGAACTCGATCCTCCTGTGGGAGCGGGCTTGCTCGCTCCCACAAGGGGAATGCGTCAGGCCTGCAAGTAACGCAACACCGACTCACAGATCATCTCGCGATGACGCTGCTTGATGCTTTCGTCCGGCAGATCGATCTGAAAAATCTCACCGAACGTATGGCGGTTCGACACGCGATAGAAGCAGAACGAACTGATCAGCAGGTGCACGTCCAGCGCATTGAGCCCGGTACGGAACACACCTTGTTCAACACCCCGACGCAGGATCTCGCCCAGTGAATCGAGGATGGTGTTGTTCATTGCCTTGATCGCATCGGAACGCTTCACGTATTCGGCGTTGTGGATGTTCTCGATACTGACAATGCGCACGAAATCGACATTGTGATCGTGGTGATCGAACGTGAACTCCACCAGACGCCGAATCGCCACAATCGGCGACAACTCGTCCAGATGCAGACGGTTTTCCGTGTTGCGGATATCGCCGTAGAGTTTTTCCAGGACCTCGACGTACAACTGCTCCTTACTGCCGAAGTAGTAATAGATCATGCGTTTGGAGGTGTGGATGCGCTCGGCGATCGCGTCGACGCGAGCACCGGACAGTCCTTGCTGGACGAACTCGACGATCGCCTCTTGCAGGATATTCTCGCGGGTTTTTTCCGGATTGTTCTTGCGACTCTTGCGCGGCTCCGCAACGGGAGCGGCGGGGAGTTCTGAAGTCATTGTCATTGCGGGCTCACGGCCATCACTGCACAGGCTGGCGATTATGGGCCGCGCGGCACAGTGAAGGAAGCCGCGCGGCATGTGTTTAATCCCGCGTTTACGAATTTCCTACAACTTCACCTGGCGCACAGCGCCACTGCGAGATTTGGCCATCGCCGCCAGACGCACCGCGACGTTCGCCGCGCCGTAACCGGCATAACCGTTTTTACGCTGGATGATCTCGAAGAAAAATCGCCCTTCAAACGGCTCTGTATAGACGTGAAACAACTCACCACCCTGCGGGTCGCGGTCATAGAGGACGTTGTAATACGCCAGTTCGCTGAGGAATTGGTCGTCGAAATCAAAGCGTGCGGCAAGATCGTCGTAGTAGTTCAGGGGAATATCCAGCAGCGGTACACCGGATGCTTTGGCACGACTGACTTCGGCGAAGATATCGTCACAATCGAAGGCGATGTGATGCACGCCAGAGCCGCGATAACTCGACAACGCATGGGAGATCGCGGTGTTGCGATTCTCGGAAATGTTCAGCGGCAAGCGGATGGAACTGTCGCGACTGCGCAACGCACGGCTCTTCACCAGACCGTAAGGGTCGGGCAGCACGACTTCATCGTCGGCCTCGAAATCCAGCAAGCTTTTGTAAAACAGCACCCAACTGTCGAGGCTGTCAGCCGGCAGCGCCATGGCCATGTGATCGATGCGTTTGAGACCGCCACGGGCCGATGCACCTGGCAGCAGATTGAAGTCGGTGCCGTAGACATCCGCCTCTTCATCCACCAGATAAATCAGGCTGCCGTCCGGTGCGCGCACCGCCGCCAGCTCCAATTCGTTCGGGCCGACCAACCCGCGATATGGCTGGCCCTTGTAAGCCACGGCACGCGCCAGCGCACGGGTGCTGTCCTTGACTCGCACAGCGGTGGCGCACAGCGATGGGCCGTGAGCCTCAAAAAAACTGTGGGCAAACGAATAGGGTTCGCAGTTGAGGATCAGGTTGATATCACCCTGACGCAGCAGGCTGACGCTCTTGGAGCGATGCTGACCAGCCTTGACGAAACCCAGCCGCTCCAGCCAGTGCGCAAGCTTGGCGCCGAGGCTTTCATCAACGGCGAATTCGAGAAACTCGATGCCGTTGTACTCGCGGGCCTTGGGGGTTTCGAAGAGGATTTCGCGATTGACCACGGGCGCTGTTTCTTGTTCAAGGCGCTGACGGGTTTTCTCTTCCAGGTACAGCAGCGAGCGTAAACCGTCGGCGGCATTGGCCCGCGGCGGTGCGGCGCGGAACCCATCATTGAAGATTTCCAGCGACAGCGGCCCGGTGTAGCCGCTCTGGATGATCGGTGCGAGGAACCCCGGCAGATCGAATTCACCCTGGCCGGGGAAGCAGCGAAAATGCCGACTCCACTCTAGGACATCCATCGACAGAATCGGCGCGTCGGCCATTTGCACGAAGAAAATCTTGTCTGCGGGAATGTCAGCGATAGCGCGCGGATCGCCCTTCAACGACAAGGTATGAAAGCTGTCGAGCAACACGCCGAGGCTGGGGTGATCGGCCTGACGCACGATGTCCCAGACCTGTTGCCAGGTATTGACGTGGCGCCCCCACGCGAGCGCTTCATAACCAATGCGCAGCCCACGAGCACCGGCCTGTTCGGCCAGCAAGCGCAGGTCATCGACGAGAATCTGCTGATCGCCAACGCTGTCAGGCGAGGCGTTGCTGCAGACCAGCACCAGATCGGTGCCCAGTTCCTGCATCAGATCGAACTTGCGCTCGGCCCGCTCCAGGTTGCGCGCCAGACGGTCACGGCGGCAGCCTTCGAAATCGCGGAACGGCTGGAACAGGGTGATGGCGATCCCGAGATCGGCGCACATCTGTTTAATGTCCCGGGGGCTGCCGTCGTAGTACAACAGATCGTTTTCAAAAATCTCCACCCCGTCGAAACTGGCGGCGGCGATGGCTTCGAGTTTTTCCGGCAGGGTGCCGCTCAAGGAAACGGTGGCAATGGAACGCTGCATGTTTCAACTCCCGGACTGCGCCGCGTTGTTCGTTTTTTGTCGTGGGGAAATTATTGGCTGCATCACTTCTCGCAGCAATTTAAAGTGTACTACCCAGTTAGTTTTGCGTGCGATTATCGAACACAATGCCGGTTTGACGAATTGACGAGTTTTCGTCCACTGCCCAACATCCACAGCACATTGAGTCCGGTCGCGACGCACCGGTCGCAGCGTTCAAGAAAAAAGAACACCAAATAACAACTCCAAAAACGGGTGGAACACATGATTCCTTCACAGACTTCCCGCATGGCGCCAGCCATGAGCACTGCCACGGGTGGCATCGGCGACAAGATCCGCGGCGCCATGGCCGTCGGCAAGACCCGTTGGGGCATGCTGGCGCTGGTATTTTTCGCCACAACCCTCAACTACATCGACCGCGCCGCGCTCGGGGTCATGCAGCCGATACTCGCCAAGGAAATGAGCTGGACGGCGATGGATTACGCCAACATCAACTTCTGGTTTCAGGTCGGTTACGCGATCGGCTTCGTTCTGCAAGGCCGCTTGATCGACCGGGTCGGCGTCAAGCGCGTGTTCTTTTGCGCGGTGCTGCTCTGGAGCCTGGCCACCGGCGCCCACGGTCTGGCAACGTCGGCGGTCGGCTTTATGGTCTGCCGTTTCATCCTCGGCCTGACGGAAGCGGCCAACTATCCGGCCTGCGTGAAAACCACTCGCCTGTGGTTCCCGGCCGGTGAACGCGCAGTCGCCACAGGCATCTTCAACGCGGGCACCAACGTCGGCGCGATGTTCACGCCGATGCTTCTGCCGCTGGTTCTCCATGTATGGGGCTGGCAGGCGGCGTTTCTGTGCATGTCGGCACTGGGCGGGATCTGGCTGCTGTTCTGGGGTCTGAAATACTTCAACCCGGAAGATCATCCGAGCGTCAAACAATCGGAACTCGATTACATCCAGCAGGAAGTCGAGCCGGAACAGGCTCGCGTGCCGTTCTCGAAAATCCTGCGGATGCGCGGCACCTGGGCCTTCGCCCTCGCCTACTCGCTCACCGCTCCGGTGTTCTGGTTTTACCTGTACTGGCTGCCGCCGTTTCTCAATCAGCAATACAACCTGGGCATCAACGTGACCCAGATGGGCATCCCGCTGATCATCATCTACCTCACTGCCGACTTCGGCAGTGTCGGCGGCGGCATCCTGTCTTCATTCCTGATCGGTCGCGGCATGAACCCGATAAAGGCGCGGCTGCTGTCGATGTTCCTGTTCGCCTGCTGCATCATCGGCGTGATCATGGCGGCCGGTTCGAGCAGTCTGTGGGTGGCGGTGGCAGCGATTTCCCTGGCCATCGGCGCGCATCAGGCCTGGACCGCGAATATCTGGAGCCTGGTGATGGACTACACCCCCAAGCACATGATGAGCACCGTCTTCGGTTTCGGCGGCATGTGCGCGGCAATCGGCGGGATGTTCATGACCCAGATCGTCGGCCATATCCTGACCGTCACCCACAACAACTACACCGTGTTGTTCACCCTGATTCCGGCGATGTACTTCATCGCGCTGATCTGGATGTACTTCATGGCACCGCGCAAGATTCCTGACGTCACCGAGTAACCCGGCTACCTACCTGACGGTGAAACTTTCCTCTTTTATGGATTGAGCCTAAATCCCTGCAGAAACTGCCGAAGGCTTCGATTTTGTGTTTTTGACGCTGCCATCCACGACCGCTCGTCGGAACACCTTGCGCACCTGTCAGATCTGACAGGTGCGCCATCCTTGCCTTTGCGCCCTAATCACTCCATCGCCTTATTCAGTGGCAGGAGTGCTCACCATGCTCGTCCAACCCCGCAAACCCATCAGCACTCTGGCCCTGCCCGAGCAGGAAATCCCCGGCGGCATACGCTTGCCTGGTGACATCTGGGGCATCAACCTTGCCGCTGCGCGACTCAACTTTCCCGACTGGGGCCTGAAAGTCCAGATCCCTGTCTGGTCCAACAAAAGCCAGGGCGACAAGGCCGAGCTATTACTCGATGGGCAAATGGTGGATCACAAGACCATCACGGATCCGGTTGAATTGAATCAACGCACCACCCTGTTTGTTCCGGCGCAGCAGTTGCAGAGCGGATCATGGGAGTTGTCCTATTCGGTAAGGCGCCACGGGCAGACAAAACCCGAGCCGGGGCCGATCTTCAAGCTCTTCGTCAAACTCGAGTTGCCTGGCGGTCAGGATATCGATCCGGACTATGGCCACTCCGAACTGGCCATGGCATTTATCCCGCCAGAGGTGGTGCGCGACGGTGTCGACAAGGACAGCATCAAGGATGGCGTGTACGTCATCGTTGCGCCCAAGTCCGGCACCGGCCTGCCGTACCCCTACGTTGCCGTGGGCGATGTGATTTCGGTGGGTTGGGCCGGCCAGACCGTGAAGTCTGAACCGGTCACCCAGGCACAAATAGACGCCCCTGACGCCAACCCGATCAGGATCTTCATCGATGAGAAGACTCTCCTTGCGGCCGGCGACTCGGATACTGACGGCGTGTCCGTCAGCTACATGATTCGCGACTGCGTGCTCAACCAGTCCGAGGACTGGTGCAAGGCACAGCGCATCGTGGTCGACTCCGGGAATTCGCGGCTGGAGGCGCCGATCCTCAAGCAGGCCGACGGCCTCAGGGTGGACCTGGACCTGATGGGTGACGATAAACCCGTGCTGCAGGTCTGGGCGGCATCAGATGTATTCAAAAAGGACGACGTCATCATCATGACGCTGACCGGCACCACCGCCGACAATCAACCGATCGACATCAAGGTGCGCCAGCCCATCGACAAGATGCCGCCGACGCAGGTCGACGTACTGCACAGCAACACCAGCCTTCGCGCGCTGGGCACACGCCAGGCGGTGTACGAGTTCGAGCTGGAGCGCGATGAGCAAGTCATCCAGCGCTCCAAATCCCGTACCTACAACATCATCGGTGAACCCAAACGCCTCGCTGCGCCCATCGCCCTGGATGCGCCGCAGGGCGCACTCGATCCCGATGCCTCGCGCTACCGCATCCGCATTCTGAACGATCCACAGATTACGGCCGAAAACGCCATCGAACTCAAATGGTTCGGCCTCCGGCCCGATGGCACCACCTACGACCCGGATCTGGACTGGTTTTTTCCGACTGAAGAGGAGGCCAATGACCCCGCGGGCTTCATCATCACCGCCGACGGCGAGCACGGTAAAACCTTGGAAGGCGGCACGCTGGACCTCTCGTACTGCCTGATCAGCAGCGTGGACGAGGTGATCATCTCGCGTCCTTCGCAACATGCCTCGCTGCTGAACGTCGGCGAACCCAGGCTGGAACTGGTGCCACCGACTGTCCTCGGCGAAAAAGACGGCGCCCTGGAACCCAAAGACCTGCTCGACGGCATCAGCAAACTCACCGCCCCCCGCCCGATCGCCACCCCGACCGAATCCGGGGATACCGTGACTTACACCTGGGTCGGTGAAGTCACTGGCGAGAAAGAAGACTTCAAGATCCTCAACGCGCTGTCCAGGGACAAGGATGTGGTATTCCCGCTGAATGCCACGTTTGTGGCGACGCACATCGAGCCGAACCGCGGGAAAAAGGTGACGGTGAACTACCGGATTTTGCGGGCGGCGACCAACACCACGAGTTATTCGGATGCGTTGGAGTTTGTGGTGGGTGAGGCGGTGGAACTTGATCCGCCGACCATCGAATCAGTGAAGGGATCACCAAGCGGCAAGGAAATTGTCGACGGTGGTACGACCGTTGAAACCAGCGTGGTGCTGAGCGGCATCGCCGCCAAGGGCAAAAACGTCGAGATACGCGATGGCGTCGAGGTCAAGGATCAGGTCAAGGCAGATCCGGAGTCCGGAATCTGGACATACACCGTGCCGAATCTGAGTGTAGCGAAGCACAGTTTTACCGCGACCGGAAAGTATGCTGACGAACCTGGTTCCACCGCTTACAACCTCACCGTCACTGCCGTCATCGTGCCAACACTGAGCAATGTACTAGACGACAGGAACAAGGAAGTGCCGGAAGGTACAACCACGGTCAGCACGTCTCTGACACTCAAAGGCACCGCCAGCAAGGGTCAGGATGTCGAGATTTTTGATGGCAACGGTGCAAGCGCAGTGTCGAAGGGAACTGCGACAGCGGATGAAGTCACAGGGCTATGGGAACGCACGATCACTGCTGAAGCGGGTGCGCGTCGGTTGTATGTCAAATCGCTGTACCACAACTCTGCGGTGTATTCGAATGTGCGCACACTGATCGTGGAAACCGTCAGGGCGCCAACTTTGACTTCAGTTAAAGGCTCTCCAAGCGGCAACGAAATCCCCGATAATGGCTTCACCATGGAAACAGCCGTCATCTTGAGCGGCGCTGCAGCAGCCGGGCGGGAAGTTGAAGTGCTCGACGATACGGTTGTCACGGGTAAGGAGACCGCCGATGAAACAACCGGATTCTGGAGCCTGACCGTTTCAAATCTGAGCAAGGCGAAGCACAGCTTTACGGCCAGAGATCTGGAACAACCAAGCCTTGTGTCGGCAGCGAGAACGCTAATGGTGACGGAAGAACTGCGGGAGCCCTTTATGGTGAACGCAACGAGCCCGATTCATCCACTGGCGTATCCGCAAGGCGTGACGATGCGGATGGAATTCCAAGCGCTGGATAACGACAGAGGGCGGCTTGATCATGTAAATGCAGTGGTCGGAGCACCGCCGTTCAAATTAAAAAAGTTTAATGACAACAACCGTGTAAATGAGCCGCTGCCGCAAGCATTCTGGATGACTCACCAAGACTCGGTCGTTGAGTTCCGGTGGATTTTAAACCGTGATGGAGGCCTGGCTGGAAGGTCACCAACGATGAAGGTACGTGTCGAAAAAATCGAGGATGGCGATACACGATTGCCCACGCCCGTAATAGCCGGGAATACAAGCAATCTACTCGACATTACTCAACTTCGGAGCACTGATCAGTCGACCGTTTCGATGTCACCCCATACGCCACGAGAAGTACGGTGGTTGCTTTATGAAGGAATAGACAGACACGGCTTGATCGTAAAATTTCATGACCCCGAGGAGGAAGAAAACGAAACCGCCTCAGACTTCGAAAAAAGCATTCCCTTGGATCGGCTCAAAGAGCTGGGGAATGGCACCACATTAACAATGACATACATTGTCAACTTTAAAGGCGAGTCCATACTGGAAGATGCTACAAAGTTTCCGATTCGAACTTATTCCATTCGGGCAATACCGCTCCTTGATGATTTTACAAACTTTGCCAACCTCCAGAGAAATGGCTGGGTAAATGGCCCGGTGATTGTTGATCAGAGAGACTGGAGCTATGCCAACTTTCTCGGATTCTCATCTCTGACCAATAGCACTTACACAAACAACTCAGCAGGTGTCGTATTAAAAAAAACCTACACCAACTTGATTCGTGGCAAAAAATACGAATTCAGCTGTCTTGCATCCAATGGAAATCAGCCTCCGCTTGCACAGCTTTCGTTCAGATCAGACTATGAAGTGCTAATAGCCTTCATGTCCCCACCGGCCTCACAGTGGACACCTTATTCATGTACTTTTATTGCGCAATCGGAAAACATGAATTTTGTGTTTGTTAGCCACTTGGCTACCGGTGCCGGTAATGACTATTTCTTGACTAATTTGCGCATGAGAGAGGTTCAAGGCCAATAAGGGTGACCGCAGAGAGCGTGGAAGCGTTCAGAATCCTGGTTCTCTAGCGTCTCGCAGTCTCCGACAGCACCACCGGAACGAAGCAGTCTTTCTGAAGGGGGTTGCCGAAGCTGCGCGCATTGGGATTGTCTTAAATAAGCTAGTTAACCAACGCTTCCGATCACGGACCAAGGCTCCCCCTGCACGCTTGCCTACCGCTACGCCAAAATCCGCCGGCTTGTGTGCCTTTGAGGCGAGTTCTATTGTGGTTCGGTCGCTGACAAGCTGCGAGTGATGTGGTGCGGTTGCGGACGCCTTCGCGAGCAACCCGCTCCCACACGTTCTTATCGACGGCTTTGTTGCCACGCTGCCGCCAGACCGCTGCAACAGATCACCGCAATACCGATCACGGTCAACAGACTCGGTGTGTGATTGAAGACCACCCAGCCCAGCAGCCCCGCAAACACGATCTGGCAATAACCGAACGGTGCCAACAGTGCCGGTGCGGCATGGCGGAATGCCTGCGTCAGAAACAAGTGCGCCGTCATCCCGCAACTGCCCAACGCCAGCATCAGTGCGGCGTGAGTCAACGTCGGCACCTGCCAGAAGAACGGCACCAGCGCACTCATCACCAGCGTATTGCACAGCCCGGCGAAAAAGTTGCTGGTGGTCGGGCTGTCTATCTCGGCGAGCTTGCGAGTCAGCAATTGATAGAAGCAGAAAAACAGCGCCGAACAGAACGGCAACAACACGGCGGGCGTGAAGAGTTCACCCCCCGGATGAACGATGATCAGCACGCCGATAAAGCCGCAAATGACCGCAATCCACTGGCCGCGGGTGACCCGCTCCTTCAATAGCGGCACCGACAACGCCGTCACCAATACCGGCGCCAGGAAGTTCACCGCCGTGGCTTCTGCCAGCGGGATATACAGCAGCGCCGTGGTGAAGAACAGGCTGGTGCCGAGCAGGCAAAGTGCGCGAGCCAACTGCCATAAAGGCTTTTTCGTGCGTAGGACGCGCAGTCCGGACTGCGGTAAAAAAATCCCTGCCATGAGTAAGGTGTGCACCACATACCGGGCCCACACCACCATCACGATCGGATAGAAACCCGAGAGATATTTCGACAGCGCGTCGTGACTGGAGAACAGGAAGGTTGCCACGACAATCAGCAAGATCCCTTTGAAGGGTTGGTTGACTCCGGATAGCGGGGTGCTGACGGTCATTGAATATCTCTAAGAGAGGAACAAACTGAGAGAAGAGCCTCGATCAATAATCTAGAACCCGATTCCACTTTCAGACAACCATCATCCGTAAAAGTGTGCGAACAACGCACACTTTCATAAACGGGCAACGCCCACAGAATTTCAGGTTAGACGAACAGCTCCGAAGCCAGACTCGCTGCAGACAGCTCTTCGGTAAACCGCAACAGCAACGGTGCCAGTTCGTGCAACCTGGCGCCCGGCATCCGCGCACTCGGCCCGGCGATGCTCAGCACACCGATCACTCGCCCATCCGCGGGATGGCGCACCACCGCCGCAATCGCCGACGTCCCTACGGCCGAACTTTCCTCGACGCAGGCATAGCCCTGCTCGCGCGCCAATCGCAGGCGTTCAAGCAGTTCGATATTGGAGCGCGGTGCATTCGGCCCGATATCCACCGGCACCTCAGCCGCTTGCCGCTCAACCCGCGACAGCGCCTCGGCATCCGTCATGCACGCCAGCCAGGCATGGCCCGAAGCGGTGTAGAACAGCGGAGCATCGCGGCCCATGTCCGGGTCGTAGCGCAAGCCGGTGCGCGCCCCCTGAGCTTTGGCAATCCACGTCTGCCGCTCGCCGTCGATGACGCCCAGTCGCACCAGTTCGCCGGTTTCCTGAGCCAGACGATCAAGCACCGGTTGCACGATGTCCGCGCCACTGCTCGACAGGTAACGAAAACTCATCGCCACCAGTTTCGTGGACAAGTGATAACGCAAGGTTTCCGGGTTTTGCCGCACGTACCCCAAGCGGACCAGTTCGGCGAGCAAACGGTGAGTCGCACTTTTCGGGATGTCGATCTGCTCGGCGAGCGTTTGCAGCGCTAAACCACGCGGGTCACTGGTGAGGTTTTCCAGCACGCTGAAAACCCGTTCGATTTGACTGCCGGCCATGGTGAGATCCCAATGAAATGTCGTGGATTCTAGAATACGCGCGACACAAAGCAAAATCTGGAACAGCTTGAACGGTTCACAAAAAAACGGTGTTGAATGGAATTCGCCGAACACGACAGGTTCTTACCCGTCGGCTTCGCTGCGGGCGTACGAATAGACGGACGACTGGACTGGCGCCACACTCACACACCAGCAACACTCATCACCACGATCAGAAAGAGGATTCCCGCATGCTATGGAAAAAAGGCCGACGCAGTGACAACGTCGTCGATGCCCGTGGTGATGATACCGGCGGTGGTGGCGGGATGCGTTTCGGTGGCGGCAAGGGCCTGAGCCTTGGGGCCATTTTGTTGATCGTTGGCATCGGCTGGATCACTGGCCAGGATCCGTTGCAGATCCTCGGTCAACTCACCGGCCAGACGGGCCAGCAAACGGCACCCACCTCGCAAACCCGCCAGGCGCCGCCGGCCAATGATGAACAGGCCGAATTCGTCCGTTCAATCCTCGGCGATACCGAAGACACCTGGGGCGCGATTTTCCAGCAGGCCGGCCGCCAATATAAGGATCCGACCCTGGTGCTGTTCAGCAATCGGGTCAATTCCGCCTGTGGTCTGGCCACCTCAGCCACCGGGCCGTTTTATTGCCCGGCGGATCAGAAGGTCTATCTGGACATGGCGTTTTTCCAGGAAATGGCGCAACGCTTCAAGGCTGCCGGCGATTTTGCCCAGGCCTACGTGATCGCTCACGAAGTCGGACACCATGTGCAGACGCTTCTTGGCGTCTCGGCGAAAATTCAGACAGCCCGCCAGCAAGGCCGGCAGATGCAAGGTGCTGGTGGACTACTGGTTCGTCAGGAATTGCAGGCCGACTGCCTGGCCGGTGTCTGGGCCTATAACGCGCAGAACCGTTTGAACTGGCTGGAACCGGGCGACATCGAAGAAGCCTTGAACGCCGCCAACGCCATCGGTGATGATCGCCTGCAGCAACAAGGTCAGGGCCGTGTGGTGCCGGACTCGTTTACCCACGGTACGTCGGCGCAAAGGGTGCGCTGGTTCAAAACCGGATTCGCGCAAGGCCAAGTCGGCCAGTGCGATACCTTCGCGGCGAAAAACCTGTAAATGCATAAGTGGCTTTTGGCTTTACTGATCATTGGCAGCACCGCGCAAGCGGCCGGGGTCGACGCCATCAGCCCCGGGCGCCTGCAACTCAAGGCCGGCGAAATGGCGGTGGGCATCGGCCCGGCGCCGGAAAAGATCGAGCGAGTGCTGATCATCATTCATGGCCGGTTGCGCAACGCCGAGACCTATCGCAAAAGCGCCGAAAGCGCCACTGAACTGGCAGGGCAAACCGCCCACACGCTGGTCATCGCTCCGCAGTTCCTCAATGAAAGTGATACAGCCCTGTACTCCTTGCCTGCCACCGTGTTGCGCTGGAAAGGCAATGAGTGGATGGGCGGTCGGTTATCCACAGGCCCGAATCCGCTGAGTTCCTATGCGGCACTGGACGAAATCGTCGCCCGGATTACTGATCGCAAGCAGTTTCCGGACGTGAAACAGATCGTGATTTTCGGTCACTCCGGCGGGGGGCAGGTGGTGCAGCGATACGCTTTGCTCGCCAAGGATCAACCCGCGCTGAAGGCCAACGCAATTCACCTGCGCTACGTGGTGGCCAATCCGTCTTCGTATGCCTATTTCAACGAACAGCGACCGGTCGCGTTCGATCACGCGCAATGCCCCAACTTCAATCGCTGGAAGTACGGCCTGTCAGACATGCCGATATACGCCGGTGGGCAAACGCCGTTGCAGCTTGAAAGCCGTTACATCAAACGCGAGGTGATTTATCTGCTCGGACAGCAGGACATCGACCCGCAGCATCCGGCGCTGGACAAAGGCTGCGAGGCCGAGGCGCAAGGGGCTGACCGCCTGACGCGCGGGAAGCTGTATTTTGGCTACCTGCTACGCCGCCATCCGGAAGGGGTGAATCAGCGGCTGGTTGAAGTACCCGGGGTTGGGCACAACGGCGATGGGATGTTGACGTCGCCTGAGGGACAAAAAGCTCTGTTTGATCAGTAATGCGGTGGCCATGTCGGCCTCTTCGCGAGCAAGCCCGCTCTCACAGAGGACGGGCTTCGGACTCAACGTTGTATCCACTGATAATCCCCTGTGGGAGCGGGCTTGCTCGCGAAGGCGTCCGTCCAGACACTCAATGGCTCAGGCGAACACCATCCGCCGCAACTCAACACAATCCTGCGCATGCCAGTCCGTCAGCTCCGGCCATGGGTTATCCGGCAGGTTCACCAGCACCGTCCGCGTCCCTGCCGCCCGACCGCAATCCAGATCAAAGCGGTAATCGCCGACCATCACCATCTCGCTGGCCGGCACCGACCACGCCTCGGCCAACTTCAGCAATCCACCCGGATGCGGCTTGGGCGGCGCGTCATCACGGCCCAGCACATCCTCCACGGCAAAGCAGTCAGCCAGGCCAATCGCCTCCAGTGTGACATGCGCCAGTTCGCGGGCATTACGGGTGAGAATGCCGAGGCGATAACCGCGCGAGTGCAGGTCACGCACCAGTGCCACGGCGCCGGTGGCCGGGGTCGAACCCCGCGCCAGATCACGTTCGTGCTCCAGCAACCAGGCATGTTTCGCCGCTGCTTCAGCGGCTGGCAGCGCGCCAAGGTGGGTGAGAATGTCGTCCTCGGGCGGAATCGACAACGCCACGCGAATCGCCGCGAAGTCATGGACGGCAACGGTGAGCGTGCCGTCCATGTCGAACACCCAATGCTTCACATCAACGAGGCTCATGCCCAGTCCTTGCGATGCCGAATCAGGCCTTCCTGAGTCACCGAGGCGACCAGTTGCCCGGCACGGTTGTAGACGCTGCCACGGGAGAAACCACGGGAATTGCCGGCCCACGGACTGTCCATCGCATAGAGCAACCAGTCATCGGCACGCAGATCGTTGTGGAACCACAGCGCGTGATCGAGGCTGGCGACCTGCATGTCTTTCTGCCAGACCGATTTGCCGTGGGGCAGCATCGAGGTGGTCAACAGACCGAAGTCCGAGGCATAGGCCAGCAGGTATTTATGCAAGGCCGGGAGATCGGCCAAGGCGCCGTCGGCGCGAAACCACACAAACTTCACCGGATCGGCCGGTTGCGGGTTGTACGGGTCTTTCTCGGTGACCGGGCGCACCTCGATCGGTTTCGGGCACAGCAGTTTTTCGCGCATGTGCTCCGGAATCAGGTGCGCGCGCTGCTGGGTCAGTTCCAGTTCCGATGGCAGGTTTTCCGGCCCGACCACGACCGGCATCTGGCTCTGATGCTCGAAGCCCTCTTCGTCATACTGGAACGAAGCACTGCAAGTGAAAATCGGATGGCCCTTCTGGATCGCCGTCACCCGGCGAGTGCTGAAACTGCCGCCATCGCGCACGCGGTCCACCGAATAGACCACCGGCAACTTGGCGTCGCCCGGACGCAGGAAATAGCCGTGCATCGAATGCACATGGCGGGTTTCTTCAACCGTCTGACTGGCCGCCGACAACGACTGACCGAGTACCTGCCCCCCGAACAACTGACGAAAACCAAGGTCCTGGCTACGGCCTCGGAACAGGTTTTCTTCGATCGGTTCCAGGGTCAGCAGGTCGACCAGATCTTCCAATACTTGGCTCATTCAGACTCTCCTCACACAAAGCTATGCCGCGCAGTCTTGGCTGCGGCGGCCGATTCAGATTCTGGCGCGGGCCAATGATATGGCGGCCATTGTAAACGTCCGTGTCGGCTTATCCATGCAAGGTTTGCAGCCACTGCTCCCGGGTGATGCGGTACAGCACATGTTTGCGTAACGGATCACCGACGGCGAGTTTCGGGTGATCGAAATCATCCGCCGGCGCGTGGTGCATGCCGATCGCCTGCATGACTTTCTCCGAAGGCAGATTGGATTTCGCGGTGAAGGACACCATTTCCTTCAGGGCCAACCGGTCAAACCCGCAACGCAGAGCAGTCCATGCCGCTTCACTGGCATAACCCAAGCCCCAATGTTCCTTGGCCAGGCGCCAGCCGATTTCCACTGCCGGCGTAAAAGGTGCATCGAAACCGACGACGCAAAGTCCGGTGAAACCGATGAACTCGCCACTGTCCTTGCGCTCCAGCGCCCACAAACCGAAACCATGCTCAGCAAAATGCCCGCGCACACGGCCGATCAGCGCGGCGCTTTCCAGACGGCTCAACCGAGCGGGAAAGTAGCGCATCACCTGAGGATCGGCACACATCGCCGCAAATGCCGGCAAATCTTCGTCCTGCCACTGACGCATCAGCAGGCGTGCGCTTTCCAGTTCCAGTATCGGCTCCATCGTGCTCCTCCGTTTCCATGCCGCAAGTCTACATCGCTGGTAGGATCGCTCACTCTTTCCTACGTTTCCTACATGAAGTCGCCATGCCACTGCCGCTGATCTATCACGAAGACTACAGCCCCGAGTTTCCGGCGGATCACCGCTTCCCCATGGACAAATTCCGTCTGCTGCGCGATCACCTGGTCGACAGCGGCCTGACCCGCGACGCCGACCTGCTGCGTCCCGAGATCTGTCCCAACGACATCCTCGCCCTGGCCCATGACCGTCGCTATATCGAACGTTACATGAGCGGCGAGTTGTCCCGCGAAGACCAGCGGCGCCTCGGCCTGCCATGGAACGAAGCGCTCGCGCGGCGTACGGTGCGCGCGGTCGGTGGCTCGATTCTGGCGGCGGAAAAAGCCTTGGAGCATGGTCTGGCCTGTCACCTGGCCGGCGGGACCCATCACGCTCACTACGACTACCCGGCCGGGTTCTGCATCTTCAATGACTTGGCGATCATCAGCCATTACCTGCTGCAAAGCGGCCGGGTGAACCGGGTGTTGATCTTCGATTGCGATGTGCATCAGGGTGACGGCACGGCGCGGATTCTGCACGACACCCCGGAGGCGATTACCGTTTCCCTGCACTGCGAGAAGAATTTTCCTGCACGCAAAGCCGAAAGTGACTGGGACATTCCGCTGCCCAAAGGCATGGGCGATGCCGACTATTTAAAAGTCGTGGACGACACGCTCAACTATTTGCTGGCGCTGTATCAACCGGATCTGGTGCTGTACGACGCGGGCGTCGATGTGCACAAGGACGACGCCCTCGGTTATCTGCAACTCACCGACGCAGGCGTTGCCGCCCGGGATGAAAGCGTGATGCGCCATTGTCTGGGCCGTGATATTCCGGTGGTCGGCGTGATTGGCGGCGGCTACAGCAAGGATCGCCACGCGCTCGCCCGCCGCCACGGCATTCTCCATCACAGCGCGCAACGGGTCTGGACGTCACACGGTTGTCATTGAGGTGTGCTGCGTTACCCACATTCGCTGTGGAACGGCCTGTGGATAACCTGAGTGCAAGGGACTAGAGGCCATGCTGGACATAGCTTGCAGCACGATGGTCATTTATTAACCAGATTTTGTGGATCACCACAGCCCCCTCCCACCCTGTCCGGCGCTGTTAGAATGCGCGGCTTATCCCGCCATACCGCAGCGCACGCCATGACTCAGACTTCCGCCCCCCTCCCCGCTCACGTCGCCATCATCGGCGGTGGCCCTGCCGGCCTGATGGCCGCCGAAGTGCTGGGCCAGGCCGGAGTGCGCGTCGATCTGTACGACGGCATGCCCTCGGTGGGCCGCAAGTTTCTGCTGGCAGGCGTCGGCGGCATGAACATCACCCATTCCGAAGCCTACCCAGCGTTCCTTTCGCGCTACGCCGAACGCGCACCGCAAATCGCCCCGTTGCTGCGCAGCTTCGACGCCGATGCGTTGTGCCGCTGGATTCACGATCTGGGCATCGAAACCTTCATCGGCAGCTCCGGCCGTGTGTTCCCCACCGACATGAAAGCCGCGCCCCTGCTGCGCGCCTGGCTCAAACGCCTGCGCGACAGCGGCGTAGTTATCCACACCCGCCACCGCTGGCTCGGTTGGGATGAACACGGCGCGCTACGCATCGACAGCCCGGAAGGCGAGAAAACCCTCAAACCCGACGCCACGCTGCTCGCCCTCGGCGGCGGCAGTTGGTCGCGACTCGGTTCCGACGGCGCATGGATGTTGCCGCTTGAGCAGCGTGGCGTAGGACTGGCGCCATTGCAGCCGAGCAATTGCGGCTTCGAAGTGCAGGCCTGGAGCGAATTGCTTGTCAGCAAATTCGCTGGCGCACCGCTGAAAAATATCGCCATCGGCTTGAACGACGACATTGCGCGCTTGGGCGAATGCGTGATCACCGCGACCGGTATTGAAGGAAGTTTGATCTACGCGTTGTCGGCACCGATGCGCGAGGCGATCAACGCGCACGGCTCAGCGACCATTCACATCGACCTGCTGCCCGGCCGGCCTGTGGATAAATTACAGGCTGCGCTGAGCAAACCGCGTGGCTCGCGCTCGATGGCCAAGCACTTGCACAGTCAGGTCGGGATTGACGGGGTGAAAGCGGCGTTGTTGCGTGAGTTGACTGATGCGGCGACCTTCGCCGATCCAGCGCGGCTGGCGCGGGCGATCAAAGCATTGCCGCTGACCTTGGTGAAAACCCGTCCGCTGGATGAGGCGATCAGCAGTGCCGGGGGCGTGACGTTCGAGGCGATGGACGAGCGCCTGATGCTCAAGGCCTTGCCGGGCGTGTTCTGCGCTGGCGAGATGCTCGATTGGGAAGCACCGACGGGCGGGTACTTGCTGACGGGGTGTTTTGCCAGTGGCCGGGCTGCCGGGTTCGCAATATTGGAGTGGCTGCAGCGCGAGGGCTGAAGACCGCAGTGCGCCCTTCGCGAGCAAGCCCGCTCCCACAGTTGACCGCTTTCAATTGAAGTACTCGGTCGAATGTGGGAGCGGGCTTGCTCGCGAAAGCAGTCCTAGTGACGCCGCATCAAAATCAAGGCTTACGCTTACGCGGCCCGGTATTGAATACCGGCACTTTACGCACAGGCTTGATCGAAGGCTCCGGCGCCTGCGTCTCGCCGCTGTCGACCCATTTACCCAGATTGCGCTTGCCGCCACCGCCGGAGGTTTTCGGCTTTTTCGGTTTCTTCGGCTTCTTGATCACCTGACCGCTGGCATCGGTATCCGGCACGCGGTGCTCAGGTTCAAAGTCCGGTTCGTTCTGGCGCTTCAACGTCTGGCGCGTCAGCATCTCGATGGCCGAGAGCATGTTCACTTCATCGGCACACACCAGAGAAATCGCTTCGCCCGTCGCACCGGCACGGCCAGTACGGCCGATACGGTGAATGTAATCCTCGGCCACGATCGGTAGATCAAAGTTGACCACCAGCGGCAAGTCTTCGATGTCCAGACCACGGGCCGCGACATCGGTGGCCACCAGAATCTGCACTTCGCTGAGTTTGAAACGATCCAGCGCACGCTGACGGGTCGCCTGCGGTTTATCACCGTGGATGCCGTCGGCGTTGACGCCCAGGCCCTGGAGTTTTTCCACCAGCGCGTCCACGCCGTTACGGGTCTTGGCGAACACCAGCACCTGCTTCCACTTGCTCTTGCGCATCAGATGCACGAACAGTTCGGCCTTGCGCTTCTTGTCCACCGTCACCACCCACTGCTTGACGGTGTTGGCGGCGACGTTGCGCGGGCTGACTTCGACGCTCAGTGGGTCGTTGAGCATCTGCCCGGCCAGCAGGCGAATATCGTCGGAGAAGGTCGCGGAGAACAGTAGGGTCTGGCGCTTTTTCGGCAGCATGCGGTAGATGTTCGCCAGTTCTTCGGAGAAGCCCAGGTCGAGCATACGATCGGCTTCATCCAGTACCAGGGTTTGCAACTGATCGAGTTTCAGCGCGTTCTGGCGGAACAGGTCAATCAGGCGACCAGGCGTGGCGACCAGCACATCAACGCCGCCGCGCAGCTTCATCATTTGCGGGTTGATGCTGACGCCGCCGTAAACCGCATAAGTGCGCAGCGGCAGGTTTTCGGCGTACTGGCGCACAGACTCATGAACCTGCTCGGCCAGCTCGCGGGTCGGCACCAGAATCAGCGCACGCGCCGAGTTGGCAGCGACTTTCGGCCCTTCCATGGCCAGCAACTGCAGCAGCGGCAAGGCGAAACCGGCGGTTTTGCCAGTGCCGGTCTGGGCCGCTGCCATCAGGTCGCGACCGGCCAGCACGGCCGGAATGGCTTGCGCCTGCACCGGCGTCGGGGTCTGGTAGCCGAGCGTCTCGAGGGAGCGCAGCAAGGGTTCGATCAGGCCAAGGGAGGCGAAAGTCATGGGAGTACCGTAGGAAAATTCAGCGCGGATTTGCAAAAGAGTGTGCAAAACGAATGTGCAATGGCGCGCAGTTTACCCTAATTCGTACGGTTTTCTGTTGGCAGGGTTGTCGGCGCCACGACTGGCGGCGGAGGCGCCCGACGCCACTGGGGTAGCCCAATCAGCACCACCGCGCTGATGATCACCAGCATCGCCAGTGCTTCTTCAATGCCAATGGTCTCGCCGACGAAGACAATCCCCAGCAACACCGCCACCGCCGGATTGACGTAGGCATAACTGGTAGCCGCCGCCGGACGCACGTGCTTGAGCAGGTACATGTACGAGTTGAAGGCAATGATCGAGCCGAAGAAGATCAGATACGCCAGCGCCAACCAGCCTTCCACTGGCGGCACGGCTTGCAAGTGCTCACCGCTCAGCGCACTGCCGATCAACAACACGACGCCGCCAACGAGCATTTCCACGGCACTGGCCATCGCGCCTGGCGGCAGGGGCAAGTGTCGGCTCCAGACCGAACCGAACGCCCACGACGCCGCAGCAAAAATCAGCAACATCGCCCCCAGCGGACTCGATTGAAGGTTGGAGCCCATGTTGAGCATGGCGATGCCGATAATCCCCAACACCACCCCGGCCCATTCGAGACGGGTATTACGCGCCCCCCAGAAATAACCGCAGAGCAACGTGAACAACGGCACCGTCGCCACCGCCAACGCCGCAACGCCTGAAGCCACGCCGGTGTGTTCGGCCACACTCACGGCGCCGTTACCAAGACTCAACAGCAAAATCCCGATGATCCCCGCCGCTTTCCACTGCGCCCAGGTCGGTGCCGGCGCCCCGCGCCAACGCAGGAAGGCGTACATCAGCGTCCCTGCAATCACGAAGCGCACCCCGCCAAGCATCAGCGGCGGCCAGTATTCAACACCAATGCGGATCACCAGATAGGTCGACCCCCAAATCACATACAGCGCAAAAAACGCGGCGATCAGCGGCAAGGGAAAACGGCGCAGGGCAGGCATGGACGGCTCGAAAGTCAGAGGCGAGGGATGGATTATTCTAGAAAGGCCAACGGGCAAAAATAAGTTACAAAACCTGTTTATCAGGCCAGTACACTTTGGAAATCACGGAGATCGACGGGATAAACCGCGATTTCGAAAGTCTGGCATTTACAGGAGTTCGGCCTTGGACAAATACGACCGCATGCTGCTCAGCGCCCTACTCGAAAACGGTCGTGCGTCCTACGCCGACCTGGCGCGCAAAGTAAATCTGTCAGCGCCCGCCGTGGCCGAGCGCGTGGCCAAACTGGAAGCATCCGGGGTGATCACCGGGTATGAGGCAAAAATCAACCTGTCGAAAATCGGCTTGCCGATCCAGTGCGTGATCGAACTGCGCCTGCACCAGAACGGCAGCCAGAAGGTGTACGACGAACTGGCCACGATCTCGCAACTGACCGAGTGCTTTCGAGTGACGGGCGATCCGTGCGTGATCATGAAAGGGGCGGTGGGCTCAATGCTGGAACTGGAGGCGTTGATCAATCGGGTGGCGAAATTCGGGTTCAGCAAGACGTCGATTGTGCTTTCGAGCGCCATCGAAAAACGCGTGCCGCTCGGCCATATCGAAAACAACGGCAAACAGACCTGACGCCAGCAGAGATCCAATCTGGGAGCGGGCTTGCTCGCGAAGGCGGTGAATCAGTCGACATCAATGTTGAATGAAACACCAACTTCGCGAGCCAGCCCGCTCCCGCAGGGTTATCTGTTGACCTGAACATCAGCGATAGCGCTGGAGATGCTCGCTCACTTTCGCCGCTGGCACTTTCTGCAGCTTGCACAGCAGATCATGCGATAGCTCGCGTACGCCGTGCTTGTCTCGCAACTCCCCCGTCAGATGCGCCATCAAGTTCGCCGCCATCTCCGCATCCGCCATCGCCCGGTGAGCCTGACCGGTGTGCGGCAGGCGGGCGAATGTGGTGAGGGTGCCAAGTTTGTGATTCGGCGCGGCCGGCATCAGTCGGCGGGCGAGTAACAGCGAACAGGCAAAGTTCTGCAACCGCGTGCGCTTGATCCGCCCCAGCTCAAAGTCCCAGAACTTCTGGTCGAACGAGGCGTTGTGGGCCACCAGTGGCGTGCAGCCGACAAACTCGTTGACCTCTTCCATCACCCGCTCGGCCGAGGGCGCGGTGCGCAGCATGGCGTTGCTGATTCCGGTCAGTTGTTCGATGAAGGCCGGGACGCGTACGCCGGCGTTCATCAGGCTTTGGTAGCGCTCGACGATGCGGCCGTTCTCCAGCATGACCACGGCGATTTCCGTGGCGCGGCAGTTGCTGTTCGGCGAGAGGCCGGTGGTTTCAAAGTCGATGACTGCAATGCGTTCCAAACCTTGTTGTACTCCGTCCAGATCAATTCTTCAGTAGCCGCTCAATTCTTCAGAAGCAGCGCGCCCTCGATCGGCACGTAACGGCTGGCGGCGCGGATCAGCGAGTTGGCGGTCAGGCCCGGGACACCGTAGGCCACCGCTTGCACGCCGTGCTTGTTGATGATGCGTTCGAGCAGCATGTCGAAATCGCCGTCACCGGAGGCCAGAACGATTTCGTCGACGTGGTCGGCGGCGTCCATGATGTCCAGGGTGATGCCCACGTCCCAGTCGCCCTTGGCCGAGCCGTCGCTGCGCTGGATGTAGGGTTTGAGCTTTACGGTGAAGCCGAGGTTGCGCAGGATCTGCTGGAACTGCTGCTGTTTGCTGTCGCCACGGTCGATGGCGTAGGCGTAGGCCTCGACAATCTGCCCATCCTTGCTGATGTCCGCCCACAGCGCCGCATAGTTGAAGTGGCAACCATAAGCCTGACGCACGGTGTAGTAGAGGTTCTGCACATCGGCGAACACTGCGATTTTTTTCACCGGAGTTCCTGTGGGCGCGCAAGCGCACGAAGCGGGATCAGGCGCTGGGCCCGAAAAAGGCGCTCAGTATGCCAGCCAACAGGAACGTTCCGCGAATAATCGCCCCGGAGCCCTCACAGGCTCCGGACGAATGGTTAATCAGACGAAGGAATCGTCGTCATCGAAGAACGATGAACTGTCATCGCTGTAGTCGGTGTCGTTAAATCCGCCCTGGTCATTGCCGTAGGAATCGTTACCGGCCATGCGCTGATCGTCACCCCAGCCGTTGTTGCTCTGGTCGGCGACTTGAGCCGGCTCTTCCTTGATCACCTCAACAATCTCTTGCGGCTGCTGATTGTGGTGGAACAGGCTGCTGATTCCCTGCGCCAGCATCACACCACCGGCTACACCGGCCGCGGTTTTCAAGGCGCCGCCGAGAAAGCTGCTGCCGGCCGCCGGTGCGGCTTGTTGCGCATAATTGGGCGGTGGCGCAGCAAAACCCTGTTGCGCAGGTGGAGCACCAACGTTCTGCTGTGGTGCAGGCTCGCGCCAGCCACCCGTGGACGCCGGAGCAGCACTCGGGGTCGGTGCCGGACGCGGGCTGCCACCAAAGATGCTCGACAGGAAACCGCCGCCACTGCTCGGCGCCGGCGCTGCACTCTGCGCTTTGGCCGCTTGCAGTTCGGCCTGCAACTGCTGGACTTGCCGGGTCAGTTGCTTGTTCTGCTCATCCAGGCTTTTGAGCGCCGCCTCTTGAACCAGAATCGCCTGGGTCATGAAATAACCTGCCGCCGGCTGGCGCGTCAGGTGTTCCTTGATCCGCGTCTCGGCCTGGGCGTCGCGCGGGGCTGCCTCCGTTTCGGCCTGTTGCAGCCGGGAAAACAGTCCATCGATCAGGGTTTGCTCTTCGCTGTTCATGGCGACCTCGTAGATTGCCGGGGATAACATGGCCCTCGCCCACTTTTGGACAAGGTGCTCGTCCGTAATGGAGGCTGCGACAAAACCTTTCAATGACCTTTACCGAATGTTTACGTTTGTGTGGGCTCGCGCATCATCGGTTAAAGTGAGCCACTGTTTTCGACCTGCGATACCGACTGATGAATGCCTTCGAAGTGCTGCGCGACTCTCTGTTCTTTTTCAAACGCCATTTGGCCAGCATCGTGCAGTTGTGCCTGCCGCTGGTGATCGTCGAAGCGCTGCTGCAACAAGTGGTGGATCACGCCAGCGACCCGGACAGTTTCTCATCCGTCAGTGTGATCGTCGGCTTGCTGGTCTATCCGTTGTACACCGCCGCATTAATCCTGTTTCTCGACGCCCGCACCCGTGGAGAAGCCCCGCGCACCCTTGATCTGCTGGCGATGTCTGCGCGGTTGTGGCCGCGTTTCGCCCTGCTCACCGCGCTCAACACGTTGCTGATTCTGCTGGGCCTTTCGCTGTATTTCCTGCCGGGCCTGATTTTGATGGTGATGCTGGCGTTCGGCGAATACCTGTTGGTGCTGCGCGGCCTCAATCCATTGCACGCCATGAAGGAAAGCCTGCGGCTGAGCCGCGGGCATTTCTGGCGGATTCTGCTGTGCATTCTGTGTGTGATGACGCCTTTGTGGTTGCTCAAGGGGGCGACGCTGGCGGTATACCCCGAGCCGCAGAACCCGATAGTGTCGGTGCTGATCGACAGCGGCCACAGCTTCCTGCAACTGTTCACCAGCGTGGTGCTGTTCCGCCTGTTCATGTTGATCAGCCAACTTCCGGAAAAACGTGACGGCGCGGTCTGACCGCTCCGCAATTGGGCTTCGAGACCGCCGTCAGGTATGCTCGGGGCCACTTTCTGTAACGCTATAAGCCGAGCCATGACCCGTCTACTGCGCTACACCCTGTTGCTCGCTCTGCTCGCCGTCATCTTGATCGGCGGGCTGATTTTCGGCCTGACCTGGCGCCCCGACGCCCGCGAAACCCTGCCGGTCAGTTGCACCGGCACACCGCCCATGCTGGTGCCCGGGCAAGCGCTGAAAGTCATGACCTGGAACGTGCAGTATCTGGCCGGCAAGCGTTATGTGTTCTGGAATGACCTGGCCCAGGGTAACGATGAAGCGCCGACGCTGGAGGACATGGCCTTCAGCCTCGATGAAGTGGCGCGGGTAATCCGCGACGAACAACCCGATCTGGTGCTGTTGCAGGAACTCGATGACGGCGCCAAGGCCAGCGACTATCAGGATCAACTCAAGTTGTTGCAGGAGCGGGTCGCCGATCTGTACCCGTGCAGCGCCAGCGCTTTTGACTGGAAAGCCGATTTTGTCCCTGAGCCCCATATCTATGGCAGCGTTGGCCGGCAACTGGCGACGCTGAGCCGCTATCGCATCGAACATGCCGAACGCCTGCAATTACCGGTGGCCCCAAGCAATTTCATCAGCCGCCAGTTCCAGCCCAAAGACGCCCTGCTCGCGACCAAACTGCCGCTCAGCGATGGCGGGCAACTGACCGTATTCAATACCCATCTGGAACGCGCCCACCGACCGGACGACACGTTGCATGCGCAAGTGACGGCCGTGGCCAAGGTGCTCGACAAGTATGAAAGTCAGGGCCTGCCGTGGCTGATCGGTGGCGACTTCAACCTGTTGCCGCTGGGCCAATATCGTCGTTTGCCCGCCGAGCAGCGCACGCCCTACTCCGCCGACAGCGAGCTGCATCTGCTGTGGGACAAGTACCCGATGATCCCGACCAACAGCGAAGCCAGCGGCATCGACCGCGCGCAATGGCTGACCCACTACCCCAACGACCCCGGCCTCAACGGCCCGGATCGCACGGTCGACTATCTGTTCTACAGCCCGAAGATCAAACGGGTGGAAGCGATGGTGCGTCAGGACGACACGCTGCGCATTTCCGATCATTTGCCGGTGATTGCGCGGTTCCTGCTGCCGGCTGCGCCTTAAAAACGCAGCATGGCCACAATCAGCTGCGGCGCTTGACCACACGCCGATGGCAATCCGCCGGGCCCAGCAACTCGCCAGCTTTGGAGCGCACCGTAATGGTCTCGACCGGCTCCGAGTGCTCGTTGTCCAGCAACACCGAATAACTCTCGCCCTTGCTGAACAGGAAGTCCTCGCCCCACTGGCGCATGCTGATCACGATGGGGAACACCGAACGTCCCATCTCGGTCAGCACGTACTCTTTGTAAGCGGTGCCATCGGATGCCGGCTGCACCTCAAACACGCCCAGTTCGACCAACCTCTTGAGCTTCGCCGAGAGGATATTTTTAGCTAGGCCCAGACGTTTCTGGAATTCACTGAAGCGACGCACGTCATCGAAAGCGTCGCGGATGATCATCAACACCCAACGATCGCCAATAGCCTCAAGCGTGCGGGCCACCGGGCATTCGCTTTGTGCCAGTAGCAACTGTCTGGCCATGAGACTCCAATTTTTGCGAGATCGTGCGCGTTAGAACAGTTCTAACGGCAGAAGAAAATATTGCGTGAAAAACCAGTTGCAGATTAAAACCCGTTTCGATAAAAATCAACGCATCGGTTTTGTTTTGAAACCTGTTATTCCCAAGGATGGAATGATGACGTTGAACCTCCTAAGGCCCTCGAAAAGCGACGTCAACGCCGAAAAGACAGCCGACGCCGTTACTGCTCCAGCCCCTGATGGACGCACAACTGCCCGTGGTTTAAGTCGTCAACAGACGTTTCTCTTCGCGATTACCTGCGCCATGGCCGTGGCCAATGTCTACTTCGCACAACCGCTGCTGGAGTCGATGGGCGCCAGCCTGTCAGTGTCGCCCGACACTATTGGTGTAGTGGTCACGGCGACTCAGGCCGGTTATGCAGTGGGCCTGTTGTTCATCGTCCCGTTGGGCGATCTGCTCAATCGCAAGCGGCTGATTCTGACGCAGATGCTGCTGTCGGCCGTGTCGTTGTGTGCGGTTGGGCTGGCGCAGAGTTGGGGCATGTTACTCGGCGCAATGGTGCTGGTCGGCCTGATGGCAGTGGTCGTGCAGGTGGTGGTCGCCTACGTGGCCACACTCGCCAGCCCCGAGCAACGTGGTGAAGCGATTGGCACGGTGACCAGTGGCGTAGTGTTGGGCATTCTGCTGGCGCGCTTTGTGTCTGGCGCGGTGGCCGATCTGGCCGGATGGAGAGGCGTCTACTTCGTCTCGGCAGCCTTGATGATCGGCATGGCGCTGGTGCTGTACCGCACGCTGCCGACATCGAACACGCCACCGGCCAAAGACAGTTACGTGCAGTTGTTGCGCTCAGTGTTCCAGTTGTATCTCACCGAACGGACGCTACGCGTCAGGGGCACCTTTGCCCTGCTGATATTCGCTGCATTCAGCGTGCTGTGGACCGCCATGGTATTGCCGCTAAGCGCACCACCACTGTCACTGTCGCACACCCAGACAGGCTTGTTCGGTCTGGCCGGGGTAGCGGGCGCGCTGGCCGCCGCAAGGGCCGGGCGAATGGCCGATCAGGGCCTGGGCAATCGCACGACAGGGATTGCGCTGGTGCTATTGACCCTGTCCTGGCTGCCCACCGCGTTTGTTGAAAGCTCATTGCTGGCGATGGTCGTAGGTGTGGTACTGCTCGACTTTGCCGTGCAAGCGGTGCATGTGACCAACCAAAGCCTGATCTTCGCCGCGCGGCCCGACGCGCAAAGCCGACTGGTGGGGGCCTACATGTGCTTCTACTCCGTGGGCAGCGGCATCGGCGCTATTACGGCCACCTACACTTACGCCCATTTTGGCTGGGGCGCGGTTTGCCTGCTGGGCGCGGCCTTCAGTGGGATAGCGCTGTTGTACTGGTTATCTCTGGAGCTGACCTCCCGTAATTGTCTGACTACCTGAAGGCGTACCTGTAATGAAACCACTGCACGTCGTATTGGCTGTACTGATCACCGCAATCTGGGGGGTCAACTTCTCGGTCATCAAGCTGGGATTGGCGACCGTAGATCCTTTTATTCTGGCGGGTATCCGCTTCAGCCTTTGTGCATTACCGGCGATCTTTTTCATCCGCAAACCGAATGTGCCATGGCGCTACATCATCGGTTACGGACTGGTGTTCGGCATCGGCTTGTGGGGCATCGTCAACCTGGGTATCAAGGCCGGGCTTTCGGCGGGCATCGCTTCGCTGGTGCTGCAATTGAGCGCGTTTTTCACGATTCTGTTGGGCGGCTGGGTGTTCAAGGAAGCGCTGACCCGATTTCAGGTACTGGGCATGCTGATCGCACTTGGCGGATTGTTGTGCATCATCATGATCAGCGATGGCTCGGTCAGTCTGCCCGGCGTGCTGCTGGTGCTGGTGGGCGCGGTGTCATGGAGTGTCGCCAACATCATCAACAAGAAGGCCAGCACCCTGGAAGTCTTCGGGTTTCTGGTCTGGTCCAGCGCCTTTGCACCGATCCCGTTGTTCGCTCTCGACTACACGGTGAACGGCAGCGCCGGCTTCACCTCGTTCGTCAATCAGGTCGATACGACCGCCGTGCTGTCGATCCTGTTTCAGGTCTACCCGAACACACTGTTCGCCTACTGGATCTGGAACTCGCTGCTCAAAACCTACCCGGTTTCGACCGTCGCGCCACTGTCGTTGCTGGTGCCGATTTTCGGCATGCTCGGTTCGGTGCTGATCTTCCACGAGAGCGTGCCAGCGAGCAAGGTGCTGACGGTGATGCTGATCGTGGTCGGCCTGGCCGTTGGCCTCTATGGGCAGCGTATTTTCAATGCGATGCTTGCGCGCCCTGCGCGCACTTCAATATGAATCGCCAGGGAGTAAGTATGGGGCCGGGGAGACGTGAATTCGTCAAGGGCCGCTGTTAGCCCCTGAATCGGCGCCTTGCATTGGCACAGCCCCGGATCAGGTCCCCCGGGGCTTCGCCCGTGCCGTGGCTTCAGCCACCAACGGATCATCTGGCCAATAATGCTTGGGATACCGACCTTTCAAATCCTTCTTGACCTCGGCATACGTGCTGCGCCAGAAGTTGGCCAGATCCTGCGTCACCTGCACCGGTCGTCGTGCCGGGGACAGCAGGTGCAACTTGACCACCTGCCGCCCGCCGGCAATCCTTGGCGTCTCGGCCAAGCCAAACAGCTCCTGCAAACGCACCGCCAGAATCGGCGGATGCTCGCTGTAATCCAGACGAATCGATGACCCTGAAGGCACGCTGATGTGATGCGGCGCCTGCTCATCCAGCCGTTGCGGCAGCGGCCATGGCAGTAGATTGCGGACGATGCTGGACAGATCGAGGTTGGCAAAATGACTGAGCCGCGAGACCTTGCCCAGATACGGCATCAGCCAGTCTTCAAGAGTTTTCAACAGCGTCGCGTCGCTGACATCCGGCCATTGGCTTTCGTCCTGAGTGTTCAGATCAAGTTGCCGTAACAACGCAACACGGGCCTGCCACTGGCGCAGCTCCGGTGTCCACGGCAGCAGTTCCAGCCCCTTGCGTCGCACCAGATTGACCAGCGCCTGACTGCGGGCGGCTTCATCGAGACCGGTTAGCGGTTCGCGGCTGAGGATCAACTCGCCGACCTTGCGCTGACGCTCGGCGCGCAGCACGCCTTCGCGCTCGTCCCAGTCGAGTTGATCGACGTTGCGCACTTGTTCGGCGAGCACTGAGTCGAACAGCGCCGGATCGAAATCCGCTGCCAGATAAATCCGTTCCTCGCGCTGGCCCTGACGGCTGCCGAGGTCGGCAATGACAATCCACGGCTCTTTCATCAAGCTGTCCGCTTCGGCGAACAGCGCGGCGCGACCGTTGGCCAAGCGGTATTCGGCGCCACCGGCACGTCGTTGTTGGGCGACGCGGTCCGGGTAGGCCAAGGCCAGCAGTGCGCCGAGCCAGCGTGGGTGATCAGGGTCGCTGACCGGCTCGCTCGCCTTGCCCCGCAGGTAACCACGATATTGCCGCGCCAGTTGCCGTGCACGTTGCACACCGCCCTGCGCGCCACGAGCCGCACGTTCTTCGCCGGACAGCAGCACCAGGCGGCTGTGCAGATCCGCCCCGGCACCGCGCAAGATATCGCGCTCGCCAAGCAACGCGGCGACATCGCAGGCCATGTTTGCCAAGCCCAACGCTCGCCCGCGCAGCAACAAATGGCCGATACGCGGATGCGCCGGCAACTCGGCCATGGCCTGACCGTGCGAAGTCAGAGCCTGCCCTTCCAAAGCGCCGAGTCGCTGCAGCAGATCCTGCGCCTGTGCATAAGCCGCCGCCGGTGGCACGTCGAGCCAGACCAGTTCGCCCGGCGTAACGCCCCAGCGCCCCAGTTGCAGCGCCAGGCTGGCCAGATCCGCTGAGAGAATTTCCGCGCTGCCGTATGCCGCCAGTTGTTCGTGCTGATCCTGCGACCACAACCGATAACAAACACCCGACTCCAAGCGTCCCGCCCGACCCGCACGCTGCGTGGCGCTGGCCTTGGAGATGCGCTGAGTGTCGAGCCGCGTCATGCCGCTGCCCGGATCGAAACGCGGCACCCGCGCCAACCCGGCGTCGATCACCACGCGCACGCCGTTGATGGTCAGACTGGTCTCGGCGATGTTGGTCGCCAGCACCACTTTGCGCTGCCCGGCCGGCGCCGGATCGATGGCGGCGCGTTGGGCATTGAGGTCAAGTTCGCCGTGCAGCGGGCAGAGCAAGACGTCTTG
Organism: Pseudomonas sp. EA_65y_Pfl2_P74; assembly: GCF_963970575.1. NCBI lineage: Bacteria > Pseudomonadati > Pseudomonadota > Gammaproteobacteria > Pseudomonadales > Pseudomonadaceae > Pseudomonas > Pseudomonas sp. EA_65y_Pfl2_P74. Next base: position 40,965 of record NZ_CAXAOQ010000009.1, read on the forward strand.
GCGCTCGCCAATGGCATCGCTCAATTGCTGATGCACACGGCGAATTTCCGCCTGCCCCGGGAGGAACACCAACAGGCTGCCGGTTTCATCGTTAAGGGCTTCGAGCACGGTCTGCGTCACGCGCTGATCGATGTATTCGCCGGGCTGAAACGGCCGCCCCCAGCGCATCGTCACTGGATACATGCGCCCTTCACTGCGCAGGATCGGTGCGTCGTCGAGCAACCCGGCCAGACGCTCGCCTTCCAGCGTGGCCGACATCAGCAAAATTTTCAGCGGCTGTTCAGCTCGAAACAGCTCACGACCGTTCAAACTCAGGGCCAGCGCCAGATCGGCGTCGAGGCTGCGCTCGTGGAATTCATCGAAAATCAGCAGACCCACGCCTTCCAGCGCCGGGTCGTCCTGCAAGCGGCGAGTGAGAATGCCTTCAGTGACCACTTCAATGCGTGTGTTGGGGCCGACCTTGCTGTCGAGGCGGATGCGATAACCGACGGTTTCACCGACCTTCTCGCCCAGTTCGCTGGCCAATCGCTCAGCAGCGGCGCGCGCGGCCAAGCGGCGCGGCTCAAGCATCAGAATGGTTTGCCCGCTCAGCCACGCTTCGTTGAGCAAGGCCAACGGCACGCGGGTGGTTTTACCGGCGCCGGGCGGCGCTTCGAGCACCGCGTCGTGGCGTGTCGCCAACGCGTCACGCAATGCGGGTAAAACTTCGTCGATCGGCAAAGAAATCATGCTGGCTCCCAAACAGAGGCGCGAGTATAACGGCGAACTGCCGGGCGTTTGTCAGGGTCTTAACGTCACTCGACGACGCTTCGTTTACAAATGACTCAGGAGATATCCCATGCGCTTACCTTTTCGCCTGATCGGCGGTGTACTGGTCGCCACCCTGCTCACTCAAATCACCGCGTGCGGTTCGATTTTCTACCCCGATCGTCGCGGCCAGATCGACGGCAAGATCGATCCGGCGATTGCCGTGCTCGACGCCGTGGGCCTGCTGTTCTACGTCATTCCCGGGCTGATCGCGTTTGCCGTCGACTTCGCCACCGGGGCGATCTATTTCGAACCGGGCCACACCGCGCAGATCGACCCGGCCAAGCTCAAGCAAGCCATCGGCCCGGACGGTCAGGTCGATAACCACAAGTTGCAGGCTATTCTCCAAAGCGAGCTGGGCAGTGCTGCCGTTGAAATAAACAAGGCTCTGGATGACCCACGCCTGATCCAGCACAAAGGCAGCACGCAACAACTGGCGATGTTTGGCCTGCAACCTGCCGCATAAGGAATAACTGCACCATGACATCCAGTCCCGAACACGCCCGCCTGCTGCGCCTGGCAACCCGCGCCTCGGTGGCGGTGGCTTGTACGCTGATCATCGCCAAAGCCATCGCCTGGTGGCTGAGCGGCTCGGTGAGCATGCTCGCTGGCCTCACCGACTCGGCACTCGATGGCATTGCTTCGTTGATTAATTTGCTGGCGGTGCATTACGCATTACGCCCGGCGGATGACGACCACCGTTACGGCCACGGCAAGGCCGAATCACTGGCCGGCATGGCGCAGGCATTGTTCATCGGTGGCAGTGCGGTATTGATTGCCTTTCAAGCCTATGAACGCATCAAGCAGCCGGAACCGCTTGGGGCGCCGTGGATCAGCATTGGCGTGATCATTTTCTCCCTGGTGCTGACGGTCGCCTTGCTGATTTTGCAGCATCGGGTGATCAAGCAGACCGGCTCCAACGCCGTGCGCGCCGACTCGTTGCATTACCGCTCAGATCTATTGCTCAACGGCAGCATCCTGCTTGCGCTGGTGCTGGCCGGTTTGGGATTTTCTCAACTCGACGCGTGGTTTGGCCTCGGGATTGCGGCTTACATCTTGTGGAGCGCGATCCAGATCGGACGGGAAAGTTTTTCGGTGTTGATGGACGAAGAACTGCCGACAGATGTCAGCCAGCACATGCTCGACCTGGCCTGCAGCGTGCCGGGGGTGTTGGGCGCGCATGACTTGCGCACGCGGATTTCCGGCCACCACTGGTTCGTGCAGTTGCACCTGGAATTGCCGGGGGAATTGACCCTGTCAGTCGCTCACAGCATCAGCGATCAAGCGGCGGATGCGATTCACAAAGCCTACCCAAGGGCCGAAGTGCTGGTGCACGCCGACCCGCAGGAGGTGGTCAAGACTGAACGGGTGCAAACCCGGATTCAGTAAGACACCTGGTAACCGCGACTGCTCAGGCAGTTGCCCTGCGCCTGACGGTAAGCCTGCACCACCTCGGGCGCCGGTTGATAAGTCGCGGTGCGCGGATCGAAACCGCTTTGCTGCACCGCGTACTGATAGCACTGATAGCCATCCTGCTGGACCTGTTCCGGCGACTGACCGTTGGCCGGATACGCCTCGACGTCATAACCTTGCGATTGTGGCTGCGGCGGCTGAACCGGCGGCTCGACCACCACGTAATCCTGCGTCGCTTCCTGATAGGCGTAGTAAGAACCGGCGGCGAGGAACAGCAGCGCGCCGCCGATCCATACTTCACGGGCGTAATCCGGCAAATACTGGATGCGGATCCCGCGCGGCGGTTGCACGACGATGTAGCGTGGGCCCTGCGGGCGATACCAGTAGCCGCCGGAATAAAAGTAATCCTGGCCTCGATACGGCACGCGATAGTCGCGATCCGGGAAGCGGTCGATCACATGCCCCGGCCGGTACTGCGGGCCTGGGCCCCAACCATTGCCATGCCCTTGCGGACGCCCCGGCCAGCGATTGTCGTTGGGCCGGTTGCCGTTCTGCCAATGCGGGTTGTTGTAGCCGTTTTGCGGACGCTCGTCGCGGTAGTAGCCCTGGCGCGGCTCCTGAGTCTGGCGCACGGTGTCGGGACGTGGCTGGATCGGCAGACTGTTGCCTGGCGGTGGTGAAGGCTGATGAACCGGATTCGGCTGATTTTGCGCACGATTGTGTGTCTGCCACTGACCCTCGTCGTGCGGCTGGCCGTTGTGTTCGAACTGGCGACTGTTGTCGCCACGAATGATCTCGTTGTTCTGCGCACGCGGCTGATTGTTGCCGCCATGCCCCCGATTATTGCCCTGATGATCCGGCCCGCGGCCACCACCATTGGGGGCGCGGCTTTCCGGGTCATCGGCCAGCACTTGCGCACTGACACTCACACACAGCAAACCAACACCGGCCAGACGCCAGATGCGCGACTTCATGCTATTCCTCACTGCGGGTTCAGGGCGTGTAACTAAGACCGGGAATGTACACACCGGGTTCTGCAACAGGTTATCAGTCACGAAACTTATTTATTGAGTCGCGTGTGGGCGAAGGCAAAAAATCGCAGGCAAGAAAAAAGGGAGACCCGTCGGCCTCCCTTCTAGAGAACTTCGTCCTGGCTCGACGCTTTTGACGTCGGCTCACCTCACGCCGTCTTCTGGACAGTGTGCAGCTCGGGGGCCGGCACAACCCCGGTGGGGGTGGCGGCCGCGGCGGGCCTGATAGGCGGGCCGCTGTGGACTGTGTTACCGAGCAGTGATTCTGGTGATAAGAATAGGCCTGAGCCGGCGACAGAGGATTGCGAATATTGCTCAAATAAACATCACTTGCGCAATTTTTAACCCTGGATAGATAATCCACCGCAATAGTTATGACAAAGGCCTGATTCATGAGCAAACTCGACCGTTACGACCTGAGCATTTTGGCGGAACTGCAGCGCGACGCCCGCATCTCCAACCAGGAACTGGCCGAACGTATCGGTTTGTCACCGTCGCCCTGCTCGCGCCGGGTCAAACAACTGGAAGACGACGGCTATATCTCACGTCAGGTCGCCCTGTTGGATCGCAAGATGCTCGGCCTGAGTCTGACCGCGTATGTACTGATCGGCATGGACCGGCACACGCCGGAGCGTTTCGAGAACTTCGAAGCGGCGATTCGCACATTGCCGCAGGTGCTGGAGTGCAGTCTGGTGACGGGCGTGGATGCCGACTATCAGTTGAAGGTGGTGGTGCCGGACATGGATCACTATCAGAAACTGCTGCTGGGGCACCTGACGCGGATTGAAGGGGTGACCAGTGTGCGCTCCAGCTTTGTGCTGAACCAGGTGCTCAATAGCACTGAACTGCCGCTGACTCATTTGCGTAGTTGAGATCGCCTTCGCGAGCAAGCCCGCGCCCACATTCTGGAGTGCATTCCCCTGTGAGAGCGGGCTTGCTCGCGAAGAGGCCGGAACAGGTCATCAACGACTGCGGCACACCGACGCAGGTCAATGCGGCTTCAGCCACCCTCGGCGTATAATCGCCAAGCCCTTTCAGCCGCGCCCACGCCGGAGATACCCAATGGATCCAGCCGTATTCGAAGAATGGATGATGACGGGCCTCGTCAGCATCCTGATCATTTTCATGGGTTTCATCGTCTGGGATCTGGCGAAGAAGTCCAAGGCCGGACGTTTCGGCTCGTTCATTCTGTTCTTCGTGCTCGGCCTGGGCGTGGCCGCGTTCGTCATCAAGAGCGTAGTAATTGGCCTGATCGAATCCGGCGCTCTATAACCGCGCCGGCACTTCCTTCCACTGGCCTTGATCGAGCCCCTCGATCGTCCAGTCGCCAATTCTGACCCGCACCAGTCGCAACGTCGGCAGTCCTACCGCCGCGGTCATGCGCCGAACCTGACGGTTGCGCCCTTCACGAATCACCAACTCCAGCCAACTCGTGGGCACGCTTTTGCGAAAGCGTACGGGCGGGTTGCGTGGCCACAACGCGGGTTCGTCCAGTTGCCGCGCCTCGGCAGGCAAGGTCGGGCCGTCGTTGAGTTCGACCCCATCGCGCAGGCGCTGCAATTGCTCAGCACTTGGCTCACCCTCGACTTGCACCCAATAGGTCTTGGCCAGTTTGTGCTTGGGGTCGGCGATCCGCGCCTGCAACTGGCCGTCATTGGTCAGCAGCAGCAAGCCTTCGCTGTCACGATCCAGGCGCCCGGCCGGATAGATGCCAGGCACATCGATGAAATCCTTGAGTGTCGCCCGCCCTCCTTCATCGCTGAACTGCGTCAGCACATCGAAGGGTTTGTTGAACAGGATCAGCTTCGGCTCGGCCGGCGGCGCCTTGGCAATACGGCGCGGGGAGGAAGACTGAGGCTTCGCGCCAGGGCGGCGGGAAGGTGGACGCGGGGGACGGGACATGGCGAAAAGAACATCTAACGGTCAGGGCTGCTAATGCTAGTGCCCTGACCGCCAAATGACCACGACAAACCGTTAACGGAACGGCGGTTCGTCGAAGCTGCGCAGTTTGCGCGAGTGCAGCGAGTTGAGTTCGGTGCGCAGCAGGTCCACCGCTTCGATGCCGATTTTCAAGTGCTGGCTGACCGCACGCTCGTAGAACGCATTGGCCGAGCCCGGCAGTTTGATCTCGCTGTGCAGCGGTTTGTCCGACACGCACAACAACGTGCCGTACGGCACCCGCAGGCGATAACCCTGCGCTGCGATGGTGCCGCTTTCCATGTCCACCGCCACGGCGCGGGACAGATTGATCAACGGACGCTCCTGCGCCCAGCGCAACTCCCAGTTACGGTCGTCGTAAGTCAGCACGGTGCCGGTGCGCAGGCGCTTTTTCAGCTCTTCACCTTTCTCACCGGTGATATTGGCTGCCGCTTGCTGAAGCGCGAGCTGTACTTCGGCCAGCGCCGGGATCGGAATGTTCGGCGGCACCACCCGGTCGAGAATCCCGTCGCGACGCATGTAAGCGTGGGCCAACACGTAGTCGCCGATGGTTTGCGACTGACGCAGCCCTCCGCAGTGACCGATCATCAGCCAGCAATGCGGACGCAACACGGCCAAGTGGTCAGTGATGTTCTTGGCATTGGACGGACCGACGCCGATATTCACCAGCGTCACACCATGACCATCACTGGCGATCAGGTGATAGGCCGGCATCTGATAACGGTGCCAGACCACACCCGCGGCAATCGCCGACGCTTCGCCGTGATCCATGCTCTTGTCGATGATCACGTTGCCCGGCAGCACCATGCGCACGAAACGCGGATCGCTGCGCAACTGCTCCAGACCATGGACGATGAACTGGTCGACGTAGCGGTGATAGTTGGTCAGCAGAATCCACGGCTGTACATGGCGCCAGTCGCTGCCGGTGTAGTGCACCAAACGACGCAGCGAAAAGTCGACGCGCGCCGCATCAAACAACGCCAGCGGCAGGGGGTCGGTGTTTTCCCAATCGTAGAGACCGTCGGCGATGCCATCGGTGGCGGCCGACAGGTCGGTACTGGGGAACACCCGCGCCAGCACTGCCGCCGTCACGCCGGAACCGGCGAGTTCATCGCCCTGTTCGACCACGTACGGATACGGAATATTTTGCTGACTGACGCCGACTTCCACGGTCACGGTGAAATCGTGCATCAACGGCGTCAGTTGTTCGAGCAGGTATTTGCGAAACGCCGCCGGGTGGGTGACGGTCACGCTGTAGGTGCCCGGCAGCTGTACTTTGGCGTAAGCGCGGGTGGTCTGCGGGACTTCGCCATGGCAGTGGTAGGTCAGACGCAGTTCGGGATAACGAAAAAGAGCACGCTGCTCGGCGTCGGGCTCGACGCGATCCTTGAGGTAACGCTTGAGCGCCGAATTCAGCGCAGTAGTGGCCCGCTCATGCAGCTGGGCCAGACGATCCACGGCTTGTTCAGCGGTTTGAACAACAATAAACGCTTCGGTCACGATCAGCTTCCTGTGTTCTGACTTGCAGAGCTTCATCTTGCCTGCATCGTGGCGCGACGGGAACAGTGGCGTTGTGGCTGTACCTCAATCTTTCAAACAAAGAAGATCCCCTGTGGGATTTGTAGTGTCTCAGAAACCTTGCGGGGTCGAGCGGGCGACAATGGCTTCGACATCGAGGCCTCGCGGTAGCGCGCCGTAGACCCTGCCATTGCCACCCAACCGACTGGCAATAAACGCATCGCTCACCGCCGCATTCCCCGCCTCCAGCAACAGCTTGGCCTGAAGCCCCAGCGCAATGTCCTCGGTCAACTGCCGCGCCCGATACTGAATATCGCCGGTGTCCTTGAACTGCGCCTGCAACTGCTGAATATGCGCAGCCAGGCGTTTGTCACCATGGCCGTCACCCAATTCATGGAACAACACATCCAGCACGCCCGGCTCTTTCGACAAGGCGCGCAGCACGTCGAGGCACTGCACGTTGCCCGAGCCTTCCCACGTCGAGTTGACCGGCGCCTCGCGGTACAGGCGCGGCAGGATGCTGTCTTCGACATACCCCGCGCCGCCCATGCACTCGGCCGCCTCGTTGATCATTGCCGGGGCGCGTTTGCAGATCCAGTATTTGCCCACCGCCGTCACCAGCCGGGCGAATTGCGCTTCGTGGCGATCGTCCAGATGATCCAGCGCACGGCCCATGCGCAGGCTCAAGGCCAATGCGGCTTCACTTTCAAGGGCCAGATCGGCCAGCACGTTCTGCATCAACGGTTGCTCGCTGAGCAGTTTGCCGCCGACCTTACGGTGCGCGCAGTGATGGCTGGCCTGAGTCAGGGCCTGACGCATCAAGGCGCTGGAGCCGACCATGCAATCAAAGCGCGTCATCGCCACCATTTCGATGATGGTCGGCACACCACGCCCTTCTTCGCCGATCATCCACGCCAACGCGCCGCGAAATTCCACTTCGCTGGAGGCATTGGACTGATTGCCGAGTTTGTTTTTCAGGCGCTGGATATAGAACTGATTGCGCGTGTCGTCCGGGCGATGGCGTGGCAGCAGGAAACAGCTCAAGCCCTTGTCGGTCTGCGCCAGCGTGAGAAACGCATCGCACATCGGCGCCGAGCAGAACCACTTGTGCCCGACCAGTTCATACGCCTGCCCCGGCCCACTGCCGCCGACCGGATAAGCCTTGGTGGTGTTGGCCCGCACATCGGTGCCGCCCTGTTTTTCAGTCATGGCCATGCCGAGGGTGACACCGGCCTTGTGCGCCATGCCGACATTGCGCGGATCGTATTGGGTGGCAAGGACTTTCGGCAGCCATTGCTCGGCCAGGTTGGGTTGCAAGCGCAGGGCCGGCACACTGGCGAAGGTCATGGTCAACGGGCACCCGCTGCCGGCCTCGGCCTGGCTGTGCAGATAACTCATCGAGGCGCGGGCGACATGGGCACCGTCCTGTGGATGAGTCCACGGCGACGAAGTCAGGCCATGCTCGATCGCGGTACGCATCAGTTCGTGATAAGCGGGATGGAATTCCACCAGATCGATGCGATGACCGTAGCGGTCATGGCTGGCGAACACCGGTTTGTTCTGATTGGCGAGGAACCCGGCTTCCATCAACGGGCCGCCGGCCAGTTCACCGTAGGCATCGATCCGCGACTCGGCCCAACCGGCACCGAACCGCCGCGACCACTCCTGCAATGGCAGGTCGATGCGGTAGAGGTTGGTGCCGTCCAGCGACGGTGGCTGATTGGTGACTTCGTGGGTTTCGGCGAACTGATGCAGGTTCATGACGGGGCTCCTTGGGATCAGCCAGAGACACCAGTTAAGCACCGGCCCATCGTCGAACAAAGTGTCATAGCCGCCGAACTGGCGGCGCTTTTACCCTGTCAGCAGCACAATACCCATCGCTCCAGCGCCGACTGCAGATCTTCGAATTTCACCGGTTTGTTGAGGTAATCAATCGACGCGTCCGTGGCACAAGGCTCTCGATCAGCGCTCAACGCCAACATGAATACCGGCAGATGGGCACAGCCAGGCAAAGCGTGAATCTGGCAGCATAGCGAAACACCTTCGTGGCTGGGCAGTTGGCAATCGATCAGCACCGCGTCGAAGGTTTCACGCTGCAACAAGTCCAGCGCCACTGCAACGTTGTCGGCGGTACGCACGCGAAAACCGAGCTTGAGCAACATCCCGCGCATCACCAGTTGATTGACGCTGTTGTCATCCACCAACATCACCGTGCAGTCCTGCGGTGCGCGGATGCAATCGCGCAAAGGCGTGGGGGCAAGGGCAGGCTCGACCACCGGCAACTCGAACTCGACATCCAACTGGAAGCGACTGCCACTTCCGGGTTCAGAACGGTGGGTGAGCGTGCCGCCGAGCAACTCGACCAATTGCCGACAGATCGCCAGACCCACGCCCAATCCGCCATATTCGCGGGTCATCGAACCGTCGAGCTGGAAGAAACGCTGATACAGCGTCGCCTCGCCCAGATCGGTGAAGCCGATGCCGGTGTCGATCACCGCAAACGACAACGCCAGACGATTGTCCGTCGACGGCTTGCCGGTCACGCGCAGCGCCAGCCCGCCAACGCGGGTGAACTTGAGGGCGTTGTCCAGCAGGCATTCCAGGCATTGGGCCAGTTTCGCGCTGTCACCGTGCAGGCGGTCCGGCAGGGTCGGCAGAACATCGACCTTGAAGTCCAGCGACTTGCTCGCGGCATTACCGTCGAACTGCACACGCAATGCTTCAACCACACCGCGCAGGCTGAAACTGCCAGGGGTGGCCTTGAGCTTGCCGGCCTGCAATTCGGTGAGGGTAAGGATGCCGTTGACCATGCGCATCATGTCCCGGGCAGAACCGGCGGCGGTCTGCTGGTATTGCTCAAGCTCGGGGTCAAGGTCGACGGTCTGCATCAGTTCCAGCGAGCCGATCACACCGTTCATCGGCGTGCGCAGTTCATGGGTCAGGGTCGCAAGGAATTCATCCTTGAGCTTGTTGCTGTGGGCCAGTTGCTGGTTGAGCACTTCAAGTTTCTGACCGGCGTCGTACAGCGTTTGCGCCTGCTGCTCGCGCATGGCGTTGATGCGATCCGCCAGTGCCAGCGACAACAGCGCCACTTCGATGGCCGAGCCGATCTGGCTGGCGTACATGGTCAGGAATACGTTCGGCAGCAAGCCCAGCACCATCAGCGTATTGATGACGCCGCCCAGCAGGAACGCCGACCAGGCAATGATGAAGTACCGCGCCACGCGCAAGCCGCGCCACCAGGCGAGAATCCCCGCCGCGAAAATCACCACGGTAAAGGTCAACGCCAGGGTCGTCGCCAGCCGCAGGGCCAGGGCGTAACTGGTCATCAGCGACAACCCGACCACCAATGCACCGAACGCGATCAGGGCGATCAGCAGGCGATCAAGCCAACGACTGTGGTTTTTGGTCTGCAAGAAGCTGCGGGCGAACTGGCTGCCGAACAGGCCGGCGCAACCGATAAAGAAGGGGGTGGAAGCGTTGGCCCACCACGGATTGTTCGGCCAGAAATACTCGACGGCGGCGCCGTTCACCGACAGTTGATAAAGACCGAACGAGGCAATGTAGAAGATGTAATAGAGGTAACTGGTGTCGCGCACACTGAGGTAGATGAACAGGTTGTAGACCAGCATCCCCAGCAACACACCATAAATGACGCCCAGCACATACAGGCGCACTGGCTGGTCTTCAAGGTACGCGGTGCTCGACCATAATGTCACGGGTGCCTGGATCGAGCCTTCACTGGCCAGGCGCAGGAACACGGTTTGTTGCTGATCGGGTTTGAAGGCGAGGTCAAACAGATAACTGTTCTGACGAATCTCGCGGCTGGCAAACGGCAGCGCATCGCCGGTCTGACGCACCAGGCGGTAGTCGCCCTTGGCATCGGGCAGATACAGGTCGAGATGGTCGAGTGGCGGATAAGCCAGTTCCAGCAACCAGGTGCGTTGTGCGGTCGGATTATTAGGACGGTAATGCAGGTCGATTTTCAGCCAGAACGCCGAACGCGAGTACCCGGCGTTGAGCGTGGCTTTGTCGTTGGGTTTGAAATGGCCGGCTGCAGCCTGCGCGCGGACATCGGCAATGCTCGCCTGACCGCCCGGATCTTCGAACACTTGCAGTGACCGGCCCAGAGGGAGGCTCTGGGTAAACTCGTCGAATTCGACGGCGCTCGCCATGAGGGGCAAGCAGAACAGCAACATCAGCAAATAGCGCATTGAAGCCCCAGCGTGGCTCGTCCGGTTGTGTCAGGAAGCCCCCCCATTCCCTTTGAGTAGACGTAAAACCGGTATTACCTGTTATTGGTTTGGATCCAGCCTAGCATAGCCGTTGATGGCCATTGAGCACCATCGAAATTTTTCCCACAAAGGCTCTAGAACGGGCGTTTCAGAGCAAAGCAGCGAGCTAGAGCTGTTGAGCCGGTCAAGTTGTGACAATACGGTCGGGGTTCTATGCCCGGGCTATCGGCAGGACACAACGGCACTGAACCGGAAAATCAGGTTTGGTGGTAAGCTCGCGCACCATGAATATCTACAGCTCACGCCCCGTTGTCCTCTGTCTCTCCGGCCACGACCCCAGTGGTGGCGCCGGCTTGCAGGCAGATATCGAAGCCCTGCTCGCGCAGGGTTGCCATGCGGCTCCGGCCGTCACCGCCCTGACCGTGCAAGACACCGTCAACGTCACTGACTTCCGCGTCCTCGACCGCGAGTGGGTGTTGGCCCAGGCCAATGCCGTGCTCAACGACTCCGACGTCGCTGCGGTCAAACTGGGCATGCTCGGTTCGCTGGAAATGGTCGACACCGTCGTCGAACTGCTTTCAGCGCATCCGCACTTGCCTGTGGTCTGCGACCCGGTGCTGCGCGCCGGCGGCGGCGGACGTCTGGGCAAGGACGAGGTCGGCTATGCGATGCGCGAACGTCTGCTGCCGCTGTCGATCATTGCCACCCCCAACCTTCCCGAAGCCCGAATCCTCGCTGAACTGCCCGAAGGCACTGCCGACGAGTGCGCTGAAAAACTCTTGCCGTTCGTCAAAAACCTGCTGATCACCGGCGGCCACGGCGACGAAACTGAAATCCACAATCGCCTGTACAGCCGCGACGGCCTGCGTGAAACCTTTTATTGCCAGCGTCTGCCGGGTAGCTATCACGGTTCCGGTTGCACCCTCGCCAGCGCTCTGGCCGGTCGCCTGGCTCAGGGCGAAAACCTCGCCAGCGCTGTGCGCAGTGCACTGGATTACACCTGGCGCACCCTGCGCGACGCCGAACAACTGGGCAAAGGCCAGTTCGTGCCGCGTCGTCTGCCGCTGGATTTCTGCTCGTAACGTCGTGAGGTCTGCCTGATGAAACTACGTGGCCTGTATGCCATTACCGACAGCCAATTGCTGGCCGGGAAGTTTCTGTCTTACGTGGAGGCGGCGCTGGAAGGCGGCGTCACCCTGCTGCAATACCGCGACAAGAGCAACGATGAGGCCCGCCGTCTGCGTGAGGCCGAAGCGCTGCGTGATCTGTGTGAGCGCTACAAAACGCAGTTGATCATCAACGATGACGCCGAACTGGCTGCGCGCCTCAACGTTGGCGTGCACTTGGGCCAGACCGACGGCCCACTGTCACCGACCCGCGCTCTGCTCGGCTCGAAAGCGATCATCGGCTCGACCTGCCACGCGCAGATCGAACTGGCCGAACAAGCCGCCAAAGAAGGCGCGAGCTACGTCGCCTTCGGCCGCTTCTTCAACTCCAACACCAAACCCGGCGCACCGACTTGCAGCCTCGATCTGCTCGATGACGCCCGTCGCCAACTGCATTTGCCGATCTGCGCGATCGGCGGCATCACCCTCGACAACGCCGCGCCGCTGGTGGCCCATGGTGTCGACCTGCTGGCCGTCGTCCACGGCCTGTTCGGCGCTGAAAGCACCGCCGAAGTGACCCGCCGCGCTCGCGCGTTCAACGAACTGTTCAAATCCTGAAGATTGAGAGCCCGATCATGTCTCGTTCCGAAACCCTGTTTGCCAACGCCCAGAAACACATTCCCGGTGGCGTCAATTCGCCAGTTCGTGCGTTCAAGAGCGTGGGCGGCACACCGCTGTTCTTCAAGCACGCCGAAGGCGCCTACGTTACCGACGAAGACGACAAGCGTTATGTCGATTACGTCGGTTCGTGGGGCCCGATGATCCTTGGCCACAGCCATCCAGACGTGCTCGACGCCGTGCGCAATCAACTGCAACACGGCCTGTCCTACGGTGCGCCAACCGCGATGGAAACCGAGATGGCCGACCTGGTCTGCTCGCTGGTGCCGTCGATGGACATGGTGCGCATGGTCAGTTCCGGCACCGAAGCGACCATGAGCGCCATCCGCCTGGCTCGCGGTTACACCGGTCGTGACAGCATCATCAAGTTCGAAGGCTGCTACCACGGTCACTCCGACAGCCTGCTGGTCAAGGCCGGTTCCGGCGCACTGACCCAAGGCGTGCCAAGTTCGGCCGGTGTGCCGGCGGCGTTCGCCAAACACACCCTGACCCTGCCCTTCAACGACATTGACGCCGTTGAAAAGATGCTCGCTGAAGTCGGCCAGGAAGTGGCCTGCATCATCGTCGAGCCCGTGGCCGGCAACATGAACTGCGTGCCGCCAGCACCGGGGTTCCTCGAAGGCTTGCGCTCGCTGTGCGACAAACATGGCGTGGTGCTGATTTTCGACGAAGTGATGACCGGTTTCCGCGTCGCCCTCGGCGGTGCTCAGGCGTACTACGGCGTCAATCCCGACCTGACCACGTTCGGCAAGATCATTGGCGGCGGCATGCCGGTCGGCTGCTTCGGTGGCAAACGTGAAATCATGGAGCGCATCGCGCCACTGGGCCCGGTGTATCAGGCCGGCACCTTGTCGGGCAATCCTCTGGCCATGGCCGCTGGCTTGACCACCCTGCGCCTGATCAGCCGTCCGGGTTTCCACGCCGAGCTGACCGACTACACCACGCGTCTGCTCGACGGTCTGCAACAACGCGCCGATGCCGCTGGCATTCCATTCGTGACCACCCAGGCGGGCGGCATGTTCGGCCTGTACTTCAGCGGCGCCGACGCCATCGTCACCTTTGAAGACGTGATGGCTAGCGACGCTGCACTGTTCGGTCGCTTCTTCCACCTGATGCTGGAGGGCGGCGTGTATCTGGCGCCGAGCGCATTCGAAGCCGGCTTCACGTCGATCGCCCATGGCGAAGCCGAGTTAAAACTGACGCTGGACGCTGCCGAACGCGCCTTCGCTGCGTTGAAGTAATTGCCGTACCGCTGACGTTGGCCATTGCCAGCGTCAGCCTTCACCTACATCCCCACGCTTTTTCCACGCCTCTGCCAAAAATCTTCCTGAAAGTGGGCGATATATTCCCCGCGCAGCAGAAAAACGAGTAAAGACTTTGTAAGGTTGGCCCTGCTTATTTCATAATGCGCGCTTATTGGATCCCTCGATGGGTCCGCGTGCCCTTCAGAGGTAAGTCGATTCCCATGAACCGCACCGGCCGCACCCTTGCCTTGGGCTGCCTGTTGCTCCTTCAGCCCCTGCTCGCGCATGCACAAGCAGGCGGCAACTCGTTGTTGATCCCGGCGATGGGTCGTTGCACCCTCAATACTCAGCCGCAAGACGTCACGCAGGCATTGGCTGCCTGCCAGAAAGCGGCGGATGAAGGGGATGCGCAAGCGCAATACGAGTTGGGCGAGTTCTACTACGACGGCAAGAATGCGCCGCGCGACCTCAATCAAGCCCTGAGCTATTTCGAAAAGGCCTCATTGCAAGGCCACGCCCAGGCGCAATTCAAGCTCGGCACCATGTTCTTCCACGGTGAAGGCGTGCAGGCCAACAACATTCAGGCGTACATCGTACTGAAGATGGCCGCGGTCAACGGCGCCGAAGAGGCGCTCGACACAGCCGACGAAGTCTCCGAAAAAATGTCCCGCGAAGATCTCGAAACCGCCACTCAGGTACTCGGGCAAATTTTCCGTAAATACCTGATGGAACTGCAAAGCGCCGATGGGCGTACGCCGTTCTCGCCCCTTCCCTGAATTCTGTACGGATTTTTCTGGCCTCTTCGCGAGCAAGCCCGCCCCCACATGGGATCTTCTGAACACTGAAGATCAATTGTGGGAGCGACGGTGCGACGATTCGACTTGCTCGCGAATGAGGCGACTCGGTCCTGAGCCTTACTTCTCAGGCATCGGCATCGGAAACGGCATTACATTGCCGACCGCACCGCGGGCTTCGCTGATTTTCGGGGTGCCGAGGCGTTCGACTTCGTCGATGCGCACGATCGAATGCATCGGCACAAAGCTGCGCACAACGCCTTCAAACTGTGCCTTGAGCTTTTCTTCGCTCGGATCGACGACCACTTGCGTGCGCTCGCCAAAGACGAACTCTTCCACTTCCAGGAAACCCCACAGATCACTTTGATAGATCTGCTTGGCGTACATTTCGAATACCTGGCCCTGATTGAGGAAAATCACCTTGTAGATTGGAGCTTCGCGTTTGGTCATGGCGGGCGGATAACATCGGGGATAAAAATGAGGGCGCAAACTATAGCATAGCCACCGGACGCACAGCGGTAGGAACCTGAGGGCTTGTTCCCTATAATGCGCGGTTCTTTGAATCACGTGACGATCAAAATCCATGGCCAAGAAGCTTTACATCGAAACCCACGGTTGCCAGATGAACGAGTACGACAGCTCGCGCATGGTCGATCTGCTGGGTGAACATCAGGCCCTGGAAGTCACCGCTCGCGCGGAAGACGCCGACGTGATTCTGCTCAACACCTGCTCGATCCGCGAGCGCGCCCAGGATCGGGTGTATTCGCAACTCGGCCGCTGGCGCGAATTGAAACTGGCCAACCCGGACATGGTAATCGCCGTCGGCGGTTGCGTGGCCAGCCAGGAAGGCGCGGCGATCCGCGATCGCGCGCCGTACGTCGACGTGGTGTTCGGCCCGCAGACCCTGCACCGCCTGCCGGAAATGATCGACGCGGCGCGCAGCAGCAAGCTGCCGCAAGTGGACGTCTCGTTCCCGGAAATCGAAAAATTCGACCACTTGCCCGAGCCGCGCATCGATGGCCCGAGCGCTTATGTGTCGGTGATGGAAGGCTGCAGCAAGTACTGCACGTTCTGCGTGGTGCCTTATACCCGCGGCGAAGAAGTCAGCCGCCCGTTCGATGACGTGATCGCCGAGATCATCCACCTGGCCGAAAACGGCGTGCGTGAAGTGACCCTGCTGGGCCAGAACGTCAACGGCTATCGCGGCACCACCCACGACGGGCGCCTGGCCGATCTCGCCGAACTGATCCGCGTAGTCGCGGCCGTCGACGGCATCGACCGCATTCGCTACACCACCTCGCATCCACTGGAGTTTTCCGACAGCCTGATCCAGGCCCACGCCGATGTGCCGGAACTGGTGAAGCACCTGCACTTGCCCGTGCAGTCGGGCTCGGACCGGATTCTGGCGGCAATGAAGCGTAACCATACGGCGCTGGAGTACAAATCGAAGCTGCGCAAACTGCGCGCTGCCGTGCCAGGGATCTGCATCAGCTCGGACTTCATCGTCGGCTTCCCCGGCGAGACCGAGAAAGATTTCGAACAGACCATGAAGCTGATTGCCGACGTTGGCTTCGACTTTTCCTACTCGTTCGTCTACAGCCAACGCCCGGGCACCCCGGCTGCCGATCTGGCGGATGACACCCCGCAAGAGCTGAAGAAAGAACGCCTGGACGCGCTGCAACATCGTTTGAATCAGCAAGGTTTCGAAATCAGCCGACAAATGGTCGGTTCGATCCAGCGGATTCTGGTAACCGACTATTCGAAAAAAGACCCGGGCGAGTTGCAAGGGCGCACCGAGAATAATCGTATCGTCAACTTCCGCTGCGACAATCCAACGCTGATCGGTCAGTTCGCCGACGTGCACATCGACGCGGCGCAACCGCACTCGCTGCGCGGCTCGCTGATCCAGTAGCAACACATGTCCCTTGTGGGAGCGGGTTTGCTCGCGAAGACGTCGCTTCAGCCACTATCAACGTTGCTGACACACCGCTTTCGCGAGCAAGCCCGCTTCCACAAGGCCTGTGATTGACCTTGCGATATTTAAGAGCTTTCGCACCCACGCCACTGGCGTTATCCTTGATTTCATCCTAATTGCCCCAGGGCGGCTAAATACGACCTTGAACGCACCCATCGAACCACATCGTTTTATCCTCGAGCCCTTTGAGGCTCGCCGCTTCGCCAATCTGTGCGGGCAATTCGACGAGCATCTGCGCTTGATCGAACAGCGCCTGACCATCGAGATCCGCAACCGCGGAAACCAGTTCGAGCTGATCGGCGACCCCAAGCACACCACTTCTGCGGAAAACCTGCTGCGCCGCCTGTACCGGGAGACCAAAGGTACCGAGTTGTCGCCAGACATGGTGCACCTGTTCCTCCAGGA
The DNA here is from genome assembly GCF_963970575.1 of Pseudomonas sp. EA_65y_Pfl2_P74. NCBI lineage: Bacteria > Pseudomonadati > Pseudomonadota > Gammaproteobacteria > Pseudomonadales > Pseudomonadaceae > Pseudomonas > Pseudomonas sp. EA_65y_Pfl2_P74. The sequence goes on from NZ_CAXAOQ010000009.1 coordinate 58,109, forward strand.
ATCGGCCGTTGTAGAACTGGACAACCACGCCCCCGCCGAAGCCTCCGTCGCCCTGCGCACCAAAAAAGGCATGATTCGCCCACGCGGCTTGAATCAACTGCGCTATGTGAAGGAAATCCTCGGCAACGACATCAACTTCGGCATCGGCCCGGCCGGTACCGGCAAGACCTATCTGGCCGTGGCCTGCGCTGTCGATGCTCTGGAACGCGAGCAGATCCGTCGCATCCTGCTGGTGCGTCCAGCGGTCGAAGCGGGTGAAAAACTCGGTTTCCTGCCCGGCGATCTGGCCCAGAAAATCGACCCATACCTGCGCCCGCTCTACGACGCGCTCTACGAAATGCTCGGTTTCGAATACGTGGCCAAGCTGATCGAGCGTCAGGTGATCGAAGTCGCGCCGCTGGCCTACATGCGCGGCCGTACGCTGAACAACAGCTTCATCATTCTTGACGAAAGCCAGAACACCACCGTCGAGCAGATGAAGATGTTCCTGACCCGTATCGGCTTTGGCTCCACAGCAGTGATCACCGGTGACATCACCCAGGTCGACTTGCCGCGCGGCACCAAATCCGGGCTGCACCATGTGATCGAAGTTCTCAAGGACGTGCCGGGCATCAGTTTCACGCACTTCCAGCCCAAGGACGTCGTGCGCCACCCATTGGTGCAGCGGATCGTCGAAGCCTACGAGCGCTTCGAAAGCCGCGCCGATGCACCCAAGGAAACTTCGCGCGATGCTTGAGCTAGACCTGCAAATCGCGACCGACGCGAACGCCCCGAGTGAAGCTGCGTTCCGCCAATGGTGCGAACTGGCCCTGCGCCAGCGCACCGCCGACTCGGAAATGACCATTCGCCTGGTCGACGAGGAAGAAGGCCGCGAGCTCAATCACACCTGGCGCCACAAGGACTACGCGACCAACGTCCTGTCGTTCCCCGCGGAAGTGCCCGACGAGTTTCTCGACATCCCGCTGCTCGGCGATCTGGTGATCTGCGTGGCCGTGGTTGAGCGCGAAGCTGCTGAACAGGGCAAGGAACTTAAGGCCCACTGGGCACATCTGGTCATTCACGGCTGCTTGCATCTGCTCGGTTACGACCATATAGATGACGAGGAAGCCGAAGAAATGGAAGCACTGGAACGCGAGTTGCTTGCTGAACTGGGCTACCCCGATCCGTACGCGGACGACGAACCCGAAACATCCCCTATCGTTACAACAAAGGATTCAGAGTAATCGCTATGAGCGAAGATCGATCGAGCAACGGGCAGAAGTCATGGCTGGGTAAACTGACCCAGGCTTTTGCCCACGAGCCGAAGAACCGCCAGGAGCTTTTAGAGCTGCTGCGCGATGCACATCAGAACAAACTGCTGGACAGCGAAGCGCTGGCCATCGTCGAAGGCGCCATTCAGGTGGCTGACCTGCAAGTACGCGACATCATGGTGCCGCGTTCGCAGATGATCAGCATCAAGGCGACCCAGACACCCCGCGAGTTCCTCCCGGCCGTGGTCGACTCGGCCCACTCGCGCTATCCGGTCATCGGCGAAAGCCATGACGACGTGATGGGCGTGCTGCTGGCCAAGGACTTGCTGCCGCTGATCCTCAAGGAAAATGGCGACAGCTTCAACATCAAGGATCTGCTGCGCCCGGCCACCTTCGTGCCGGAGTCCAAACGACTGAACGTGCTGCTGCGTGAATTCCGCGCCAACCACAACCACATGGCCATCGTCATCGACGAGTACGGCGGTGTGGCGGGTCTGGTGACCATCGAAGACGTGCTCGAACAAATCGTCGGCGACATCGAAGACGAGCACGACGTCGAAGAAGACAGCTACATCAAGCCGCTGCCAAGTGGCGACTTCCTGATCAAAGCCCTGACACCGATCGAGAACTTCAACGAGTTCTTCGACAGCGAATTCTCCGACGATGAGTTCGACACCGTCGGCGGTCTGGTGATGAGCGCGTTCGGACACTTGCCAAAACGCAACGAAATCACTGAAATCGGCGCCTATCGTTTCCGCATCCTGAACGCCGACAGCCGTCGGATTCACTTGCTGCGACTCACGCCAATCGCACGTTAATTCTAAGGACTGAAATGCGCTGGACAACCCGCCCCGGCTGGCCCGGTAACCTGCTGGCCGTGGCGGCCGGTGCAATCACCACGTTAGCGCTGGCACCGTTCAACATCTGGCCGCTGGCATTGCTGGCGGTCGGCCTGTTCTATGCCGGGCTGCGCGAGCTGAGCCCCCGCCAGGCACTGGGACGTGGCTGGTGCTTCGGTTTCGGCCTGTTCGGCGCCGGCACCAGTTGGATCTACTACAGCATCCACCACTTCGGCGGCGCTTCGGTGTTGCTGGCTGGTTTCCTGATGCTGCTGTTCACCGCCGCCATTGCCTGGTTCTTTGCTTTGCCCGCCTGGCTTTGGGCGCGCTGGCTTCGCCGTAATGAGGCGCCATTGGCCGACGCCTTGGCGTTCGCCGCGTTATGGGTCGGCCAGGAAGCGTTTCGCGGCTGGTTCCTCACCGGTTTTCCATGGCTGTATTCCGGTTACAGCCAACTCGACGGCCCGTTGGCCGGACTCGCACCGGTGGGTGGCATGTGGCTGGTGTCGTTCGTTCTGGCACTCACCGCTGCACTGATCTACAACGCCCCACGCCTGATCAAATCCGGCCGCAAGGGTTTTGTCGCGGCCGGCCTGCTGTTGCTGGTTGGGCCGTGGGTGGCAGGTATTGCGCTCAAGGGCCATGCCTGGACCAGCCCGTCCGGCGCGCCGTTGAGCGTCGCGGCGATTCAGGGCAACGTCGAACAAAGCATGAAATGGGACCCGGCACAGCTCAACGCACAATTGGCGCTGTACCGCGACTTGAGCTTGCGTTCCAAACCGGTGGACCTGCTGATCTGGCCGGAAACCGCCGTGCCGGTGCTCAAGGAGTCCGCCGAGGGCTACCTGAACATGATGGGCACTTTTGCCGCCGAGCGTAAATCGGCGCTGATCACCGGCGTGCCGATTCGCAAAACGGTTCGTCACGAAAAGCGCTTCTTCAATGGCATCACCGTGGTCGGCGAAGGCGATGGCACTTACCTGAAACAGAAACTGGTGCCGTTCGGCGAATACGTGCCGTTGCAGGACATTCTGCGCGGGCTGATCGCTTTCTTCGATCTGCCGATGTCCGATTTTGCTCGCGGCCCGGCCGATCAGCCACTGTTGCAGGCCAAGGGTTATCAGATCGCACCGTTCATCTGCTATGAAGTGGTGTATCCGGAGTTTGCCGCCAGCCTGTCGGCCCGCAGCGATCTGCTGCTGACGATCAGCAACGACACCTGGTTCGGAACGTCGATTGGTCCGCTGCAACACTTGCAGATGGCACAGATGCGCGCACTGGAGGCCGGACGCTGGATGATCCGTGCGACCAACAACGGCGTGACCGGTTTGATCAACCCGTTCGGGCAGATCACCGAACAGATTCCGCAGTTCGAGCAGGGCGTTTTGTACGGTGAGGTGGTACCGATGCACAACCTGACGCCGTATCTGCGATGGCGTTCGTGGCCGTTGATCATTGTCTGCTTGCTGCTGTTTGGCTGGGCACTGATGGCGAGCCGGATGTCAAAAACCCTTTAAAAGCTTGGCGAGCAAGCCCGCTCCCACATTTGAAATGCATTCCAAATGTGGGAGCGGGCTTGCTCGCGAAGAGGCCATTAGCAACACTCAATCAATCGGCGACTGCTTCACTCCGGTAAAACAGTGAATACCCCACCTGCCCCACCGCCTCATTCAACAACTGGCCGCTCTGCCAGATCGACTTGAACTCCGGCATCCAGCCGCCCAGCGGCCTCGCGTTATCCGTGCCCAGGAACCCGACCGGTGCCGGCACTACTTCAAATCCCGCCTTCTCGAAACTCCAGACCGAGCGCGGCATGTGCCAGGCCTGTGTCACCACGACCACGCGCTTGATCCCCTGCGGCAGCAGCATATCGGCGGTGAACTTAGCGTTTTCCCAGGTCGTACGGCTCGCCCCCTCTTGCCAACGCACAGTCACGCCGAAGTCATCACGCAACGAGTCCGCCATCAATTTCGCCTCCGTCGGCGGCGTACCGTAATGCAGACCGCCACTGGTCAGGATCGGCAAACCCGATGCCTTGGCCAGTCGCGCCGCGTAGCGCTGACGTTCAAGCCCCACGCCGGTCGGCTGATCCGCGCCCCAGGCCAGATCGCCGCGCTCACGGCCCGAACCCAATACCACAATCGCATCGGCCCGCTGTGCCAGCGTCGCCCACTCGTCCCGGGCCAGCGGTGGCTCACGCTCAAGCGCCTTGGCGCCCCACTGCACGACCACCGGCAGGCTCATCAACCAGAACCCGCCAAAACCGATGGCGAAACACAATCCGGCCAGACGCGGACGGGAGCGGCGCAACCACCACGCCGCCAGCAACAGCAATAATAAAATGCCGGGCGGCAATAGAAGTTGTTTGATGAAATAACGAAAAGGCATCGGGCATCTCCAAAGATGCCCGAAGCGTAAGAGTGTTAATAATGCGTGACAACCGATAGGTGGGATCCTGTTGAAAAAGATCCGTTTTTTGACCTGCCATGCGCTTACTTGGCCTGCAAAGAGCGAACCTTGACGGATTCTCTGCCGGGCGCCCGGTCCTTAAGCCAGATGACCTTGGCGGAATGCGTTGCATCGAGCTGCTTCACTGCCTGCGACAAGCATCCGTGCGTTTCACGTTCGCTGCGATCCAGATAAGCCTTGACCAGTTTGAACTCGGCGGGGCTCAAGTCACGCAATTCCAGTTCCAGGGGGCGCTCATCGCGCAGCCGGCCAGCGGTTTTTGCAGCGTCCAGAGCCATGCCCAGACGATCCATCAACCGTTCGTACAACTCGGGTTTCGTAACGTTTTTTTGCTGTGACTCCACCATCCCTCACCTCATTGACAATAAGACTCACTCCCCAGTTAGAGCTTAGCTTCGCTGCACAAACCGGCTGTACGCCGCGACCAACGGCCCTCGCCATGGATTGACCGGGCCAAACAGCTGTAATCAGGGTTTCCCTAGGCCAAGCGCGGTCATGTATGCTACGGCGCTTCCTGTCATTCCACTTCCAGCTCGTCCGGGCCATCCCGAATGCCGCGTTGAAGAGGATTAGGCCACCCCTATCCAGTACAAAAGTAGCCATGCACGAACAATATCAGCCCCGTGAGATCGAAGCCGCCGCCCAGTCGTTCTGGGATGAGCAAAAGTCCTTTGAAGTCAGTGAACAGCCAGGCAAGGAGACTTACTACTGCCTGTCGATGTTCCCTTACCCCAGCGGCAAGCTACACATGGGGCACGTGCGCAACTACACCATCGGCGACGTGATCTCCCGCTACCAGCGCATGCAAGGCAAGAACGTTCTGCAACCGATGGGTTGGGACGCCTTCGGCATGCCGGCGGAAAACGCCGCGATGAAGAACAACGTGGCCCCGGCCAAGTGGACCTACGAAAACATCGCCTACATGAAGTCCCAGCTGCGCAGCCTGGGCCTGGCGGTGGACTGGTCCCGCGAGGTCACTACCTGCAAGCCGGATTACTACCGCTGGGAACAATGGCTGTTCACTCGCCTGTTCGAAAAAGGCGTGATCTACCGTAAAAACGGCACCGTGAACTGGGACCCGGTCGACCAGACCGTTCTGGCCAACGAACAGGTCATCGACGGTCGCGGCTGGCGTTCCGGCGCGCTGATCGAAAAGCGCGAAATCCCGATGTACTACTTCAAGATCACCGCGTACGCGGATGAGCTGCTGGAGAGCCTCGACGAACTGACTGGCTGGCCGGAACAGGTCAAGACCATGCAGCGCAACTGGATCGGCAAATCCCGCGGCATGGAAGTGCAGTTCCCGTACAACGTCGACTCCATCGGCGAAGCCGGCACGCTCAAAGTCTTCACCACCCGTCCGGACACCCTGATGGGCGCGACCTACGTCGCCGTGGCTGCCGAGCATCATCTGGCCACTCTGGCTGCGCAGAACAACCCAGCGCTGCAAGCGTTCATCGCCGAATGCAAGGGCGGCAGCGTCGCTGAAGCCGACGTCGCCACTCAAGAGAAAAAAGGCCTGCCGACCGGCCTGTTCGTCGAGCACCCGCTGACTGGCGAAAAACTGCCGGTATGGGTCGCCAACTATGTGCTGATGCACTACGGCGACGGTGCGGTCATGGCGGTGCCGGCTCACGACGAGCGTGATTTCGAGTTCGCCCACAAGTACAACCTGCCGATCAAATCGGTCGTGCGTACCAGCTCCGGCGAGACCAACCCGGCCCCGTGGCAAGACGCCTACGGCGAGCACGGCACCCTGATCAATTCCGGCGAATTCGATGGCCTGGACTTCGCTGGCGCGTTCGACGCCATGGAAGTGGCCCTGATCAAGAAAGAGCTCGGCGCCTCGCGCACCCAGTTCCGCCTGCGCGACTGGGGCATCAGCCGTCAGCGCTACTGGGGCTGCCCGATCCCGATCATCCACTGCGATGCGTGCGGTGACGTACCGGTACCGGAAGATCAACTGCCTGTCGTCCTGCCGGAAGACGTGGTGCCGGACGGCGCTGGTTCGCCACTGGCGCGCATGCCCGAGTTTTACGAGTGCACCTGCCCGAAATGCGGCCAGCCTGCCAAGCGTGAAACCGACACCATGGACACCTTCGTCGAGTCGTCGTGGTACTACGCCCGTTACGCTTCGCCGCACTTTGAAGGTGGCCTGGTCGAAAAATCCGCAGCCGACCACTGGCTGCCGGTGGATCAGTACATCGGCGGCATCGAACACGCCATCCTGCACCTGCTCTACGCGCGCTTCTTCCACAAGCTGATGCGTGACGAAGGTCTGGTGAGCTCCAACGAGCCGTTCAAGAACCTGCTGACCCAGGGCATGGTGATCGCCGAGACTTACTACCGCCGCGAAGCCAATGGCGCTTACACCTGGTTCAATCCGGCGGACGTCGAACTCGAACGTGACAGCAAAGCCAAGGTCATCAGCGCCAAGCTCAAATCCGACGGCCTGCCGGTGGAAATCGGCGGCACCGAGAAGATGGCCAAGTCCAAGAACAACGGCGTCGACCCACAGTCGATGATCGATCAGTTCGGCGCAGATACCTGCCGCCTGTTCATGATGTTCGCCTCGCCGCCTGACATGAGCGCTGAATGGTCCGACTCCGGCGTAGAGGGTTCGCACCGCTTCCTCAAGCGCGTCTGGCGTCTGGCTCAAGCCCACGTTACTCAGGGCCTGCCGGGCAAACTGGACATCGCCAACCTGAACGACGAGCAGAAAGCCGTTCGCCGTGCGATCCACCTGGCCATCAAACAGGCCAGCCACGACGTCGGCCAGAACCACAAATTCAACACCGCCATCGCTCAAGTGATGACGCTGATGAACGTGCTGGAAAAAGCCGCGCAAGGCACCGAACAGGATCGCGCACTGATTCACGAAGGCCTGGAAGCCGTCACACTGCTGCTGGCTCCGATCACGCCGCACATCAGCCATGAGTTGTGGAATCAGCTGGGTCACGCTGACGCCGTGATCGACGCTGGCTGGCCGGCGGTGGATGACAGCGCGCTGGTACAGGACAGCCTGCAACTGGTCATTCAAGTGAACGGCAAGCTGCGTGGCCAGATCGACATGCCGGCCAGCGCAACCCGTGAAGAAGTCGAAGCGGCAGCGCGCGCCAACGAAAACGTGCTGCGTTTTGTCGACGGCCTGACTATTCGTAAAGTGATCGTAGTGCCCGGGAAACTGGTCAATATTGTCGCCAGCTAATTGGATCGGGCGTCAGGTTCGCCTGGCGCCGAGTAAAACCTTTCGGGCCGCACGGTCGGCCCACCTGGTTTCAAGGGGAGCAACACAATGATCAAACGCAATCTGCTGGTGATGGGCCTCGCCGTCCTGTTGAGCGCCTGTGGTTTCCAGCTGCGCGGTACCGGCACCAACGAACTGGCGATCAAGGAACTCGACCTGAGTGCCCGCAACGCCTACGGCGATACCGTCACGCAACTGCGTCAGGTACTGGAGTCCAGCGGCGTCAAGGTTTACAGCGGCGCGCCGTACAAGCTCTATCTGGCTGACGAGCAGGAAAGCCAGCGCATCCTCAGCTACGCCGGTGCCGGTCGTACGGGCGAGTATCAGGTCAGCACTGTCCTGAGCTACGACATCCGTGGTGACAAAAACCTTTCGCTGCTGAGCGACAAGCTTGAAGTGCAGAAGGTGTTCATTCACGACGGCAACAACCTCGTCGGCTCCGATCAGGAAGCCAACGACGCCCGTCGCGAGACCCGTCGCGAACTGGTTCAGCGCATGATGCTGCGCCTGCAACAGCTGACTCCGGACCAACTGCAGCAACTGCAGCAAGCCGCCAATGACCGGGCCAAGGCAGAAGCCGACGCGCTCGAAGCGGCGCAAAAGGCTGAAGCGCAGACCCCGCGTCAGTCGCCGCTCGAAGTACCGCAGCAGTAAGACGTTCGGGGCGCTCAGGCGCCCCGTTCGACCGATCTTATGAAGCTCGCTCCCGCTCAACTCAGCAAACACCTGCAGGGCTCCCTTGCGCCGGTCTACATCATCAGCGGAGATGACCCGCTGCTGTGTCAGGAAGCCGCCGACGCCATCCGCCGTGCTGCCCGCCAACAAGGTTTTGACGAACGTCAGGTATTTGCCGCCGACGCCAATTTCGATTGGGGCACGTTGTTGCAGGCCGGTGCCAGCATGTCGTTGTTCGCTGAAAAGCGCCTGCTGGAACTGCGCCTGCCATCGGGCAAACCCGGTGACAAGGGCGCGGCTGCGTTCATCGAATACTGCTCGCGTCCCGCTGAAGACACCGTGCTGCTGATCAGCCTGCCCAAGCTCGATGGCAGCGCGCAGAAGACCAAGTGGGGCAAGGCGCTGGTCGAAGGCCAGCAGACCCAGTTCATTCAGATCTGGCCAGTGGATGCCAATCAACTGCCGAGCTGGATTCGTCAGCGCCTGTCTCAGGCCGGATTGTCGGCCAGCCAGGACGCCGTCGAACTGATTGCCGCACGCGTGGAGGGCAACTTGCTCGCCGCCGCGCAGGAAATCGAAAAGCTCAAACTGATGGCCGAAGGTGGGCAAATCACCGTCGAAACGGTGCAAGCCGCTGTCGCGGACAGTGCCCGCTTCGACGTGTTTGGCTTGACCGACGCCGTGCTCAACGGCGAACCGGCTCACGCCTTGCGCATGCTCGAAGGGCTGCGCGGTGAAGGTGTCGAACCGCCCGTGATTCTCTGGGCATTGGCGCGAGAGCTGCGCCTGCTGGCCAATATCTCGCTGCAGTACAGCCAGGGCACGCCGCTGGACAAGTGCTTCAGCCAGGCGAAACCGCCGGTCTGGGACAAGCGCAAACCCTTGATGAGCAAAGCCCTGCAACGCTACTCGGCGCAACGCTGGGCGCAGTTGTTGCTCGAAGCCCAGCGCATCGATGCGCAGATCAAGGGCCAGGCTGCCGGGTCGCCGTGGATGAGCCTGAGCCGATTGGCGTTGTTGATGGCCGGTCAGCGCCTTTCGTTGCCTGCCGAGTAAGTCGTTCAACCGCACAACGGCCCTTCGCGAGCAAGACCGCTCCCACACTTGACTGCATTCTCATAGCGCGAATTCGGTCGAATGTGGGAGCGGGCTTGCTCGCGAAAGCATCAGAACATTCCTACACAACAGAGACTGGACAGACGTCCAACATCGGCAGATTATTCGCCCCGCAACACCCACCCACCGAGAGATCCGTCATGAGCAAAAAGCCATCGAAACATGGCCCGAACAAGGCCAAATCCATTATCGCCCAACCCCTGTTCCGCACCCGCCAGGAACGACCAACCAAGGGGAAAGGCAGCTACCGCCGCGAAGCCTTCCAGTCTGACAGCTGGGAGGCTTCTTACTTTCTGGCTGCTTGAAACGGATAATCAATTCACCGCCTGATCTTGCGCCTGAAACGCAAACGTCACTCTATCGGCCAGCGTTGCCGGCATTGTTACTTTGATAATAGGCAGCGTTTCACCAGTGAGCTCTTTGAATCGGCGCTGATCCCTCTGGACTTCCGCCAAGCCCGATGTGTTTCCGACAATCACGTAAAAGAACGCCTCAATTGGCAAGACTTTCGCCTGCCCCTTTGCCCATGTCGTCATTTTCACGTCATTGGGTATGTCAAAAGCTCTTGGCGTCACCAGACGTCCTGCCTGCATCCCCTTTACAAAATTGGGGCCCGCCAGCGTATTAGCCGAATCTCTGACATCAAAACTGCATACACCTGCCCTGTTGTGACTAGGAACAGCATGCTTGTTGTAATTCTCTGCCCATTTTTCAGGGGTATTGATGCCTTGGGCAGCGCAGGCAACGGTTGAGGGATAGCCGGAAATCCCGCCACAACCCCGATCACTACGATGATCAGAATCCCCGTCCACGGGAAAGAAGCACAGAACTTCAATCTTGAGTTTGCCTGACGGTGTTTTCAAAACAGGATAGAAAATCAGTCCTTTCTTGTAATTCATGGCCAGTCTTTTCATTTTGTAGTCTGAGCGGACAAACGAAAATGAGGTACCTCCCACCCTTTCAGCGGTGGGGCTAGGATCCCAGACATCAAAGCCGGCTGCAGTGGCCGTTCCACGCAGCAAAATACCACTGCAAAGAAAGGCAGGTCTGGAGTCCACACCATCACATCGAAGAGTGGTGGTATCGCTATAACGCCTCGTCAATTCGGAGGCTACTTCCGGGCCGCTGGTGGCTAACGCTGTAGCAGTCTGTACGCCCAGCTGAGTTTGAACAGGCTCCTGCGAAGGGCCTTTTACAGAGCACCCTGCCAGCAAAAGAAACAGCAGTAAAAGCGCTTTACCTTTCATATGAAATTCCTCGTCAACGTGCGTCAAGAGGCAGTGATCGAGAAATTCAAACCACCACAATCCTGCCGGCATGGGCTATTGAATTGAGGAAAAACACTGCTGAATAGCTGATAGAAATGACAGTTGCGCCCCGCTAATTCAGGGCATATGGTGATTAGCCGGCTAAATAGACCTCGTCCAAATACCTGACCGATAACCGCTTCATTCCGCAGGCATGTTAAGGTCTGCACCTGATTCGTATCCCCTGGAACTGTGCATGCCCTTCAGTCTTTCCCGTCGTTGGCCCGTTCGCCAATTGATCGCCGCCACAAGCTTCATCCTGCTTGTCGCCTGCGCGGAAAAACCCACCGCCGCCGACGCCCAACCTCTTCAAGCCGCCCCTGTCGCCACGGCCCCAGCGATCATCCCGCCGGTAGTGCCGTCCGCCGACCCTCTCGATCTTCAGCCGACCCAGACCTTTGCCGAATGGCAGGCCGGTTTCCGCAAGGATGCGCTGGCCGCCGGGATCCGCGCCGATCTGTTTGATCGCGCGTTTGCCAATGTCAGCTTCGACGCCAGCGTTATTCGCGCCGACCGCAGTCAGCCGGAGTTCTCACGCCCCGTATGGGAATACCTGGACGGCGCGCTGTCGCCGCTGCGAGTGCGCAAAGGCCAAGCGCTGATCAACCAGTACGCCGACATTCTGCAAAGCATCGAACAGCGTTATGGCGTGGATCGTCAGGCGCTGGTGTCGGTGTGGGGGATGGAAAGCAACTTCGGTCAGTTCCAGGGCAGCAAGTCGGTCATCAATTCGTTGGCCACCCTCGCTTATGAAGGCCGTCGGCCGGGCTTTGCCCATGCGCAATTGATCGCCGCCCTGCAGATTCTGCAACAGGGTGATATCACGCCAGAGAAAATGCTCGGTTCATGGGCTGGCGCGATGGGACAGACCCAGTTCATCCCGACCACCTACAACACCCACGCCGTGGATTTCGACGGTGACGGTCGCCGCGACATCTGGGGTAGTCCGGCCGACGCGCTGGCCTCGACTGCACATTACCTGCAAAGCTCCGGCTGGCAGCATGGTCAGCCGTGGGGCTTTGAAGTACAACTCCCAGGCAGCTTCAATTACACGCTCGCTGACGGTGCCATTCGCAAAAGCGTGGCTGAGTGGCGTCAACTGGGCGTGATCATGCCCAATGGTGGTCAAGTGCCCGCAGGTACCGAACAACTGTCTGCCGCCCTGCTGCTGCCGGCCGGCTATCGTGGCCCGGCATTCCTGATCCTCGATAACTTCCGGGCGATCCTCAAGTACAACAACTCGTCGTCCTATGCACTGGCGGTCAGCCTGTTGTCGGAGCGCTTCAGTGGTGGCGGTTTGATCAACGGCACCTGGCCAAAAGATGATCTGCCATTGAGCCGTACCGAGCGGGTTGAGCTGCAAAGCTTGCTGAGTGCGCGCAATTACGATGCCGGTACGGCGGACGGGATCATCGGCGCCAATACCCGCAAGGCGATCCGCAGTGCGCAGCAGGCATTTGGCTGGCCGGCGGACGGGTATCCGACGCACAAGCTGCTTGAGAGCCTTCGTACCCAGTAGTCAGATTTTCGCAAGGCGCATATCGCTTTCGCGAGCAAGCCCGCTCCCACACTTGACTGCATTCTCATAGCGCGAATTCGGTCGAATGTGGGAGCGGGCTTTCTCGCGAAGGCTGATTGACTGGCGGTGCTTATCTACCGACGGACAACCACATCCTGCTCCAGCATCAGTTCTTTTTTCCCCGCATCCAGCCGCACCAAAGCCCCCATCGGTAGCGTCAGGTTCGGATCACAATGCCCGCTGCGCCATCCCGACAACACCGGTATCCGCAATGGTTCGAACGTCTGCTTGAGCAAGCGGTTCAACGCGTCGGTATCCACCCCCGCGACATCACCGACCAGCACACCGCGCAATTTGGCCAGCTTGCCGGCCAGGCGCATCTGCGTGAGCAAGCGGTCGATGCGATACAGCGGTTCGTTGACGTCCTCGATCAGCAGAATCACCCCTTCTACATCGATTTCGTAAGGTGTGCCCAGCGTCGAGGCAATCATCGCCAGATTGCCGCCGAGTAAACGCCCGTGAGCGATGCCGGGTTCGACGGTGGTCAATGGATAGGCCACCGGGTGGCCCAGTACGCTGCCCACCTTCAACTGACCGCGCAGCATGGCGAAGAATGAGGTGACGGTCGGCGGCTCCTTGTCGCCCAGCAGGTCGGCATTGAGCAACGGCCCGTGAAAGGTCACGAACCCGGCGTAGCGGCTGATCGCCAGATGCAGTGCGGTGATGTCGCTGTAGCCGACAAACGGCTTGGCATGACGGCCCAACAGGTCGAAATCAATCCGGTCCAGCAGGCGCGGTGTACCGTAGCCGCCGCGCAAGCAGATGATCGCGTCGACTTCAGGATCGGCGAAAGCGGCGTGCAGGTCGTTGAGGCGCACGTCATCGCTGCCGGCCAGATAGCCGTCCTTCTCGTAGACACCGGGAAATACTTTCAGCGCATAGCCGCGGGCACGCATCCACTGCACAGCCTTGTCAGTGTCCAGTGCGCCGGGGCCGGCAGGGGCAATCACGCCAATCAGCCCTTCGGATGGCAGCGCCGGTACGGGTTTATGCGGAAAAAGGGTGTGGGTCGGTCGAACGGTCATCCATGGTCTCCCTGTGAACTCATACACACAGTAGTCAGGTACAAAGACAAACAAAAGAGTGCGCGGCAGGCCCAAACAAAAATACCCGCCGAGGCGGGTATTTTTTAGACGCTATCAGCGCCGGGTCAGGAACCCAGCAGCTCAGCCTTGACCAGCTTCGCCTGCTCGTCAGCGTGGTACGAAGACCGCACCAACGGACCCGACGCAACGTTCTTGAAGCCCATCTTGTAACCTTCTTCGGCGAACCAGGCGAAGGTGTCCGGGTGCACGAAACGCTGCACCGGCAGGTGGCTGCGCGACGGTTGCAGGTACTGGCCCAGGGTCAGCATGTCGATGTCGTGTTCGCGCATGCGCTTCATGACTTCGATGACTTCTTCGTCGGTTTCGCCCAGGCCCAGCATCAGGCCGGATTTGGTCGGGATGTGCGGCATCATCTGCTTGAAGCGTTGCAGCAGGGTCAGCGACCACTGGTAGTCCGAACCCGGGCGTGCGGCCTTGTACAGGCGCGGCACGGTTTCGAGGTTGTGGTTGAACACATCCGGCGGCTCGGCTGCAGTGATCTCAAGGGCGACGTCCATGCGGCCACGGTAATCAGGGACCAGGGTTTCCAGTTGCACGTTCGGCGACAGCTTGCGGATCTCGCGGATGCAGTCGGCAAAGTGCTGGGCACCGCCGTCGCGCAGGTCGTCGCGGTCAACCGAAGTGATCACCACGTACTTGAGCTTCAGGTCGGCGATGGCGATGGCCAGGCTTTGCGGCTCGTTGACGTCCAGTGGTTTCGGACGACCGTGGCCAACGTCGCAGAACGGGCAGCGACGGGTGCAGATGTCACCCATGATCATGAACGTCGCGGTGCCACCGGAGAAGCACTCGCCCAGGTTCGGGCAGGATGCTTCTTCGCAGACACTGTGCAGCTTGTGTTTGCGCAGCAGGCTCTTGATGCGGTCGACTTCCGGGGAAACCGGGATGCGTACACGAATCCAGTCAGGCTTCTTCGGCAGTTCGGTGGTTGGAATGATCTTTACCGGAATGCGTGCAACCTTTTCGGCGCCGCGCAGCTTGACGCCGGCTTCAACCTTGGGACGCGGGGCCGGGCGCTCGGTCACGTCGAGCGTCGGGATCATGGTTTGCACTGCATCAGTAGTCATATCAGTCGATTCCGCCCGTCAGGGTCGTCTGCTCAGCATAGTCGAGGTGTTTGACGAGCTGCGCGCGCAGCCGGGCACTTACCTCGGCAAATTCAATCGATCCTGCGTGATCGCTCAGCTGGGTCATCGCCAGCCCGGCATAGCCGCAGGGATTAATCCGTCGAAACGGTTCCAGGTTCATATCCACGTTCAGAGCCAGGCCATGAAAGGAACAACCGTGGCGGATCCGCAAACCCAGAGAAGCGATTTTCGCGCCATCGACGTACACGCCGGGAGCGTCTGGCTTGGCCGCGGCGGTCACCCCGTAGCTGGCCAGCAGTTCGATCAGGCAAAGCTCCATGCGACTCACCAGATCACGCACGCCGAAACCCAGCTTGCGTACATCCAGCAGCAAGTAAGCCACCAATTGGCCAGGGCCATGATAGGTCACTTGCCCGCCGCGATCGACCTGCACCACCGGGATGTCCCCCGGCAGCAACAAGTGTTCGGCCTTGCCGGCCTGGCCCTGAGTGAACACCGGAGGGTGCTCGACCAGCCAGATTTCGTCAGCGGCATCGCTGCCGCGTTCGTTGGTAAAGCGTTGCATGGCATGCCAGACCGGCTCGTAAGCCATCTGGCCGAGCTCACGAAAGCCCAGCGTGCCAGACATCACAGCACCATGTGCACAAAACCGGTCGCACGCAACTCGCTGTTAATGTCGTACAGCTGTTCTTGACCGGTGGCGATGATGTGCAACTGGATAGTCGTGTATTTGCCGTTGGTGCTTTGACGTTCGTCGATACGCTCATCATTGATGGTCGCGTGCTTTGTGACGATTGCGATGATCTTGTCTTTGTTGCCAACGCCAGTGTCGCTGATCACCTTGATCGGGTAATCAGTCTGGGGAAATTCGATCTTTGGCGCCTTTACTTCGGTATCGGTCATGGCGTAACGGCCTCTTAAGCCGTGGTAACGCGCATGGCCCCGCACCGGATCGGAGCAGGGCCATGCAGGTCAACACTAAATCAGTTGAACAAGCCGTAGAAGAATAGACGGATGCTATCCCACATGCGGCGGAAGATACCACCTTCCTCGACAGCGTCCAGAGCGATCAGGTCGGCGCTGTGCACAACCTTGTCTTCCAGTTTCACTTCGACTTTACCGATCACGTCGCCCTTGGCGATGGGCGCGGTCAGTTGTGGGTTCATGGTCATGCTGGCCGCAAGCTTCTTCAACTGGCCTTTGGGCAGGGTCATGGTCAGGTCTTCAGCCAGGCCGGCCTTGACTTGATTGGTGGTGCCTTTCCACACCGGGGCCTGAGCCAGTTCGGTGCCTTTCTGATAGAAGGTCTGGGTTTCAAAGAAGCGGAAACCGTAGGTCAGCAGCTTCTGGGTTTCAGCGGCGCGAGCCACTTCGCTGTTGGTGCCGAACACCACGGCGATCAGGCGCTGGCCGTCGCGTACAGCCGAGGACACCATGCAGTAGCCGGCTTCTTCGGTGTGACCGGTTTTCAGACCGTCAACGGTCTTGTCACGCCACAGCAGCAGGTTGCGGTTAGGCTGCTTGATGCCATTCCAGAAGAACTCTTTCTGCGAATAGATCGCATAGTGAGCCGGGTCTTCGTGGATGATCGCGCGAGCCAGGATCGCCATGTCGTGAGCCGATGAATAGTGCTCAGGATTCGGCAGACCGGTCGGGTTCATGAAGTGGGAATTGGTCATGCCCAGTTCTGAAGCGGTTTTGTTCATCAGGTCGGCGAAGGCGTCTTCGCTGCCGGCGATGTGCTCGGACAGCGCCACGCTCGCGTCGTTGCCGGACTGAATGATGATGCCGTGCAGCAGGTCGCTGACAGTGACCTGCGAACCCACCTTGATGAACATCCGCGAGCCGCCGGTGCGCCAGGCGTTTTCGCTGACGGTCACCGGATCGTTTTCACCGATCTGGCCGCGACGGATTTCCAGCGTAGCGATGTATGCCGTCATCAGTTTGGTCAGGCTGGCCGGTGGCAGACGCTGATCACCGTTGTTCTCTACCAGCACATTGCCGCTGCTGGCGTCCATCAGGACGTAGGCTTTGGCGGCCAGTTGAGGGGGCGACGGCATCATCTCGGCCGCAAAGGCGGCGGGCGAGAGGAGCAGCGGGACTAGCAGACACAGGCGTTTGGCAAAGGTGGTGATGTTCATCCGTCTCTCGAAATCGCTAATGGAAACTTGCCCTAGGGCAAAACTATTCAGACAGCCTTCTAACGGGCCATCGCGTGTTCAGTTGCTCACTCCAGTCACCCTTGCCGGGCTTTTATTCTTCGACGAGCCAACAACCTGATTCACCCCCAATCGCTGGTGAATCGTCAATCAAGTCCTGCGTATTGCTTACTCCGAAACCACACTTGGCGAACCAAGGTTGGCCAGGCGGACGCTGTTCTGTACCTGGGCAATCTCACCCGGCGAACCGATCGGCCCCAGACGTACCCGGTGCAGGGTCTGCTGATTGCGCACGATCGAACTGATGAAGACCGGAGCGCTCACCATCCCGCTGAGCTTCGCCCTCAGGAGCTCTGCAGCGTCCGGGTTGGCGAACGCGCCCACCTGCAGATACTGGCCAGATGCTGGTGCAGAAGCGTTTTTTTTTGCATCGAGCTGAACCGGCACGACGGCCGCGGCGTGTTGCTGCACCGGCGGCGTCCATTGCTCAACGGTGCCGGCCGAGGCCGTGATCACCGGAGCGCTATTTTGCGCGACTTGCGGCTCGTTGAGCATCAAAGGTGCCGGACGCCCCTTGGCAGCCCACCATTGTTGCGGATCAATGCCTTCGACCTTGACCCGCGCGGTGCCGATTTCGGCGTACCCCAGCTTCTTGGCGGCAGCGTAGGACAAATCGATGATGCGGTCGGAGTAGAACGGGCCGCGGTCGTTGACCCGCAGAATCACGCTCTTGTTGTTGTCCAGATTGGTCACCCGAACGTAACTTGGCAGTGGCAAGGTCTTGTGGGCGGCACTCATGCCGTACAGGTCATAGACCTCGCCGTTGGCGGTGTTCTGGCCATGGAACTTGGTGCCATACCAGGACGCTGTGCCAGAAGCGACATACGACTTCGATTCTTGCAACGGGAAATAGGTTTTTCCCAGCACCGTGTAAGGGTTGGCCTTGTACGGGCCGGTGTGCAGGGTCGGCGTGGCATCCGGGATGCGCGAGACATCGACGTCCCACCAAGGCGCGCCGTCTTTGTGCGCCCGGTTGATATCCAGACCCGGCTGCGCGCGCACAGCGGTAGACGATGTCTTTTGAGTCGGTGAACGGCTGGTCGAACAACTGGCGACCAGCACCGCCAACGCAGTGAATGCCACCAGTTTCAGGGGTTTGTTGATAGGCAATGCCCGCATTACTTGACGCCCCGTGCTTTTACCAGCTGTTCAGACAGTTGATGTACGGCCATGGCGTACATCACGCTGCGGTTATAACGCGTGATCGCGTAAAAATTCTTCAGGCCCATCCAGTATTCAGGGCCGTTTTCGCCTTCGAGACGAAATGCAGTGACTGGCATGTCATCGCGCAGCGCATCATGACTCGACCAGCCCAGCGCTCGCAACTCCCCAACGGTTTTCGTCGGCTCGATACCGGTGGTCAGGCCTTCATCGACCTGCTCGCCACGTACGTCTGCACGGCTGACCACTGGCTCGCCAGCGACCCAACCGTGACGCTTGAAATAACTCGCGACGCTGCCGATCGCATCATCCGGATTGGTCCAGATATTGATGTGACCGTCACCGTCGAAATCCACCGCATAGGCGCGAAAGCTGCTCGGCATGAACTGCGGCAGGCCCATGGCGCCTGCGTAAGAGCCTTTCAGGGTCAATGGATCGACCTGCTCTTCACGCGCCAGCAGCAGGAACTCACGCAGTTCCTTGCGGAAAAATTCGGCACGGGGAGGATAGTCGAATCCGAGCGTGGACAAGGCGTCGATCACCCGGAAATTACCGGTATTACGTCCGAAAAAGGTTTCAACGCCAATGATCGACACGATGACTTGTGCCGGCACGCCGTACTCCTGTTCGGCACGGGCCAGCGTCGCCTCATGCTGACGCCAGAAGTCGACACCACGGGCGATACGTGCGTCCGTGATGAACATCGGACGGTATTCTTTCCATTGTTTGACCCGCTCGGCGGGTCGGGAGATGGCGTCGAGAATCGACTGCTTGCGCTGCGCCTCGCGAAACACACCCATCAGTTGCTCACCGGCAAAGCCGTAGTCGCGGGTCATTTCACCGACGAATTCGGCCACCTGCGGCGAGCCTTCGTATTCGCCGGCCAGCGCGTCCTGCACGCTACCGAGGATGCCTACCAGGCCAACCCACGGCGCGCATCGAGTCGCCCAGCCACGCATTACTTGCATTGAAATCTTCACCTTATTCAAACCTGCGCGATCCACTTGCGATGGGTATGGATCGACATCAAAACCCCAAACGCTGACAGCAATGTCACCAGCGAAGTTCCTCCGTAGCTAATGAACGGCAACGGCACCCCTACAACCGGTAACAGGCCACTGACCATACCGATGTTGACGAAAACGTAAACAAAAAACGTCATGGTCAATGCACCGGCGAGCAATTTGCCGAACAATGTTTGTGCCTGTGCCGTGATCACCAGCCCCCGACCAATCAACAAAAGATAGATCAGCAGCAGCACGCAAATGCCCACCAGGCCGAACTCTTCGCCAAGTACTGCAATGATGAAGTCGGTGTGACTTTCAGGCAGGAAGTCCAGATGCGATTGGGTGCCGAGCAGCCATCCCTTGCCGAACACGCCGCCGGAACCGATCGCCGCTTTCGACTGAATGATGTTCCAGCCCGTACCGAGCGGATCGCTTTCCGGGTCAAGGAACGTCAGGATTCGTTGCTTCTGGTAGTCGTGCATGATGAAAAACCACATGGCGACCGCCACGGGTACGGCGGCGGCCAATACGCTGAGAATCCAGCGCCAGCGCAACCCACCCATGAACAGCACGAACGCTCCGCCCGCCAGAATCAGCAGCGAAGTACCGAGGTCCGGCTGACGCACGATCAGAATGAACGGCACACCGATCAGCATCAAACTGATGCCGACATGCTTGAGTTGTGGCGGCAATGTCCGTTTCGACAGATACCAGGCGATGGTCGCCGGCATGAGGATTTTCATGAACTCGGAGGGCTGGAAGCGGATCACCCCGGGAATGTTGATCCAGCGTGTCGCGCCCATGGCGTTGTGGCCCATGATGTCCACCACCATCAGCAGCACCACCCCGATCACATAGCCGAGCGGCACCCAACGGGCCATGAAGCGCGGTTCGAACTGGGCGATGACGATCATCGACACCAGACCGATGCCGAACGAAGTGGCCTGTTTGGCCAGCAGATCCCAGTTCTTGCCGCTGGCCGAATACAGCACGAACAGGCTGCCGGCGGCGAGAATCAGCAACAGGATCAACAAAGGGCCATCGATATGCAGTTTTTGCAGCAACGTCGCGCGGCGACGCATCACATCCTCGCTGGAGAGCATGCGATCAAAGTTATTCATCACGGGCCGTAGCCTCCGCACTGATTGGACTGGCGTATTCGGCCTTCAAATGTCCGTCCTGATCCAGCAACCAGGCGTCCATGACCTGACGCACGACGGGCGCGGCAACACCGGAGCCGGACTCACCGTTCTCAACCATCACCGACACGACGATTCGTGGATCGTCGGCCGGGGCGAAACCGACGAACAACGCGTGGTCGCGATGGCGCTCCTGAACCTTGGAGCGGTCGTACTTCTCGCCCTGCTTGATCGCGACCACCTGAGCGGTACCCGATTTGCCGGCGATCCGGTATTGCGCACCGATTGCCGCTTTGCGCGCGGTGCCCCGGGCACCGTGCATCACCTGCTGCATGCCGTGGTTGACCTTGTTCCAGTCCGACGGGTCACGCAGGATAATGTCCGGCATCGGGTTTTCGTCCACCGGTTTCACCCCTTCGAGGGTTTTGGCCAGGTGCGGCCGGTTCCACACGCCTTTGTTCGCTACCAGCGCCGTGGCTTGGGCCAACTGAAGCGGCGTCGCTTGCATATAGCCCTGGCCGATCCCCAGGATCAGCGTCTCGCCCGGGAACCACGCCTGCTTGCGTGTCGCCCGCTTCCACTCACGCGAAGGCATCAGGCCTGGGGATTCTTCGAACATGTCCAGCGAGACCTTCTTGCCGATGCCGAACTTGTTCATGTAAGCCGACAGCCGATCAATGCCCAGCTTATGGGCCAAGTCATAGAAGTAGGTGTCGTTGGACCGCATGATCGCTGTGTCGAGGTCGACGAAGCCGTCACCGGTGCGGTTCCAGTTGCGGTATTTGTGATCGTAGTTGGGCAGCATGTAGTAACCCGGGTCGAACACCCGGCTCGACGCCGTCACAACCCCTGAATCGAGGCCGGCAATCGCCACCGCCGGTTTGATCGTCGAGCCCGGCGGGTACAGACCGCGCAGCACGCGGTTGAACAGAGGCCGGTCAATGGAATCACGCAACTCGGCGTATGCCTTGAAGCTGATCCCGGTCACGAACAGGTTCGGGTCAAAACTCGGCTGACTGACCATCGCCAGCACTTCGCCAGTTCTCGGATCGAGCGCGACCACCGCACCGCGACGTCCGCCCAATGCCGCCTCGGCCGCTTCCTGCAACTTGATGTCCAGGCTCAGAACGATGTCCTTGCCGGGAATCGGATCGGTCCGCTTGAGCACACGCAAGACGCGGCCACGGGCGTTGGTCTCGACTTCCTCGTAACCCACCTGACCGTGTAACTCCGGCTCGTAGAAACGCTCGATGCCGGTCTTGCCGATGTGATGGGTGCCGCTGTAGTTGACCGGGTCGAGGCTTTTGAGTTCTTTCTCGTTGATCCGCCCCATGTAACCCACCGAGTGCGCAAAATGCGCGCCCTGCGGGTAGTGACGGACCAGTTGCGCAATCACTTCCACGCCCGGCAGACGGAACTGGTTCACGGCGATGCGGGCGATCTGCTCCTCCGTCAATTCGAACAGGATCGGTACCGGCTCGAACGGCCGACGCCCCTGACGCATGCGCTTCTCGAAGATCACCCGGTCTTCGGGCGTCAGCCCTAGCACTTCGACGATCACGTCGAGCACTTGCTGCCAGTCGCCGGAGCGCTCGCGGGTCATGCTCAGACTGAAGCTTGGCCGGTTGTCGGCCACCACGACGCCATTGCGGTCGAAAATCAGCCCCCGCGTCGGCGGGATCGGCTGCACATGGACGCGGTTGTTCTCCGAGAGGGTCGAGTGGTACTCGTACTGGATCACCTGCAAGAAATAAAGCCGTGCGATTAGCACACAGATCAGCGCCACCACCACAACGGCCCCGAATATGACGCGGCTACGCACCAGGCGTGCGTCTTTTTCGTGGTCCTTGATGCGGATCGGCTGAGACATGAGGGCAGGCTTACTTGTGGTAAGGGTGACCGGACAGCACGGTCCAGGCACGGTACAACTGTTCGCCGATCAGAATCCGCACCAGCGGATGCGGCAGCGTCAGCGGTGACAACGACCAGCGTTGATCGGCACGAGCACAGACTTGCGGCGCCAGCCCTTCCGGGCCACCAACCATGAAATTGACCGTGCGCGAATCCAGCCGCCAACGGTCGAGTTCGACCGCCAGTTGCTCGGTACTCCAGGGTTTGCCGTGGACTTCCAGCGTGACGATCCGCTCGTTCTGCCCGACCTTGGCCAGCATGGCTTCGCCTTCCTGGCGGATGAAACGAGCCACGTCAGCATTCTTGCCACGGGTATTGAGCGGTATTTCCACCAGTTCCAGCGCCAGCTCGGACGGAAGACGCTTGGCATATTCATGCCAGCCTTCTTCCACCCACTTGGGCATGCGTGAACCGACGGCGATCAGTCGCAGTCGCACAGCGATCCCTTAGAGCTGGTCTTTGTTGAGCTTGGTGAAATGCTCGTGGGTGTTTTCCGGGCTGTGGTGTTTGGCGTCGGCCGCGCGGCTTTGCTCGGCACCGGCCCACAGGCGTTCCAGGTCGTAGAACTGACGCGCCGAGGCGGTCATCATGTGCACGATCACCAGGTCCAGGTCGAGCAGCACCCAGTCGCTGTCGCCCTTGCCTTCTTCGCCCAGCGGCTTGGCGCCCTGCTTTTTGACTTCTTCGCGAACCTTATCCAGCATCGCGTTGATCTGGCGATTGGAAGTACCGGTGGCGATGATCATGTAGTCAGTGATGCTCTGCTTGTCGCGAACATCGATGATCTGGATATCTTGCGCCTTGACGTCTTCCAGTGCAGCCACGGCCAGCTTGACCAGGTCGTCACCTTTCAGCGGCTCGTTGGTGTTGACCGGCTCTGGCAGCGGGGCGCTCTTGAATGTGCCTTTGCGCTTTACTTTGGTTTGGTCTTTGTCAGTCATATAAAACTCGTTTTGCTCATGTATTCGGCGGCTTGGCGACACGGTGATCCGTATCAGTGAAGCACGCCTT
The DNA here is from genome assembly GCF_963970575.1 of Pseudomonas sp. EA_65y_Pfl2_P74. Lineage (NCBI taxonomy): Bacteria > Pseudomonadati > Pseudomonadota > Gammaproteobacteria > Pseudomonadales > Pseudomonadaceae > Pseudomonas > Pseudomonas sp. EA_65y_Pfl2_P74. The sequence goes on from NZ_CAXAOQ010000009.1 coordinate 81,233, forward strand.
GTTCAGTTCGACGCACGGTAAAGACCGTGCGCATCGATGTAGGCCAGGACCGCGTCGGGCACCAGGAAACGTACCGACTTACCGCTGGCCAGCAGTTGACGGATCTGGGTGGCGGAAACCGCGAGCGGTGTCTGCCAGACGAATGCAATCTGTCCGCTCGGCCCTTTCAGGGCCAGCGGGTCGCTCACCGAACGCGCTGCCAGCAGGTTGCGCAAGGCATCCGGCGGTTCGCTGTCGGCGTCCGGGCGCTGTAGCACCAGGATGTGGCAATGCTGGAGCAACTCTTCCCAGCGATGCCAAGTGGGCAGGCCGCAAAATGCGTCCCAGCCCAAAAGCAGAAAAACCTGGGTCTCGGCGGCCATTTCGGCACGCATCAACTCCAGGGTATCAATGGTCCAGGACGGTTTGTCCCGCTGCAATTCGCGGGCGTCCACCACCAGCGGCGGCACTCCGGCCACCGCGCACTCGACCATCGCCAAGCGATCCTGCGCCGACACCTGCGGTGTATCGCGATGCGGCGGTCGCGCGCTCGGCGTCAGACGCAACTCATCCAGTGCCAGCGTTTCGGCCACTTCCAGCGCGCCGCGCAAATGGCCAATGTGCACCGGATCGAAGGTGCCGCCCAATATGCCAATGCGCAGTGGGCGGGGCTCGCTGCCCGATGGCGTCGCTGTCAGGTCGAGGTCGGCCAAGTCAGACCGTCGCCTGGCCGCGTAACTGGCCATCACCGACCACGATGTACTTCTCGCAGGTCAGCCCCTCAAGACCCACCGGGCCGCGGGCGTGCAGCTTATCAGTAGAAATGCCGATCTCGGCACCCAATCCGTATTCAAATCCATCGGCGAAGCAGGTCGGCGTGTTGATCATCACCGACGCCGAATCGACTTCAGCCACAAACCGCCGCGTGTCTGCGAGGTTTTCGCTGACGATCGAGTCGGTGTGATGGGAGCCGTAATGGTTGATGTGTTCAATGGCCTGATCGAGACCGTCGACCACACGGATCGACAGGATTGGCGCCAGATACTCGGTGTTCCAGTCGTCTTCACTGGCCGGCACGGCGTCGATGATCGCCCGGGTGCACTCGCAACCACGCAGTTCGACGCCTTTTTCGCGGAACTGGGCAGCCATCGATGGCAGGAAATCCTTGGCAACGGTTTGATCGACCAGCAAGGTCTCCATCGCGCCGCAAATGCCATACCGATAGGTCTTGGCGTTGAAGGCGATGCGCTGGGCTTTGTCCAGGTCGGCGTGTTCGCTGACATAGACGTGGCAGATGCCGTCCAGATGCTTGATCACCGGCACGCGAGCATCGCGACTGATGCGTTCGATCAGACCACGGCCGCCGCGCGGCACGATCACGTCGACGTACTCGGGCATGGTGATCATCGCGCCAACGGCGGCACGGTCAGTGGTTTCGACCACTTGCACCACCGCTGCCGGCAATTGCGCCTCGGCCAGACCACGCTGGATGCATGCGGCAATCGCACGGTTGGAATGAATCGCTTCGGAGCCACCGCGCAAAATGGTCGCATTACCCGATTTCAGGCACAGACTGGCGGCATCGATGGTCACGTTGGGGCGCGATTCGTAGATGATCCCGATCACGCCCAGCGGCACGCGCATCTTGCCGACCTGAATGCCCGACGGGCGAAAGCTCATGTCACGGATGGCGCCGACCGGGTCTGGCAGCGCGGCAACCTGACGCAGGCCGACGATCATGCCGTCAATGCGCGCCGGGGTGAGTTCCAGGCGCTCCAGCAATGCGGGCTCCAGACCATTGGCGCGACCGGCAGCCAGATCCTGTTCGTTGGCTGCCGCCAGCTCGGCGCGTGCGGCGTCCAAAGCATTGGCAGCAGCCTGCAGGGCGCGGTTTTTCTGCGCGGTGCTGGCACGGCCGATGACCCGGGAAGCCTCGCGGGCGGCGCGACCCAATCGGGTCATGTAGTCAAGAACGGACTCAGTCATGGTCTGCTGGGGTCTTGGCGAAGAGGAAAGCGGCAGATTATAGCTGTCGCATCCCGGGACTAACAGCGGTGACGGGCGGATGGTCGAAATGAACAGTGATTGGCCGATGTTCAGGCGTAATTAAGCCTTGGATTGTTATCATCACGACCTCCTCCGCCTGGATAAATATCGCCTGCCATGCCCAACCAGACCGTTCGCACCCGCGCCGGACACCTGCTGCAGGGACTCCCGGACGCTTTTTTCGACCGCGATGCCCAAACACTGGCCAAGGATCTGCTCGGCAAAGTCATCCGCCATCGCGTTGCTGATTTGTGGCTCAGCGCGCGCATCATCGAAACCGAAGCGTATTACTGCGCGGAAAAAGGCAGTCATGCATCGCTCGGCTACACAGAAAAGCGTAAGGCTTTGTTTCTGGATGGCGGGCACATTTATATGTATTACGCACGCGGCGGCGATTCGCTGAACTTCAGCGCGCAAGGGCCGGGCAATGCGGTGTTGATCAAGTCGGCCTATCCGTGGGTCGATGAGATCAGTGGCCCGGCGAGTCTGGCGCAGATGCTGCTGAACAACCCTGATGCTCAGGGTCAGGCGCGACCGTCGCAAAAGCTCTGCGCCGGACAGACGTTGCTGTGCAAAGCGCTGGGATTGAAGGTGCCAGTGTGGGACGCCAAGCGTTTCGATCATCAGTTGCTGCTCGTTGAGGACACGGGGCCTGCGCCCTCGCACGTTATTCAAACCACGAGACTGGGCATTCCCCATGGCCGTGACGAACACCTGATGTACCGTTTCGTCGACGCGACCTATGCGCAATGGTGCACGCGCAACCCGCTGCGACGGGGTCAGGTCGAAGGCCGGGATTATTTTGTATTGCCCTGAACACGCTCCCGCATTGAGCGGTGTGCCGTTGAAGGTTAAGCGCCCCATGGGCTATTTGAAGATTTGATGGAGTTTGTCTGTATGGGCCCATGGCTCGATAGCGTGACCGGTTGGCTGGCGGCCAATCCACAGTGGCTGGCCGCAGCGGTGTTCATTGTTGCCTTTGCCGAATGCCTGGCGATTGTCGGGCTGATCGTGCCCGGCACGGTGTTGCTGTTTGCCGTGACCGTGCTGGCCGGCAGCGGCGCGCTGTCGTTGAGCGAAACCCTGTTGCTGGGTTTCCTCGGCGGGATATTCGGTGATCTGGTTTCGTACTTCCTCGGCCGACACTTTCATCAGAACATCCGGCGACTGCCCGGACTGCGCCATCACCCGGAATGGATGGCCGGCGCCGAAACCTATTTTCAGCGCTACGGCATCGCCAGCCTGCTGGTCGGACGCTTCATCGGCCCGTTGCGGCCCATGCTGCCGATGGTCGCCGGGATGTGCGACATGCCCTTCCCGCGCTTCGCCGCCGTCAGCCTTCTGGCCGCCGCCGGCTGGAGTCTGGCCTACCTGCTGCCAGGCTGGGCCACCGGAGCAGCGATCCGCCTGCCATTGCCCGAAGGGTTCTGGCTTGAGGCCGGGATTGTCGCCGGCTGTATCGCAGCCGTGGTCGGCCTCAGTGTGAACAGCAGCCTGCGCCGGCATCGCCGCGCAACGATCTGGATCAGCAGCATGAACCTGTTGATTCTGATCGGCCTGTTCATCGGCTATCCGCACCTGACAGCCCTCGACCAAGGCGTGATGACGCTGGTGCAGGAGCATCGTCAACCCGTGCTGGATGAAGTCGCGGTCACGCTCACCCTGATCGGCGAGTTCCGCAACATGCTGATGTTCAGCATCCTGCTGACCGTCCTGCTGTTGCTTTGTCGGCAGTGGCGTCAGGCGATTTTCGTCGGCAGCACCCTTCTCTGCACCGCCCTGGCCAACACCGCGACCAAACAGTTTTTCGCCCGGGTACGCCCGGACGTGCTGACCGACCCGCTTACCAGTTACAGCATGCCCAGCGGCCACGCCTCGGGATCGTTCGCCTTGTTCCTGGCTCTGGCCGTCCTCGCCGGACGCGGGCAGCCGTCACGCATGCGCCTGACGTGGCTGATGATCGCCTGCATTCCGGCCTTGGCAATTGCTCTGTCGCGCGTCTATCTGGGAGCGCACTGGCCGACGGATATTCTCGCCGGCGCCATGCTGGCCGCTGGCGTGTGTGCGGCGAGCCTGTGGCTGAGCCAACGCAAATTACCGCTCAATGCAATGCCGGTAAAAGTCTGGTGGCTGATTCTGCCGGCCATGGTGACACTGTTCGGTTTTTTCGTACTGCGTCATTTGCCACATACACTGTTGCGCTACGCCTACTAATAAATCGATTTACAACTATCACGCCCTCCGCACTGCTCTTTAAGGAAACTTCCGACGAGAGCAGTGTTATCCCCCTACTCCAACTTACCGACGCCAAGTAAATATTCTTGATTCACAGCGCAAGAACAGCGTCACACTTCGAATCCAACAATCAAAGTTACATATTTTGCTTGAGAGCAAGGCCGTGGCGCCTTTCATATCTGTGGAATTCAGTTAAATTCGACTCAGCAACTTATTCACCAACAACCACCCGCATTTTTTATCAATAAAAACGACACGATATTTTCATATATCCAGTACTGAGTAGTTCATGAGTCCGAAGTTACCTCGAAAACCCCCAACATCAAACGTAAAAGCGCCAGATCCAATGACGCCTGCATCACAACGCCCCGACGTAATTTTCGATCCTTTTGTACCCTATAGAGCCGGGCTCACTGATTCACCGAATCCTACGAATTCATCTATAAAACCTGTCACAGGCACCGATCTTTCCCGGCAGCCTGCTGTTGAAGTCACTCCCGCGCCGCGGCAAGGCTTTGCCCCCCGCAAAAACGACGGCTCCGTGAGTGACTACTGGCTTTCAGAAAATTTTCTGCGCGGCATGAAACCCGCGGATGCAGAAGGTTTTCGCTGGGTCGTCGGGCGCAGGTTTGTCGACGTGGAATACGAGGGCACTTTGCAAACCATGCATGTCGCCCTTGACGAGTTCGGTAACTATCGCGGCAAGTTTCTGACAGAGCGAACACCGTCGGGTCCCCTCCTCTATAAAAACGACGGCCTCCCCACCTGGCGGCTGACACAACAGGTCAGCGAACGTCCCGTGGTCAGCCCTGAGCGTCAGACGCAAAACATCGCCTTACCCAAAAGGCCCGCTCCGCCATTCAGCGAGCGGCCTGATCTGATGTCCACCGCCAAAAGACCTCGCCCACTCGACACACCCACATACATTGATCAAAGCCGATACTCGCCAACAGGACGCTCTCCGGATTCGCAGGGATATTACGAACTAAGGCCCGTCTTCGGTTCGAAGGACTCCAACATGCTTTTTGCATTCAGGGATCAGTTCGCCAATTGGGTTCAGGTCGACCCGCCCGCCAACGGTTTCGGCTCACACCCCACGCACTTGAAGCAATGGACCGATCACCAGCTATGGGAGGTCTACGGGATTGAAGGTCAGGACATCGTGCGTTTCAGGGCTCAAGCCCAGTCCAGCGGAAGACCTGCGCAATGGGCCGAGCCTCGCCCTGCCAAAAACCCGGTGACAGACTTACTGCGCAACGGCCTGCGCTGGATGCTGCCGGACTCGAACCTCACGCAACGCGAGACGTTCCTGCAATCGTTCAACCTGCTGCCGAGCCAATTGATCCGTTTGCAGCGACACCTGCAGACCGAGCTGACAATGCCCCAATGGGCGCTGGCGCACAAACGCCTGACCGAAGACATCAACAATCCCCAACGACTCGATCAACTGAGCCGCGATGCCGTCGAGGAGTTGAATCTCAAACGCAACGCACGTCACGACTGGTACAACCCCGAGACCAGCATGACATTCGAACTGCGCGAAGCACTCTTGAGCAAAATGGGTTATCTGCGCAACAAGTACAACTGCCTGTACCGGACCGACATTCCAGCGCTCTTTCGGGGCGACGAGCGTACGCCGTTCGAACTGGCCAATGACGACACCATGCTGCCTCGTTACCACCACGAACCCGGCGCTACGACTCACAAGCCGATGAGCGCGACCTTCAGCCTGAAAGAAGGCCAGATGTACGCCAGCGCGCCCGATCCCGAGTACTTGCAGTTCAACAGCCAGACCAACAAGTACCCGGGACGGGACGCCGACGCCAGCGACTCGGACAGTCATGCCAGTGACGCCAGCGACATAGAAAACGCCGACTCGTCAGACTGGTCCGAGGCCGATAGCCCGATTGCCTGGGATTACGAGCGCGATTACGAGCCCATCCGAACGCGGCAAAAGGAAATGTTTCTGTATGCCCTGGACACCCGCAATCTGGAAGTTGTCCCGCATGAAGAAAATTACCTGTTCAACTCCGCGGCCCGCCTGACGCCTCCGACCTGGTTTCCTTCCGACGATTTCGAGGGTTTGATTTCGGTCACCAGAAGCGGGCTTGAGGCAGACCGTATCTGGCTGTTGAACTCGACACTGACCAAGGGCGCCAAGGTCGAGGACATCACGCTACAAGCAGGTACACATGCCGAGCGCATCGAAGCGGCCACCCATGCGGGTCACCGCAATTACCCGGAATATGACCAACTGATCGACAAGGTCGAGGCGGCTGGCCTGCCGATACTTAGACTGTCGGGCAACAAAAACGAGTTCGGTCATGACATCACCTGGCCCGGAGTCACGGGCACCTGACAAATCATCAGTCATGCAAGTTCAGCGGCACACCGGTACGGAAACCGGACGTCATCGCTTCATCATTAAAGGATTAATACGTGTCAAAAATCATCGCTCCACCCCTGCACATTTCAAACGTCCAACCCATTGAGGTGACGCCCATCGATGCCTCGGCCAATCTCCATGCGCCACCGGCCGGCCGGGTGGACAGCGCAGCAACACTGGCAGGCACTGCACCGATATCCGACGCCGACGCCGACGCCGACGCACCCTATCGACGCACCCTCAAGTCCCTCGACAAACACTTCGGCCCACTGCGCATCGGTGAAGTGCTGACCAGTCGCGTCGAGCTCCAGGCCTTGGGGGCGACGGTCAATGGCCAGCCCATCAGTCCCGCGAACGCCGGTATGCCGATACCTGATCAAACCTTTCTGGACGGACTCAACTTCCACTCGGCGTCCGTCGAGAGCCGATTGAAGTCAGTCGATATTCCAGACAGCGGCGTGGTGGCGATGCTTTTCTATGAAATTGCCTGCAAGCGCTCGCCCGATGCCATGCCGTTGTTCGTCAGCGATACGCCGCTGGCCTCCGGCAGTGCAATGGAGCAACTCAATCGATTGGGTCAGGCCGCGCAGAAACTGGATATCCACCGGGCCGATTCGTTTGACAACGCTCCTGGCTGGGTCAACGGGAGGGCAAGCTACCTGATGAATGGATTCGGCGTCGGCCTGCAAGCATTCGGCGTCTACAGCGGATTCATGGGGGTACTGGACGGGATCAAGAAAGGTGACGCAGGGGAAGCGATATTCCAGGGCGCGTCGATCGCCGCAGAGTTCGGCTCACTGATCATCGAACAGGGGTTTAACAAGGGTGGCGAAGCGATGCTCAGACACGGCTCGACCACCTTCAAGCTTTTTCCTGGCACCTCGGCAGGCAAATTCCTGAGTCGAGGTGCCGGACTGTTTGCCAGTGCGATCACCTTGCCCTTCGACATCATCGATGCCGTCAAATCCTTCAATGCGGCGGCACAAGCCGAAGGCAAGGAAGCGCAGGATCATTACGTCAACGCGAGTGTGAGTGTAGCGGGCGCAGGTATCAGCCTGGTGCTGGGCGTGGCGGCGATCGCGGGGTTCGGCAGTACCGCCGGGCCTGTCGGCCTCGTTGCCGCAGCGGTGCTTATATTCGGCTCGATGATTTACTCGGCGGCCCGAGTCGTGGACGACATCGATGACTACATCGAGCTGAGCACCCTCGAACGCTTGCGCTCCGGCTGGCTCGCCTTTACCGGCAAGGATCTGGACAAGGAAGTCATGGATCGCTTCAAGCTCTCCAAAGGTTATCGTGACCACCAGGCACAACTGGAGATGTCAGCCAAAGAGCTGCTCGACGGCGCCTACAAAAACGCCATCGAACACATCGTCGACGGCGCTTTCAAAACTGAATTGAAGACAGTGGAACTCTGGCGCTATCAGTGGGACGAAAGCGCCGGCGAAAAACCGTTCAAACTCGACAGTCAGGCCGTCATCGTTGGCGCAGACGACGTGATTGATGCCAGCAACGGTCTGCCTGAGGATCTGAAAGGCAAAGTCAGCGGCACTGCTGGCGATGACAAAGGGGTTTTCTGGCGCCTCGGTGACGGCAATGACCGGGTCATCGGCGTCAAGGCCAAACCCAACCTGTTTGCCTATCGCGAGGGTCACAAGGCGCTGACCGGGGGCGACAAGAATGACGCGTTTTACCAGGCGGTCACCGAACAGGAACTTGATCGTCTGACCAAACCGCCTCATATCAGCGTGCTGGATGGCGGCGCAGGCTCTGACACCCTGGTCTTCGAGGGCAGCCGTCCGCTCAGTGATACCCGCCACGTCGGCCACGACATCGACCTGCAAAGCGGCCAGATGAAATTGCGCAGACTCGACGCGGCAGTCGATGCCGTCGAAGTCGCGCATCTCACCTCGATCGAGAACGTCTCGACCTTGCGCAAAGGCACAAGCCACGTCACCGGAAACGACGACGCCAATCGAGTGGCGGCCAACGGTTACGACCGCATCAGCACTGGCGGCGGAAACGACAGAATTGACATCTTTGGCCCCGATTGTCATGTCGATGGCGGCAGCGGCGCCGATCACTATTACATCGCCGACACCAACGCCCGAACGACAATTGTCGAGGATGGCGAACAATCGAGCGTCATCGAATTGGGCTGGCCAAGAGAAATCATTCAGCGCTGGGAGATCGTCGGAACCTCGCTGATCGTCAGTTCGTTGCGCGACAGGGATGGAAGAGATCCCCTGCACGTATTGACCATTAAAGACCTCTACGAATCGATCGACGGACAGCGCCAGTTGAAAAATGGACGGTGGCTGTTCAAAACCCAGGACGGGTATGAACTGTTGCCGCTCCTGCCCCAGCAATTAGGTGAATCGTTGAGCCAAGCGATTGAAGTCGCGCAGACCGTCAAGGGCCGACCGGCTCCCGATGCCGATATTGTCAATCACGGTACTGTCGTGATCACGGAGCAGGGTTCAAAGCGGCATTTTGTGTCACGCGCAGACGGCAGGGTCGAGTTTCTAGCCGCGCGTCACACACCGCACACCTCCCGAGAGGTTTATCTCGACTTCAAGGATTCGGAAATTGTCGAAGTGGTCGTCAGTTATGACGTCGAAACGCGTAAAGGCGTCTCGGGCAACACTCACTTGATCTACAAGGACATCAACCTCTCGATTTTGCTGCCATCAAAAGTGGTGGTGTTCAAAGGGATTATTCAGCCCATTACCGCCGCCACCGGCTACAGCGGCAGAAACAGTCTGAAAGTCACGACGCCGCGCCTGGTGCAAGACATTGCCGTGATCCTGCAAGACCAGGTGTCGTATCGACTTCAAGTTCCCTCACTGAACTACGAAGATGATTCCAGAAATCCCGGCAACAGGATTTACACCACCCGCAGTTGCCTGAAGCGCCGCAATGGCAACTATCTGTGTATCCAGCCACGACTCGCAAAGGCCATTGCGCTGCCCCCGGCCCCCAGAAAGATTGTCATCGAACCCCGGCCCCACACCGGCATCTATCTGCTGCAAGGCCAGAGCTCAAGTTACGATGTCTACCTGGCCAGCAACTCGATCATTCGCCTGTCCACCCCGCAAGCAGCGGCTGGAACGGCCGACGCCTCGACCTGGACCCTCTACAGCGAAACATTGACGGAAACGGTCACACGCGACGATATACGACTGGACTCCAATCGCTTGCGCGTCGGCAGTTGCGTCATCGAACTGCCAGGCATCGAAGGCGACATTGCGGTGGAGTCGATCAGCGTAGCGACTTCATCCGGCAATATTTATGAAGTGTCACTTCTGTTTGAAGTCATCCAGCTCTACGTCATCGACGCCCGACACTATTCCAGTATTGAAGCACTGCAAGCCGATATCCGTGCGCATCAACAGCGCAACGAACTGGCCGTAAAAGTTCATATAACCAACATCGGCTTCAAAACGGGAACCATCGGCACTGTGTACTACAGCTCGTTGAGGAACGGCTGGGGCGTCGATACTGATCCGCATCAGCCAATCAAACCCGAAGAGCTGACAATCGCGCCGATCGGCCAGGCCTGACCGCTCTCTTCTCACACTCAAGGACGCGCCGGTATGGATCTGATTGCCATGCCGGCCAACCCGATTCAGCCAACGGATGGCTGATTCACTGACATGGAGTCAAATCTTATGCGAAATAAACCCAAAGCCCCTCAACGCTCCCCAGTGGTCGATACGGCCCAACCGTCGCTCACCCGCCCGAACTCGCCCGAAGTCGCGGGGGACAATCTGGATTTCGGGCTACCTCCCCGCGTCAGGCCCCACGGATCGGTTGATTTGAACGTGTCGTCAGAGGTGAAAACCGGCAATCCCACGCCTGGAACCTCGCCCACACAGGTCCACCTGTCGGTTACGCAAAGGGATGACCTCGCCCCGACGCCACCCACTATCAGCCAATCTGCGCTGCAGGACTATGTCCAGCACCCGCCGGCCAATCTCGCCGTCGATCACGATGCCGCTGGTTTGAGACTCTTCAAGGGCAAGCCGTTTGCCGACGTTGTCGGCGATAACGCGCAAAGCGACATCAAGACCGTGATGGTAGGGTTCGATGACAAAATGAAAGCCTACCGGGCCCAGTTGCCCAGTAAGCGAACCCCCTGCGGACCACCGCTTTATCGCATCGGCGAGAGCAACACCTGGACCTTGCAAAAACCGGTTGATTACTACAATACCGAACGGCTCGCGTTCTCCCATCTACCGGATGCCCAAGGCTACTACGCCGTTTCCTTTCGCGATTTTTTTGACCCGAACAAAATGCATAAGGGTTACGGCTTCGCCCTTCGCGATGAGCATGACAATTGGTTCAAGGTCGATCCGCTCGAAGCTCGGGGAGAGGCGTCCATACCCTTGAAATTTGAACACTTGACCGATGGCGACATCTGGAACATGTATCGCCTGCGAGGTACAGAAACACTGGTCTTTCGGGACGAAGCGCAAGCCATCGGCAGAGTGCCTGACTGGGTCCGACGCGTTCAGGAGCCAGACACTTTCAAATACGTGACAGGTTCATTGCGATTGCTCTATCCGCAAAAGTCCGCCGTAGAATGCGAGCGACTGCTCAGAAGCTACAACCTGAGCGTCACTCAACAGGCTCGTCTGAGGAAGGATCTGGACATCGGCCCTATTCCCGAATGGGCAGAACAGCACAAGCGACTGACCAACAGCGATGATGATCAGCGATTCGAGCAGATCGCGCAGGAACTTGACCCCTTCATTGTCAGATTGAGAACCGAAGGCGGACTTTCTTCCAGCGATTTACCCGACGTCGGGCAGCGCTATGAAGCCCAATTCCTGAACGGGTACTTAAAGCGTGCAGGCTATAAACAAAACCGGCACGGCTTCCTGTACCGAACCGACATCCCTGCCATGTTCCGGGCCGATCTGCGCACCCCTTTTGAACTGGCGCGGGACAAACGCCTGGTGAGATTGAAGGGCAACCCCTCCGACTCCACGACCCGATGGGCTTTTAGCGCGACATTCGGCCTGGCCAATGGGTTGACCTACATGGGCTTTGGTTACTACTCCAACCCCCGGAATTACAACAGCCAGGCCAACCGGTATCCAGGACATATCAGTTCTGACAGCGATTCACCGAGCGACTATCGATTTGAATCGGCGGGGGAATCCGACACGTCGTTTGAAATGGACTACTCGCGTGACTATCGATTGCTGCGGCGCAAACAGACACTTGGCTTCCTTTATGTCATCGACACCCGCGGCATCGAGGTGGTGCCCGGAGCGGAAAACGTTTACCTGAACAACAAGGATTTTGAAGCGGATAACATGGAAGGCCGGATATCAATGCCTACGAGGGGTATCAGCGCAGAGAGGATCTGGCTGGTGCACTCGAATCGGAACAAGGCCGCAAGGGTTGAAGATGTCTTGCGACAGGCCGGTGATGACGCCAAGGCTATCGAGAAAGCCACGTGGGACGGAACCGACGGCAACTCAGTGTGGTTTTCGGGCGAAACACCTTATGACCGCTTGATCAATCGAGTTGCCGATTCCGGCGGCGTGATCCTGCATTTGCCGAAAGGCGAAGTCACGCTCTCCGGCGACGTTGTCTGGCCCGTTCCCGAGCATTTCAGGCCTTGACCGTCTAGCGGCCCCAAACACCCAAGCGCCAGCGATCTCTGTTGTGACTGGCGCTGCTTTCACGCAAAAGAACGATACAAACCCGACAGCCTACGGACAGGCTGTTTTATCCAAAAAGGAGTTTTATTGCATGCGACCCAAACCGGGCTCACGACCAAATTCAAAGATGGATACACCCGGCCCCTCCGCCCCCCGCCCAATCACACCTGACAACAGACCAAACGATTCGGTTTTCCACCCGCCCGGTCGACTCAGCCCGGGCAGCTCGAACACGATTTCGGCTGGAGTGAGCGCCGACAGCCCGATCGCAGGAACCACGCACCAAGGGGCCACCGTCACCGTCACGCCGATGCCCGATCTCGTTGCGCCCCGGCCTGCTGTCACGACCTCTCCCCTGGAACCCTACGTACTGAACGTCGGGAACCATCTACCCGCGCCGGCTGCAGACGGACTGAGAGCCTACAATGGCAGACAATTTGCGGACGTCACCAGCGATGATCCAGACACGGCCATCCAGACGGTGATGGTGATGTACCACGCCCCCATGAAAGCCTATCGGGCAAAGTCGCTGAGCAAGCGTGATCTTTGGGGGCCACCGCTTTACCGAATAGCCGACAGCAATGCCTGGAGCCTGAAAAAACCGAGCGAGTACTTTGATATCCGTCAGCACACCATTTCCCAGCTTCCAGATCACGATGGCTACTATTCGGTTCGCCGGCACAGTGAGGCTGATCCCAATCTTTTTTATCCGGGAACCGGTTACGCCTTCAGGGATGAAAAACAAAGGTGGGTCAAGGTCGACCCGCGTGAAGCTCGGGGCGACCGTTCTGTAACCGTGAAACTTGAGCAATGGACCGACGGCGATATCTGGCGCATGTATCGCTTGCAGGGTGCAGAGGCGTGGGTGTTTCGTAATGAGGCGCAAGTCAGCGGCACGGCGCCTGATTGGGCCCGCCGCTTCAAGGGCGTGAAAGCGCACGACTATCTGATTGATTCACTGGGATGGCTTTATCCACAAATGTCTGCCAGTGAACGTGCGCAATGGCTGCGCAGCTACAACTTGACCGTGGCACAGCAGATCCGCTTGCGTCAGGAGCTGGAAAGCGGACCGTTTCCCGAATGGGCGGAACAACACAAACGATTGACTCAAAACAAGGATGACAACCAGCGGTTTAATCTGATCGCACAAGAATTGGAGCCTTACCTTCTCAAGTTGAGAAATCATGGCTTTGAGTATGTGAAGGAGCTACCTCCCGCACAGCAACGATATGAAGCCGAGTTTCTGAAAAACTACACGGACCATGCGGGGTATCAGCGCAATGTGCATCTCGCTTTGTATCGAACCGACATCCCTGCCATGTTCCGGGGCGACCACCGCACGCCTTTCGAGTTGGCACGGGATAAACGCATGGTCAGGCTCAAGGGCAATCCCTCTGGCATTACCACCAAGTGGGCCTTGAGTGCGACATTCAGTCTGGGCAAGGCCCTGTGGTACAAAAGCGAGTTGGGCGGATACTCCCACCCCCTGCATTACAACTCCCAGGCCAATCGGTATCCGGGCAAGATTTCCGATGGCGATATCTCACCCGGTAGTCGCGATGGTTCAGACGCAGAATCTGACACCTCGTTTGAACTGGATTACTCCAAAGACTACCCACTGGTTCGGCGCCAGCAGACCCAAGGCTTCCTTTATGTCATCGATACCCGCGGCATCGAAGTCGTGCCCGGCGCGGAAAACCTCTACCTGAACGATCTGGATTTTGAAGCCGATCCGACAGAGGGGCGCCTGTCGATGCCGACACGGGGCATCAGTGCCCAGCGGCTCTGGCTGGTGAACTCGCAACTGACCCGTGCAGCGTGCGTCGAGGATGTATTCAAATGTGCCGGCGGCAGTGTCAGCGCTATCGAGAAAGCAACCTGGAACGGAACGCTCACTTACAGCGAGCAAGGCACCACGATTTATGACGCACTGATAGACCGAGTAGGCGCCGATGGCGCGAAGGTACTGTTCTTGCCGAAAGGACGCGACACATTTGCAGGTGACATCACCTGGCCGACACCCGAGCATGAAAGACCTTGAACTGAAGCCAGCGGTTTGACCGAATGAATCGCGCCATACTTCTAATCGAGGCATGGCGCTTTTTATCAGGTAACGGCTGAAAGCTTTTCAACAACTTTAATTACAAACACAGCAGAACTGTAATTAAAGGCATCGTGTTTCGACAGGTTGGGATTGACATTCAGGAACGTGCTCATGCCCTTGACCACATTGCAATACAAAGGCCTGTTATTCGACTCACTGACCAAACCAATATAGGCCGCCCCGAATTCGATATCGCTAAAAGTAGTGCTCGACACCCCAAGCTTATTGATCGAAAAATAATCCGTTTTATCAGCCGTGCTGGCCAATAGATTATGTGTTTTGTTTTCGAAGGCTAATCTGGCGTTATCAAACATGCCGCGCTGCACGACGTGGATCGCGTACCGGTCGCCCTGCGCAACGAACTTCAACAGTAAAGGTTCGTCGTGTTCGTGATCAGCAAGGGTGAGTAAACTGGCAACACGAGAATCTGCCAGATTAACTTCGGCATCCAGTTGCTCGCGTTTGGTAAGACGCGGACTGCGCAGACGCTGTTGGAGGCGCTGTTGATTGAGCACTACTGGCAGACCGTCAAGGTACAGGTTTGCAGTAAATGTGATGTCGGTGTTTATCGATACAGTCATAAAATTTCCATCCATGGAGGCCTGGCGCCGTAATCGTCAGGGTGCCAGGCCATCTGAAAAAACAGTCAGGCGGTCGCCGCTGCCACTATGGTTTTCGCGGTTGCAGACATACGCGGAACTTCGCTGACAGGAATTTTTTCAGATTTACGCTTACGCCGCGCAACCACCATCAAATCGGCATAGACGCAGGCCGCTTCAATCACATTGGCAACGTTATGATCAGCCCCGGCATGTTTCAAAATATACTTGCCAGCGATGTCATCCCAAAACGCCCACTCATCTTCATATACCGTCATGACGTCTTCCTTATTATTGTTCATATCACCCGCTTCCTGCGGGGAACTTGAACTTAAGATAAAGACAGAAGCAAAACAATACTGGCAGGCATTGTGAGTTGATTCAAAGTACAACTAGGTGAACAACTCTCCCTGTAATTCATCGAGCAACGCCTGGATGGCATCCAGTCGTTGTTGTGGATCATCAAGTTGCAGCAGATCGATCTTGTCTTCTTCGGCGAACGGCAGCAGATACGCCAACTGATTGGCGAGCGACTGCTGACCCGGCGCGTCAGTGCCCATGTTCAACGCCTCGACCATCGGGTGCTCGGCCAAAGCCTTGAGCAAGGCAACCAGGTCGGCGTCCTCGTCCTGCAACGGTTGCTCGGGATCGTCGTCCAGCCACTCAACGTCGGCGAGGATCAACTGATCGCGCTGCACGTCGGTGCGCAGCACATTGAAACGCCGTCCACCCTGTACACGAATGCCCAACAGCCCATTGTCCTGCTGCTGGAAATCGGTGATCCGCGCCTCGCACCCGACCAAGGCAAAACCTTGCGGCGCAACGCCGACTTCATGGCCGTCGAGGATGCACACCACACCAAAGCCACCGCCCTGTTTCATGCAGCGACCGATCATGTCCAGGTAGCGCGCCTCGAAGATCTGCAAGTCGAGGTTGCAGCCGGGAAACAGCACTGTGTTCAGCGGGAAAAGCGGCAGACTCATAGACATTTCCTTACACCACCATCGACACCGCCAACGGCAGGAACACCGCCGTGGCCACGCCCATCAGACTCATCGCCAGCGCCGCGAAGGCGCCGCACTCATCACTTTCCTGCAACGCCACCGAAGTGCCGACCGCATGCGCGGTCATGCCCAGCGCCATACCGCGCGCCTCGGGGCTATGCACGCCTAGCCGGGTCAACAACGCCGGGCCGAAGATCGCCCCGATCACGCCGGTGATCAACACAAACACCGCCGCCAATGCTGCGACACCGCCGATCTGCTCGGCCACCAGCATGGCGATCGGCGAAGTCACCGACTTGGGCGCCATGGTCATCAGAATCATGTGATCGGCGCCGAACCACCAGCCCAGCAAGACGCCCATCCCCGTGGCAACCACCCCGCCTATCACCAGCGTAGTAAAAATCGGCCAGAACAATTGGCGGATGCGTTTGAGGTTCAGATACAACGGCACCGCCAACGCCACCGTCGCCGGCCCCAGCAGAATGCTGAGGATCTCGGTGCTCTTGCGGTATTCGGCGTACGTCAGGCCACAGCCCACCAGCACACCGATCACCAACAGCATGGAGACCAGCACCGGTTGCAAAAAGATCCAGCGGGTTTTCTCGAACGCTGCCAGCACGAGTTGATAGGCACCCAGGGTGATGCCGATGCCGAACAGCGGATGGTGGATCACGGAGTCCCAGGCACCTTGCCAGTCGAAAAGCATCAGGACTCCTCCGAGCGGTGCGTGTGACGCCTGACCATGCGCTGCATCAGCATTCCGGCGAAGGCCATCGACAGAATCAACGACACCACCAGTGCGCCGACAATCGCCCAGAAGTCGGCGGCAATCGCCGCGGCGTAAACCATCACGCCCACTGCCGGTGGCACCAGCAGCAACGGCAAATAACGCAGCAGGCTCGCGGCCGCGAGATTCAGCGGTTCGTCGACCTCACCACGCATGATCAGGAACACCAGCAACAGCAGCAGGCCGATGATCGGCCCCGGCAGCACCGGCAACAGCAAGTGATTGAGCGCCGTGCCGAGCAATTGAAACAGCACCAGCAGGGTCAGGCCACGTAGCAACATCCGACATCTCCGTCTTACTTTCCGCCCAGCAGGGGCTCGGCATTATAAGCACGCCTGCGCTATGGATCGGCATTCGCCAAAAGCATGGTCAGTTGACCTGAGCAAATCGCCATGATGATCTACAGTGGTTCGCAGGGCGGTCAAATCCCCCACCTGAAAAACTATAAAACCGATGAACCCAAGGAGAGTCTCAATGCCCTATGTTCCAGTTGCAGAGCTCAAAGATTATGTCGGCAAGGAACTCGGACGTTCCGAATGGCTCACCATCGATCAGGAGCGCATCAACCTGTTCGCCGAAGCCACCGGGGATTATCAGTTCATTCACGTCGACCCGGTCAAAGCCGCGCAAACGCCATTTGGCAGCACCATTGCCCACGGTTTCCTGTCGTTGTCGCTGATCCCGAAATTGATGGAAGACATCCTCGTGCTGCCGCAAGGCGTGAAGATGGTGGTCAACTATGGCCTCGACAGCGTGCGTTTCATCCAGCCAGTGAAGGTCAATTCCAAAGTTCGCCTGAAGGTCGACCTGGGCGAAGTGACCGAGAAAAAACCTGGCCAATGGCTGCTCAAAGCCACAGCGACACTGGAGATAGAAGGCTCGGACAAACCGGCCTACATCGCCGAGCCCCTGTCGCTCTGCTTCGTTTAAGCGCCGGGATGCGAAGCAGCGCACGCTGTTTCGCATCCACTGTCTTAGCGGCGGCTGTATAAGGTCACATAGCTGCGGCATACTCGGTCGCCTAATTGCCCGGATCCCGCTATGCGCTCACTCGCCACTCTTGCCCCCCTAGCCTTGACCCTGTTGCTTGCCGCATGCGGCGACGGCGAATCGCTGTTGCCTCCTGATGCACGCCTGCCGGATGGCGGACGCTATCGCGGCGAACTGGTCGACGGTTTGTTGCAAGGCCAGGGGCGCGTCGACTACCCCAACGGCAGTTGGTACGCCGGGCAGTTCGACAAGGGGCAGTGGCACGGGCAGGGCGAATGGCATGGCAGCAATGGCGAGGTCTATCGCGGCCAGTTCCAGCAAGGTCTGTTCGACGGCCAGGGCAGCCTGACCACCAACGCCAGCAGTTACACCGGCGGTTTCAAGCAGGGCCGACGGGACGGCGAAGGCACCCTGAAAGAAAACGCCATGACCTACCGTGGCGAGTTCAAGGCTGATCAATATTCCGGGCTCGGCCGTCTCGAAATGGACGATGGCAGTTCCTATCAAGGCCAGTTCGCCCATGGCAAACCCAACGGCGAAGGCCAGCGTGGCGACTCCAGCGGCAACTCGTTCACCGGCCATTTCGTCAATGGTCAACTGGAAGGCAACGGCACCTTCAACAGCGCTGACGGTGACGTCTACGTCGGTGGTTTCAAGAACAACCAGTTGCACGGTAAGGGCCGCTACGAAAACGCCGACGGCGACGTTTGGCTCGGACAGTTCAAGGAAGGAGCGCTGACCGGCAAGGGTGAACTGATCGGCGCCGACGGCAGCCACTACGTGGGCGAATTCAACGACTGGCGCTTCAGCGGTCAGGGACGCTTGAATCTGTCTGACGGCAGCTTCTACATCGGTGGTTTCGACAGCGACAGTTACTCTGGACGCGGCATCCTGGTGCTGACCGATGGCAGCGTGATGAGCGGCACCTGGGTCAATGGCCAGCGAGTGCGCGATGCCGACGGCAAGTTGCTGCCCGACATCCTCGAACTCGGCTTGCTGGCCCAGGGCCGCTTGCTTGATGACGCCCTGGCGGCCATCCCGGCCTCAACCCCAGCGGTTGAGCTGTACACCTTGACCTTGGGCGGCGATGGCAAGCAGAGCGTGTTCCTGCGCGAATCCGACTACGTCGCCAACATGCTCAAAACGCGGTTTGGGGCTTATGGCCAGATCCGCCTGGTCAACCACCGCGACCACCTCGCCGACCGACCGATGGCCACTCGCGAGAATCTGCGCCGCGCCGCGCAAACCCTCGCCGAACGCAGCGGCCCGGAAGACCTGCTGTTTATCTACCTGACCAGCCACGGCACCGCCGAACACGAACTGGTACTCGACCAGCCGCGCATGGAACTGGCCGAGCTGCCCGCCGACGAACTCGCCGCCGTGCTGGCACCGCTGAAAAACCGCGACAAGATCATCGTGATCTCCGCGTGCTACTCCGGCGGCTTCATCCCGGCCCTCAAAGACGAACGCACGCTGATCATGACGGCTTCGCGCGCCGATCGCGTGTCCTTTGGCTGCTCCGAAGAAGCCAACTTCACCTACTTCGGCGATGCACTGTTCGCCCAGGCGCTGAACCAGACCGACGATCTCGAACACGCCTTCAAACTGGCCAAAGCCACCGTCGCCGAGCGTGAACTGGCGGACAATTTCGAAGCCTCGGAGCCGCAAATCTGGGCGCCGAAAACCGTGCTGTCACATTGGCAACTGCTGCGCAAACAGCAAGCCAGGAAAGCGTTGCAAAGTGCTGCATTGAACGACGCAGCGATAAAGAGCAACTAAGCTGAACAGTATCAAGGGAGAGACACTATGTACTTGACGCCTCAGCACGTATTGCTTGCCGGAGCCACCGGTTTGACCGGTGAACACCTGCTCGACCGTTTGCTCAACGAACCAACGATTTCTCGCGTGCTAGCCCCTTCCCGTCGGCCATTGGCGGAACACCCGCATCTGGAAAACCCGGTCGGCGACCCGCAGGTTTTTCTGCCGCAGCTCAGCGGCCGTGTCGACATCGCCTATTGCTGCCTCGGCACCACCATCAAACAGGCCGGCTCCGAAGCCGCCTTTCGTGCGGTCGACCTGGACATGGTGGTGGCGTTCGCCAAACGCGCACGGGAGATGGGCGCACGGCACCTGATCGTGATCAGCGCGCTGGGCGCCGATCCGAATTCATCGATTTTCTACAATCGGGTCAAAGGTGAAATGGAACAGGCATTGCGCGCACAGAACTGGCCGCAACTGACCATTTGCCGGCCATCGCTGCTGCTCGGTGAACGCACCGAACCGCGTCTGGGCGAGCAGCTTGCTGCGCCGTTTTCAAAATTGATCCCCGGTAAATACCGTGGCATCGAGGCCTGCCAACTGGCCCGCGCCATGTGGCGCCTGGCGCTGGAAGAACAGGATGGGGTGCGGGTGATTGAATCGGATGAGTTGCGCAAGCTCGGCAAGTAGTTTTGTGGTGTCTGGGCTGGCCTCTTCGCGAGCAAGCCCAGACACCACAGTAATCTTCAGCGAACACACACCTGGCGTAAGACTCAATCCCTGTGGGAGCGTGGCTTGCCCGTGCCCGCCAATGGAGTGCGAGCACTCCCCTACAATCCACCAGTTGCCTGAAATCCCACGCCAATCACCGTGAGCAACGACAACGGCAGTAACAGCGTATCGAGCAACGCACTCGCTGGCAGATCCACGCCCGGATAGCTCGGCGCCTCAGCCCCGAACCGATCCATCGCGCAACACCCGCCATTGATCGCATACAAATCCAGCCGCGTACCGGCATACACCACCGGCGCCCCCGGTTTGGCGGCATCGAGCGTGCGTGCCGTAGCGCAACCGGCCAGTTGCAGCGCCAGCACAACGATCAGCAGCTTATTCATCGCTGCTCAGATGATGCTCACCCCAACGCGGCAGCATGTCTTGGGGAATGCCCAGCAGATTGAGAATCCGCGCCACGACGAAATCGATCAGGTCATCGATGGTCTGCGGCTGGTGATAGAAACCCGGCGACGCCGGCAGGATGGTCACGCCCATGTTCGACAACTTGAGCATGTGCTCCAGATGAATGCTCGAATACGGCGCCTCACGCGGGACCAGAATCAACTGGCGGCGCTCCTTCAGCGTCACGTCGGCGGCGCGCTCGATCAGGTTGTTGCAGGCACCGGTGGCAATCGCCGACAGCGTGCCGGTGGAGCATGGCACGACGACCATCGCCGCAGGTGCACCGGAGCCTGAGGCCACTGGCGACATCCAGTCTTCCTTGCCATACACGCGGATCTGCCCGGCGGCCGCTCCGGTGTATTCGGTGAGGAATGCCTGCATCGTCTGCGGTTTGGGCGGCAGCGACACATCGGTCTCGGTGGCCATCACCAGTTGCGCAGCCTTGGAGATCAGGAAGTGCACTTCACGATCTTCACGCACCAGACAATCGAGCAGGCGCAAACCGTACTGCGCGCCTGAAGCGCCGGTCATTGCCAGCGTGATGCGTTCGGGGCCATTGCTCTCCAAACGAGTGTTCATTGCAGCGCCTCGGCGAGTTTGCCGTGCAGGCCGCCGAAGCCGCCGTTGCTCATGATCACGACGTGAGTGCCGGGCTGAGCCTGGCTCTTCACACGTTCGATGATGCCTTCCAGTGAATCGCTGACAATCGACGGCACCGTGCATAACGCAGCGGTGGCGGCCAGATCCCAGCCGAGGTTGGCCGGGGCGTACCAGATCACCTGATCGGCATCGACCACGCTGTCCGGCAAACCGTCGCGGTGCGCGCCCAGCTTCATGGAGTTGGAACGCGGCTCGATGATCGCGATCAAGGGTGCATCGCCGATGCGCTTGCGCAAGCCGTCGAGGGTGGTGGCAATCGCGGTTGGATGGTGAGCGAAGTCGTCATAGATGGTGATGCCGCGCACCTCAGCGACTTTTTCCATCCGGCGTTTGACGTTCTTGAAGGTGCTCAGCCCGGCAATGCCCATCGACGGCACCACGCCAACATGACGCGCCGCTGCCAGCGCGGCCAGGGCATTGGCGACGTTGTGCTGACCGGTCAGCTCCCATTCGACGGTGCCTTGGGACACACCTTCGAACATGACTTCGAACGCCGAACCGTCGTCCTTCAGCAACTTGACCTGCCACTGCCCGCCGGCACCGGTGGTTTGCACCGGGGTCCAGCAACCCATCTCGATCACACGCTGCAAGGCAGGCTCGGTGGTTGGATGAATGACCAGGCCTTCACTCGGGATCGTGCGCACCAGATGGTGGAATTGCCGCTCGATCGCTGGCAGATCCGGGAAGATGTCCGCGTGATCGAACTCAAGATTATTGAGGATCGCGGTACGCGGGCGGTAGTGAACGAACTTCGAGCGTTTGTCGAAGAAGGCGCTGTCGTACTCGTCGGCCTCGATCACGAAGAACGGCGTACCGCCCAAACGTGCGGACACCGAGAAGTTCTGCGGCACGCCGCCGATGAGGAAACCCGGGCTCATGCCGGCGTGTTCCAGCACCCAGGCAAGCATGCTGCTGGTGGTGGTTTTGCCATGGGTACCGGCGACGGCCAGCACCCAGCGACCTTGCAGCACATGATCGGCCAGCCATTGCGGGCCGGACACATACGGCAAGCCTTTGTTCAGCACATATTCCACCGCCGGATTGCCGCGGGACATGGCGTTGCCGATCACCACCAGATCCGGTGCCGGATCGAGCTGGGCCGGGTCGTAGCCCTGAGTCAGCACAATGCCTTGGGCCTCAAGCTGCGTGCTCATCGGCGGATAGACGTTGGCGTCGGAGCCGGTCACATGATGGCCCAGCTCTTTGGCCAGAACCGCCATCGAGCCCATGAAAGTCCCGCAGATACCCAGAATATGAATGTGCATAGTCGACCTCGTAAAACATGGCCGCAGGTTAGCGTAGGGAGGGGGAAATCGCACCTTGTGTTTCGCGCCTTAGCGAGCAAGCCCGCGCCCACAATGTCAGCGCAGTCCTTGCGGGCGCGGGCTTGCTCGCCAATGGCGCGACCCGGTTTAGCGGGCGATAGCGTGTTTGCGCAGCTTTCTGTAAAGCGTATTGCGACTGACCCCAAGCTGTTGCGCCGTTTGTGTCATGTGCCACCGCGTCTGTTCCAGCGCGGCGAGCAAGGCCAAGCGTTCGGCATCTTCAAGGGGATGCCCGGCCGCACAAACCTCCACAGCCACCCTCGGTCGCACTTGTCGAAACATCGCCGGCAAATCCTCCAGCCCAACCCGCCCGTCATCACACAACGCCGCCAACGTGCGCAGCACATTGCGCAACTGCCGCACATTGCCCGGCCAGTTGAACGCCAGCAACGCCTCACGCGCCGGCGCTTCAATCAGGATTGGTTCGCCGCTTGCCTCTTCGGCCAGCAGAAAATCCAGCAATTGCGACTTGTCACTGCGATCACGCAATGCAGGCAGCGCCACTTCCAACCCATTGAGCCGGTAATACAGATCCTCACGAAAACTGCCGTCCTCGACCCGGCCCAGCAGATTGCGGTGGGTCGCGCTGATGATCCTCACGTTGACCGCTTCGGGCTCACCGCCAATCGGCACCACCTGCCGATCTTCCAGCACCCGCAACAAGCGAGTCTGCAAGGCCAGCGGCATGTCGCCGATTTCATCAAGGAACAACGTACCGCCATCGGCCTGCTGCAACTTGCCGCGCATACCGTCCTTGCGGGCACCGGTGAAGCTGCCGCCGCGATAGCCGAACAGTTCGCTCTCGATCAGGCTCTCGGGGATGGCCGCACAGTTGAGGGCAACAAAGGCTTTGCTCGATCGTTGGCTGGCCTGATGCACAGCCTTTGCGAAAGCCTCTTTGCCGGAGCCGGTTTCACCGTTGATCAGCAGCGGTACATCGCGTTCGAACACGCGCAGGGCTTTACGAAAGTCCGCTTGCAGCGCCGCATCACCGAGGCAGATCCCCGACAGACGCGCAGGCTCGGGTTTGATGGGGGCCGGGATGATCGGCAGCGGCTTGCGCGACTCGCCACGCAACACGGCAAACAGATGTCGCCCGTCGCGGGTGCGCAGCGGCCAACTGGCGCTGGCATTGGCACTCGCGCGGCCCAGCAACTCATCCAGCGAACAATCGAAAAACGCCTCGACCGGTTGGCCGAGCAACCCACCGCGAATATGCCCCAGCAGGTTCAGCGCACTCTGGTTGACCGCACTGATCCGCCCTTCCCCGTCAAACGCCAGCAAGCCTTCGCTGAACAGGCCGACGGACTCGGCCTGCAAATGAAAACGCAACAACCATTGGTTATCGAAACAGCGCAGGAAGTAGCAACTCTCGATCATCTTCGCCGACAGATTGACCAGCGCCATGGTGTGGAACTGGCTCTGGCGCGAGACATCGTGGCGCGCCGAAGACACATCGAGCACCGCCAACAGTTCGCCGTGCGGGTCGAACACCGGGCTCGCCGAGCAGGTCAGGCCGGTGTGACGACCGCGAAAGTGTTCATCCTGATGGATGGTCAGCGCCTGACGCTCGACCAGGCAAGTGCCGATGCCATTGGTGCCTTCACAGGCTTCGCTCCAGTCAGCCCCGAGCCAGAGGCCGGCGCGCTCGAAAATCCTGCGCTCGGCGGGCGCGGTGACGCAGTTGAGGATCACCCCGCGCGCATCGGTCAGCAGCACCGCGTGGCCGGCGCCGGACAGTTGTTGATGCAGGCTGCTCATTTCATTGCCGGCGATCTGCAGAACCTGTTGCAGACGCTCGCGGCTTTCAAGCACGCGCCCGTGTTCGAGCACGGTGGGCGCCATGGCCAGGGCCGGGTCGAGGTGATAGTCCTCAAGACAACGCAGCCAAGAGCGGGCAATCGACGGATCGGCACCGGGCCCGTGCAGGTGCGGTTTGCCCTGGGTGGCCGTGAGAACCTGCTGGGCATGGCGACTCAAATGGTTGTCGTGCATTTCTTATTGTTCTCCCCGAGGCTCGACGGCCCAATGCTTGAGGTGACGCCCAGCATCCTCCAGCCACCGGCGCATTGCAATGCTGGCGAGACTGTCCGGTCACAGGCTGTGCCAAGAACGGTACAAACTGTCACCCCCGCTGTACCGAAACCGTCACAGGCGCGCTCCGCCCGTCCGACAAAAACCACCCAAGGCCTTGATTTACCTGACCTGCACGGCAGTGGCCCAACCTTTGCTCTACGCTTATAGCAAGCGCACTTGCGCGTTTCTCTAATAAGTACAAAGCCAAGGAGAACATCATCATGCGTTACGCTCACCCCGGTACTGAAGGCGCCAAAGTCTCGTTCAAGAGCAAGTACGGTAACTACATCGGCGGCGAGTTCGTCGCGCCTGTCAAAGGTCAGTACTTCACCAACACCTCGCCAGTCAATGGCCAACCGATTGCCGAATTCCCGCGCTCCACTGCCGAAGATATCGACAAGGCACTGGACGCTGCCCACGCCGCCGCCGATGCGTGGGGCGCGACCTCCGTGCAGGCGCGCTCGCTGATCCTGCTGAAAATCGCCGACCGCATCGAACAGAACCTCGAACTGCTGGCGATCACCGAAACCTGGGACAACGGCAAAGCCATCCGCGAAACCCTCAACGCCGACATTCCGCTGGCCGCCGACCATTTCCGTTACTTCGCTGGCTGCCTGCGTGCCCAGGAAGGCAGCGCTGCCGAAATCGACGGCAACACCGTGGCGTATCACATTCATGAACCGCTGGGCGTGGTCGGTCAGATCATCCCGTGGAACTTCCCGCTGCTGATGGCCGCGTGGAAACTCGCCCCGGCGCTGGCCGCCGGCAACTGCGTGGTGCTCAAACCGGCCGAGCAAACGCCACTGGGCATCTGTGTACTGATGGAAGTGATCGGCGACCTGCTGCCACCGGGCGTACTCAACGTGGTGCAAGGCTTCGGCAAAGAAGCCGGCGAAGCCCTCGCCACCAGCAAACGCATCGCCAAGATCGCCTTCACCGGTTCGACCCCGGTCGGCTCGCACATCATGAAGTGCGCCGCCGAGAACATCATTCCGTCCACCGTCGAACTGGGTGGCAAGTCGCCGAACATCTTCTTCGAAGACATCATGCAGGCCGAGCCGACCTTCATTGAGAAGGCCGCTGAAGGTCTGGTGCTGGCGTTCTTCAATCAGGGCGAAGTCTGCACCTGCCCGTCCCGTGCGCTGGTGCAGGAATCGATCTACGAAGAATTCATGAAAGTGGTGATGAAGAAGGTCCTGTCGATCAAACGTGGCGACCCGCTGGACACCGACACCATGGTCGGCGCCCAGGCGTCCGAGCAACAATTCGACAAGATCCTGTCGTACCTGGAAATCGCCAAGGGCGAAGGCGCCGAACTGCTGACGGGCGGCAAGGTGGAAAAACTCGAGGGCAATCTGTCGACCGGTTATTACATCCAGCCGACCCTGCTCAAGGGCACCAACAAAATGCGCGTGTTCCAGGAAGAAATCTTCGGCCCAGTGGTGAGCATCACCACGTTCAAGGACGAAGCCGAAGCCCTGGCCATCGCCAACGACACCGAGTTCGGCCTCGGTGCGGGCCTGTGGACCCGCGACATCAACCGCGCCTACCGCATGGGCCGGGCGATCAAGGCCGGTCGCGTGTGGACCAACTGCTACCACCTGTACCCGGCGCATGCCGCGTTCGGCGGGTACAAGAAGTCCGGCGTTGGCCGCGAAACCCACAAGATGATGCTCGACCACTATCAGCAGACCAAAAACCTGCTGGTGAGCTACGACATCAATCCGTTGGGCTTCTTCTAAAACCGGGGGCAACACAAAGGTTTGTATTGCCCGTTCAATCGCCTTCGCGAGTAAGCCCGCTCCCACAGGGGACTTGCTTCGGCCCACATGGCTGGATTCGGCACAGATCCGATGTGGGAGCGGGATTGCTCGCGAAGGCGTCCTTAATGACACAACACACAAGGCCTGGCCGCTCTGGCACGGCCCTTGCGTACCCGTCATTCAGGATTTGCAGAAAAACTGCCGCTGCGTGAACAGCCTCCATCCACCCCAACCGCGACACCCGAAAGTCCAACAGATCAAACAATAAAAAAGACAGCGAGGACTTATGACTACCACCACACAACTCAAACCCACACTCGGCACCCTGCACCTGTGGGGCATTGCCGTCGGCCTGGTGATTTCCGGCGAATACTTCGGCTGGAGTTACGGCTGGGGCACCGCAGGCACCTTGGGTTTTCTGGTCACGGCGCTGATGGTCGCGACCATGTACACCTGCTTCATCTTCAGTTTCACCGAATTGACCACCGCGATTCCCCACGCCGGCGGGCCGTTTGCCTACAGCCGTCGGGCGTTCGGCGAAAAAGGCGGATTGATCGCCGGCATCGCTACGCTGATCGAGTTCGTCTTCGCACCACCGGCCATTGCCATGGCCATCGGCGCCTATCTGAATGTGCAATACCCCGAGCTTGATCCGAAGATCGCTGCGGTCGGCGCCTATTTCGTGTTCATGACCCTGAACATTCTCGGCGTGAGCATCGCCGCGACCTTTGAGTTGGTGGTCACGGTGCTGGCCGTCGCCGAACTGCTGGTGTTCATGGGCGTGGTCGCGCCGGGCTTCAGTTTCAGCAATTTCGTGCTCAACGGGTGGTCGGGCGCCAACGAGTTCACCCTGGGTTCGATCCCCGGGATCTTTGCCGCGATACCGTTTGCGATCTGGTTCTTCCTCGCCATCGAAGGCGCGGCCATGGCGGCGGAGGAAGCCAAAGACCCGAAACGCACGATTCCCAAGGCTTATGTCAGCGGCATCCTGACCCTGGTGTTCCTCGCCATCGGCGTGATGGTGATGGCCGGTGGCGTTGGCGACTGGCGCCAACTGTCGAACATCAACGATCCGCTGCCGCAGGCCATGAAAGCGGTGGTCGGCAACAATTCGTCATGGATGCACATGCTGGTGTGGATCGGCCTGTTCGGTCTGGTGGCGAGTTTCCACGGCATCATTCTTGGCTACTCGCGCCAGTTCTTCGCCCTCGCCCGCGCCGGTTACCTGCCGAAAAGTCTGGCCAAACTCTCGCGGTTCCAGACGCCCCATCGCGCGATTCTGGCCGGTGGCGTGATCGGCATCGCGGCGATCTACAGCGACGGCCTGGTCAATCTGCAAGGCATGACGCTGACCGCGGCGATGATCACCATGTCGGTATTCGGCGCGATCGTGATGTACATCATCAGCATGCTCAGCCTGTTCAAACTGCGCCAAACCGAGCCGAACCTGGAACGCACCTTCCGCGCCCCGGGCTATCCGGTGGTGCCGGCCATCGCGCTGTTTCTGGCCGTGGTGTGCCTGGTGGCGATGGCGTGGTTCAACACGCTGATCGGCTGTGTGTTCCTTGGTTTCATGGTCATTGGGTATCTGTATTTCCAGTTGACCGCCAAGCAACGCGCCGACGCACCGACAGACGCTATGCTCGAAGGTATCTAGTTGCACCGGTACCGGGCCTTGCGCCCGGTGCCCGCCTTATTGAAGTGCATGGAGATCCCGCTCCCACAGGGGAACCGAGTTATCCACAGAATCAGGAGGACACCGCCCCATGGCCGCATTTGCCCATTGCGTCGGCGCCCAGACCTATCGCTTCGACAGCCTCAAGGACGTCATGGCCAAAGCCAGCCCGGCACGTTCCGGGGACTTTCTCGCCGGTGTCGCCGCGCTCAACGACGGTGAGCGCGTGGCCGCGCAAATGGCGCTGGCCGATATCCCGCTCACGCACTTTCTGCAAGAAGTGCTGATTCCCTATGAGTCCGATGAAGTCACCCGCCTGATCATCGACACCCATGAAAAACAGGCCTTCGCCGTGGTCAGCCACCTCACCGTCGGCGGTTTTCGCGACTGGCTGCTCAGCGAGGCCGCCGATGAAACCAGCCTGCGTAATCTCGCGCCCGGCCTGACCCCGGAAATGGTCGCCGCCGTGTCGAAGATCATGCGCGTGCAGGATCTGGTGCTGGTGGCGCAGAAAATCCGCGTAGTGACCAAGTTTCGCGGCACCCTCGGCCTGCGCGGGCGCCTGTCAACTCGCCTGCAACCCAACCACCCGACCGACGAGCCGTCCGGCATTGCCGCGAGCATTCTCGACGGTCTGCTGTACGGCAACGGCGACGCGATGATCGGCATCAACCCGGCCACCGACAGCATCGCCTCGATCTGCGCGATGCTGGAAATGCTCGACGCGATCATCCAGCGCTACGACATCCCCACCCAGGCCTGCGTGCTGACCCACGTCACCACCTCCATCGAAGCGATCAACCGTGGCGTGCCGTTGGACCTGGTGTTCCAGTCGATCGCCGGCACCGAAGCGGCCAACGCCAGTTTCGGTATCAACCTGAATGTGTTGCAGGAAGGCTACGACGCCGGTTTAAGCCTGAACCGCGGCACCCTTGGGCAAAACCTGATGTATTTCGAAACCGGTCAGGGCAGCGCCCTGTCGGCCAACGCCCACCATGGCGTCGATCAACAGACCTGCGAGACCCGAGCCTACGCTGTGGCCCGCCATTTCAAGCCGTTTCTGGTGAACACCGTCGTAGGATTTATCGGCCCGGAATACCTCTACAACGGCAAACAGATCATTCGCGCCGGCCTCGAAGACCACTTCTGTGGCAAGTTGCTCGGCGTGCCGATGGGTTGCGACATCTGCTACACCAACCACGCCGAGGCCGATCAGGACGACATGGACACCCTGCTGACCCTCTTGGGTGTCGCCGGGATCAACTTCATCATGGGCATCCCCGGCTCCGACGACATCATGCTCAACTACCAGACCACCTCGTTCCACGACGCGCTCTACGCCCGCCAAACCCTGGGCCTGAAACCGGCGCCGGAATTCGAGCAATGGCTGGCGAACATGGGCATTTTCACTCAGGCGGACGGCAAGGTTCGCTTCGGCAACAACCTGCCGCTGGCCTTCCGCCAGGCCTTGGCGCAACTGGGATGAGTCTTATGGAAAACCCGCCCGTCGACCCGCAAAACCCATGGCTGGAACTGCGTCGCCTGACCCCCGCGCGGATCGCCCTCGGCCGCACCGGCACCAGTCTGCCGACCCGCGCACAACTGGATTTCCAGTTCGCCCATGCTCAGGCGCGGGATGCGGTGCACTTGCCGTTCGATCATGCCGGGCTCAGCGCCCAACTCAATGAGCGCGGGCGCCAGACGTTGCTGCTGCACAGCGCGGCGGTGGATCGCAACAGCTACCTGCAACGCCCCGATCTGGGGCGCAAGTTGAGTGATGACTCAGCCCAGGCTCTGCGCGACTACGCGGCGACCAATCCCGGCGGCGTGGATCTGGCGATTGTCGTCGCCGATGGCTTATCCGCGCTGGCCGTGCATCGCCACACGCTGCCACTGCTGACCCGACTTGAAGAGCAAATGGCCGCCGATGGCTGGTCCGCCGCGCCGGTCATCCTCGTGGAACAGGGCCGCGTCGCGGTCGGCGATGAAATAGGTGAACGGCTGGGCGCAAAAATGCTGGTGATGCTGATTGGCGAACGCCCGGGCCTCAGCTCACCCGACAGCCTGGGGGTGTATTTCACCTACAATCCAAAGATCGGGCTGACCGATGCCTACCGCAACTGCATTTCCAATGTGCGGCTTGAGGGCTTGAGCTACGGCATGGCGGCACATCGTTTGCTGTACCTGATGCGCGAAGCCTGCCGACGGCAACTGTCGGGGGTCAATCTGAAGGACGAAGCACAGGTTCAGACGCTGGAGTCGGACACCGGTGCGGACATGAAAGGAAACTTCCTACTCGGCCCGTCGACAACCTGAACCGATTCCGCATTGCGTTTCTGCGCCGGTATCAGGCAGGATCGACGAACGGCCGCCAGGGTTTCCCATCGCCGTCAGAGCAGTTGAAGACAGCCACTTGAAGACGAGACCTATCATGCGGATTATTCAAGCGACCCTCGAACACCTGGATTTACTGACTCCGATGTTCGTCACCTATCGTGAGTTCTACGGTTCACTGCCTTACCCGGATTCCTCCCGCGCGTTTCTCGAAAAACGCCTGCGCCGCAAGGAATCGGTGATTTATCTGGCCCTCGCCGACGATGACGACAAGAAGCTGATGGGCTTCTGTCAGCTCTATCCAAGTTTCTCTTCGTTGTCGCTCAAGCGCGTATGGATCCTCAACGACATCTATGTCGCCGAAGACGCCCGCCGCCAACTGGTCGCCGACAACCTGATCCGCACCGCGAAGAAAATGGCCAAGGAAACCCAGGCCGTGCGCATGCGCGTTTCCACCAGTGCCGATAACGAAGTGGCACAGAAAACCTACGAGTCCATCGGGTTCAAGGAAGACACCGAGTTCAAGAACTACGTGTTGCCAATCAGCGACGAACTCTGACCCAAGAAATCGCAGCCTTCGGCAGTTCTACAAAAAAACGCATTCCAATGTAGTCGCTACCGAAGGCTGTGATCCTGCAGGCCTTCTCCTCTCCCGTCGTCCCTGACAATTGTTCACACCCGGACATCCCTCGCTACAAAAGCAACGCGCTTTTCACCTCTCAGACCGTATAATCCCGAGCTTTCCGGCTTGTAAGAAAAACTACACCTCGATGTAGGCTTACACGAAGTCATCCGCACAGGCCTGCAGAGTCGGGCCGCCACACAGGTGCCCCCATGGATTTCAACCCGCTCGACCTTATCCTGCATCTCGACGTTTACCTCGACTTGCTGGTGAACAACTATGGGCCCTGGATCTACGCCATTCTGTTTCTGGTGATTTTCTGTGAAACCGGTCTGGTGGTGATGCCCTTTCTGCCAGGCGATTCGCTGTTGTTCATCGCCGGTGCGGTAGCGGCAGGCGGTGGCATGGACCCAGTCCTGTTGGGCGGTCTGCTGATGCTGGCAGCGATCATGGGCGACAGCACCAATTACGTGATCGGACGTACAGTCGGCGAAAAACTGTTCAGTAACCCCAACTCGAAAATCTTCCGTCGCGACTACCTGCAACAGACCCACGACTTCTACGACAAGCACGGTGGAAAAACCGTGACCCTGGCGCGCTTCCTGCCCATCATTCGCACCTTCGCGCCATTCGTCGCCGGTGTGGCGAAGATGCCTTACCCGCGCTTCTTCGGCTTCAGTGTGTTCGGCACGGTGCTGTGGGTCGGTGGTCTGGTGACCTTGGGTTACTTCTTCGGCAACGTGCCATTCATCAAGAAAAACCTGTCGTTGCTGGTGCTCGGCATCATCCTGCTGTCGCTGGTACCGATGATCATTGGTGTGGTACGCAGCCGACTCGGCAGCGCCAAAGCCCAATCGCACTAAGCCGATGTGGTCGCTGAGCGCCTGGCGTCGCCGGCGCATCCTGGCCAGGCACCCGATTGCCGACGACCTGTGGCAACGGGTGCGCCATCACCTGAGCTTTCTCGACGGCATCAGTGCAGCCCAAGACCAATGGCTGCGTGAAGCCTGCGTGCTGTTTCTCGAAGACAAACACCTGACCGCCCTGCCCGGTGTCGAATTGCATCAGGAACAACGCCTGCTGCTTGCGGCTCAGGCGCAATTGCCACTGCTCAATCTGGGCGATCTGAACTGGTACCAGGGTTTTCACGAGATCGTCCTCTATCCCGACGACTTCCTCAGCCCGCAGCGCCATCGCGATGCCAGCGGCGTCGAACATGAATGGGATGGCGAACACAGCGGCGAGGCCTGGCAACAGGGGCCGATCATCCTGGCTTGGCCGGGTGTAATGGCCAGTGGTGGCTGGGAAGGTTACAACCTGGTCATCCACGAACTGGCGCACAAACTCGACATGCTCAACGGCGATGCCAACGGCCTGCCGCCGCTGCACGCCGACATGCGCGTCAGCGACTGGGCCGAGGTCATGCAAAAGGCCTACGACGACCTCAACCGCCAACTGGACCGCAATCCGGACGCCGAAACCGCCATCGATCCCTACGCGGCCGAAAATCCTGCCGAGTTCTTCGCCGTCACCAGCGAATACTTCTTCAGCGCACCCGATCTGCTGCACAAGGCTTATCCACAGGTCTACTTGCAACTGAAGCTTTTCTACCGGCAGGATCCACTGGGCAGGCTGCGGCAACTTCAGGCCCAGGACCCGGTCTATCAGGCTCACGACTAAGGTCTGCACGACTTTCGGTGCGTGGCATCGGCGGCGGAATATGCCTATAATCGCCGCCACTTTTTGGTCAATCCGGCCAAGTGTTTTTGGTCAACTACGGGGGCAACGCCCAATGAGCTACAGCAAGATTCCGGCTGGCAAAGACCTGCCGAACGACATCTACGTCGCGATCGAGATCCCGGCCAACCACGCGCCGATCAAATACGAAATCGACAAAGACAGCGATTGCCTGTTCGTTGACCGTTTCATGGCCACCCCAATGTTCTACCCGGCCAACTACGGTTACATCCCGAACACCCTGGCTGACGACGGTGACCCCCTCGACGTGCTGGTTGTGACCCCTTACCCGGTTGCGCCAGGCTCGGTGATCCGCGCACGTCCAGTGGGCATCCTGAACATGACCGACGACGGCGGCGGCGATGCCAAAGTCATCGCAGTCCCACACGACAAGCTGTCCCAGCTGTACGTCGATGTGAAGGAATACACCGACCTGCCGCCACTGCTGATCCAGCAGATCGAGCACTTCTTCGCGAACTACAAAGATCTCGAAAAAGGCAAATGGGTCAAGATCGAAGGCTGGGCCGGTGCAGACGCCGCCCGCGAAGCGATCACCAAGTCGGTTGCTGCCTACAAAGGCTAAGCGCCTGCAACCTGCGTGATGCTTGAAGAAGACCCCGTTTGATACGGGGTTTTTTATGCGCGAGAACATCCTGCTTAAACGCAACGTTTAAAACACACGCAACAAAGTTTTAACCCGTTTAATTTCCCACAAGACGGGCTTACATCCCGTCGCAAAATTCAGCCTTTTTTTGAACGCCAAGTTTATTCAAACCGCTCTAGCACGGCCGTAGACTCCGTGTTTATGAGAAAGAACACTAGCGGTCCAAGATTCAAGGCACTCCTGGAAGCAGCGAACATCACCACCACGGGATTCGCAAAGTTCTGGGGCACGGAAGCCCAAAATGTCCACAACTGGTACACCCGGGGCGTCCCGGCGTATCGCATGGAAGAAGTCTCACGCCTGCTGTCCGTTAACAGCGAATGGCTGAAGACCGGCGAAGGCATAAAGGAGTTGCCGAGCCTGACGCCGCCCGCCAGCAATGGCGACACCTTCGACGCCCACGCCATCCGCGGCGTCTACGCCGTCATCGACCCCAACGACGTCGACCTGGTGTTCTTCAAGGAAACGCCCCTCACCGACGGCTCCGGCAAAACCCACGTCATCCACGACACGGACCAATCCATCCGCCTGCTGCGCGCGCACCTCGATCAACTGGAAATCCGTCACTCCGACGCCATCTGCGCGCACATGATCGGCAACAGCATGGCCGACCGCATCGAAGACGGCTCCATCGTCGCCATCGACCGCGGCCTGACTCAAGTGGTGGATGGCGAGATCTACGCCATCGAACACGACGGCATGCTGCGCATCAAATACCTGCACCGCATGCCCGGCAACGGCCTGCGAATGCGCAGCCACAACAGCGCCGAATACCCGGACGAAGTGTTCCGCCCCGCGCAGATAGAAGAGCAACGGATTCATATACTGGGCTGGGTGTTCTGGTGGTCGACGCTGAGCAAACGCCGGCCGGTGGTGCCGTTTCTATGATCGGCCAGCACACACAAAACCCTGTGGGAGCGGGCTTGCCCGCGAAGAGGCGCTGAAAAACAGTTCAAATACCGATTCTGTACTGCGTCAGTCGCTCTAAACCGCACTTCAGGCTGGGAATTCCCAACAAAACTCAGTATCCTGCGCCCCACATTCGCGCATCGCCCCGCTCCCGCGGCTCAGATGACGCCCGACGCGGCAGACCAACGTCTGACCAAGTCCCACAGCCGGACGCAGATCCGGATGTACGTTTTGAAGGCTGGCGCGGTTTACCAAAAATAAACCAAGCCAGTCCCCGAGAAGCCGGCCACAAGCCGGCTTTTTAATGCCTAATGCCTTCCTAGCAACAGCGGCTCACGCTTTCACAGCCCCAGCGCTAACGCTCAGAGCCCCCCTCAGCGAACGTTAATTTATACTCGCCTGCCGGTCAGTTCAAAAACACCCACCAGCACAGGGATGCGCCCATGTCCGTTCCAACCTACGATCAGTTCATCGAACCGATCCTGCGGTTTCTCGCCACAAAACCCGACGGTGCAATTGCTCGGGACGCCCACGAAGCGGCAGCCAAAATGCTGCAGTTAACAGAAGCGCAGCGTGAGGAGCTGATCGCGAGTGGTCAGGCCACCTACAAGAACCGATCTGGCTGGGCGCACGATCGTCTCAAGCGCGCCGGTCTTTCCAGCAGTGCCAAACGCGGTTATTGGAAGTTGACTGACGCAGGAGTGCAGTACGCCCAGGAGCATGCATTTCCACTGTCAGCCAAGGATGTGGAGCATTTGGCAATCGGTTACATGAATGTGAAGCTGAAAGTCGCGCCAGATGCCGAGCCACTGGATGACCAACCAAATGTGGAGCCAGATCTGGCCTCCGCCACCGAAAGCCCCGACGACCGACTGGAGCGAGCGCTAAAGGAACTGCGCGATGCCACGGCGGCCGACCTTTTGGACAACTTGCTGCAAGTCAGCCCCAACCGTTTCGAAGTGATCGTGCTGGATGTGCTTCATCGCTTGGGTTACGGCGCCAGTCGCAATGATCTGCAACGTGTCGGCGGTTCCGGTGATGCCGGCATCGACGGCATTATCTCGCTCGATAAATTGGGGCTGGAGAAGGTTTACGTTCAGGCCAAGCGCTGGCAGAACACGGTTGGCCGGCCTGAACTGCAGGCGTTCTATGGGGCGCTTGCTGGGCAGAAAGCTAAGCGTGGCGTGTTCATTACCACCTCTGGCTTTACAGCGCACGCTGTCGACTTCGCCAAATCGGTGGACGGCATTGTGTTGGTAGACGGCACGCGGCTGGTGCATCTGATGATGGATCATGAGGTGGGCGTGACATCCCGTTTGTTGCGGTTGCCGACGCTGGATCGCGATTATTTTGACGAAGAGTGAGCTCAGGCGTTTTGCTGCTTGACCCTGCTAACCAATTTCCTTAGTGGGCTTGTGGGTAAAAGTGATGGCACACTAGAATCACGGCGAATGTTCTACCAACCCCCACGGATCGAGGGTTACATCAGCGCGGGGCAAGGCCGGGACTGAATTCAGTTTAGGTTGATGTGCAGGTCAAGGAGACCACTATGTCGGACGTTAAAAGCATCAAGGATCAGAAGCTTCTCTACCACCTTACTTCTGTTGAAAACCTGGATGGAATTTTCAGAGATGGCTTGAAACCTCGCGCTGGCCTCTCGGGTTTCAAAGACGTCGCAGATGCTGAAATCCTGAAAAAGCGGCAGACTCTGCAGCTCGACAACTACGTGCCCTTCCACTGGTTTGCGAAGAATCCATTTGACGGAAGCGTGCAGCGCAACAGGCCAGAGGCCCGATTTGTGTTGATCTCGGTCTACAGATCAACAGCCAAGCAATACGGCTGGAAAGTCATTCCACGCCACCCGTTAGCAGGCGACTCAATACAGCTACTTGATTACGAACAGGGTTTCGAAGCCATCGAGTGGGATGTCATGAGCAGTCGCGATTACCTGGACCCTCATTGCAAAAGCATCTGCATGGCAGAGTGTCTCGCACCGGGGGTTGTTAAACCTGATGCCTTCTTCAAAATCTTCACCCCCAGCGAAGAAGTCGATGCACTTTGCGTAGCTAAATTGCAGGCGGCCGATGTTAATGTGCAAACCAGCGTGAACCAGAGAATGTTTTATCAATGAACTACACCAGCCTGAATCCAGAGAAAGCTCTGATTTGGCGTATCGTCCATCGCGATAACCTGCCCTGGATTCTGGACAACGGTCTGCATTGCGCAAACCCGGAAGCACAGGCACCTCAGTACGTGAATATCGGTAACGTCGACTTGATCGACAAGCGCCGTTCCCGTCAGGTGCCCATCGCTCCCGAAGGCGTTCTGGCCGACTACGTGCCCTTCTATTTCACGCCCTTCTCAGTGATGATGCAGAACATTCACTCTGGCTGGAGTGTTCAGCAACGCAGCAATGACGAGATCGTGATTCTGGTCTCAAGCCTGTATCGCGTTGAAGAGCTCGGCCTACCGTTTGTCTTCACAAACGCGCACGCCTATCCGAGTTGGACAAACTATTACAGCGATCTGGCGAATCTCGACCAGATCGATTGGTCTATCCTTCAACGGCGCGACTTCAAGCGCGATCCTGATGATCCTCGCAAAATGGAGCGTTATCAGGCTGAGGCGCTGATCCACCATCACTTACCGATTACGGGACTACTGGGCATCATGTGCCACACCGATGCAATGAAAGCACGCATAGAAGCAGACGTCGCCGCTAGAGGCCTGACGCTGCCTGTCCATGCGCGTCCCAAATGGTATTTCCAATGATCAAATTCACCCAAGGCAACCTGCTGGAAGCCAAAACCGAAGCCCTCGTAAACACGGTGAATACCGTGGGCGTGATGGGCAAGGGCATCGCATTGATGTTCAAAGAACGCTTTGCGCAAAATTACCGTCTCTATGCAGCAGCGTGTAAGGCGAAGGAAGTAGAAACCGGCAAGATGCATGTGACGGCCACCAATGAACTCGATGGCCCTCGCTGGATCGTGAACTTCCCAACCAAACGCCATTGGCGTTCTCCGTCGCAAATGGCATGGATCACTGAGGGCTTGCATGATCTGCGTCGGTTTCTGCTTGAGAACGACGTGAAATCTGTCGCCGTCCCGCCTCTAGGTGCTGGTAACGGCGGCTTGAAGTGGCCTGAAGTCCGTGAGCAGATTGTCGAAGTGCTGGGGGATCTGGACGCTGATGTCTTGGTATTCGAGCCCTCGAACCAGTATCTGAACGTCGCCAAACGTTCGGGCGTAGAAACGCTCACGCCAGCCCGCGCGCTTATCGCCGAACTGGTTCGTCGCTACTGGGTGTTAGGCATGGAGTGCAGTCTGCTAGAGATCCAGAAGCTGGCCTGGTTTCTTGAGCGCGCTATCGAGAAGTTGCCGAATACCGAGAACCCTCTGAATCTGAAGTTTGTCGCGCACAAATATGGGCCGTACGCCAACCGGCTGGAGCACCTGCTCGATAACCTCGATGGCAGTTATCTGCACTGTGACAAACGCATCAGTGACGCAGGCATTAGCGATGTGATCTGGTTTGATCAAGAGCGCAAAGCCTTTTTGCAGACTTATCTGAAGACGGAGGCCAAGGAATACTCTCAAGCCCTGGAACGGACTGCCGAGTTGATTGACGGTTTTGAATCGCCATTCGGCATGGAGTTGTTGGCGACGGTGGATTGGCTGTTGAGCCAGGAAGGGGTATCTGCGACCGTACCTGCAGTGCGTGAGGCGTTGAAGCAGTGGGACGGTGGCGCTGGTGCTGCTGCTCGCAAGAGCAAACTGTTCGATGATCAGGCACTTGATATTGCGCTCAAGCGTCTGACCTCCAGCAGTTTCCGACCTGAACTGGCGGCCTGAGTGATTGAAAGGAGTTGGGCAGCAACCTGCTGCTCAATTCCCCATCACGGATAACTAAACGCCTTCACCAACGTCAACTCCCCCACCGCCCGCATCGGGATCAAAAACGTCTCCATCTTCTCGCTTGGTGTGCCTTCCTCGGTAATCACCGTTACCTGCGCCGTCGTCAGCGGTTGCGCGGCTTCATCCCCGCCATCTTCATCGCTGCGATACCCGCCACCGTAGTAATTCACATACACCAGATACTGCCCCTTGATCGGCGCCGGCATGGCGAAGATTTCCGGGCCGTAGCCGGTGGTGACGTCGACGTCGAGGGCGCCCCCGTTGGGGGCGACGCGGTTGCCGTACCAGATGTGGGCGCCGTCGGGGGTGACGAGGTGCAGGTCGAGGTCGGTGCCGTCGCTGTCCCAGGCCAGCAGCACGCGCAGTTTTGGCGGGGTAGCACCGCCGCTGGTGTTGAGGAATTGAGTGCGGCGGCGTTGTTGGCCGTCGGGGCTGCGCACTTCGACGCTGTTGCTGCCGTTGGGGAAGGAGAACGGACGGTCGAAGCGGCCGGCGGCGTCGATTTTCAGCGGCATGCTGACGCCGTTGACGATCAGTCGACCGGGCTCATTATTCTTCGGACTGGCGTTGATCTGGCCGCTGATGCGCGCTGTGTTGGCCTGGCCGACCGGGGTGTTCACCGAGGAGGCCGGGTAGTTGACGGTCTGACGAAAGCTTTCGCCCTCGCCTTGCGGAGCGCCGGTGCGCCAGCCCCCGACCGGGGTGTCGAGTTTGATGCTGTCGGCGGCCCTAGTCGGCGATAACGCGGTCAGCGTGCAGAGCAGCAACAAGACCTGTGGATAACGGAGTGTCATGGTCTATTCCAGCAAAAGGTGACGGGCGAGCCCTTCGATGTAGGTTTCATCCTGGCCGTTGGGATGCGCTTCAAAGGCCAGGTGCAGATATTCGTGGGTCAGGTCGAGGCGGTCTTGCAAGGTCAGTACGCCGCGCACATAGATGCGCTGGCGTTCGCGGTCGACAAAGGGGCGGCCGAACGCGAGTTTGCACACGGCGAACGTGCTGACTTCGTTGTAGCCGGTTTCGCTTTCAAGCTTCTGACGCCAGCCGCGTCGCTGTTTTTGCAGCCAGTCTTGCGCGGCGGGCAGTGCTTCGCAGGAAGCGACCGGGTTGTCCCAGCGGCTGAGGCTGGCGCGGGGATAGGCATGGAGCAGGATTGCGTCGTAGCGCTGGCCAGCGTTGGCTTGTTCGACGGCTTGCTGCCAGGCGAGTTTGTCCGGGCCGGGTTGGTCGGAGTGATAGGTGACGGTGCTGCCAGCCAACACCAGATCGGCCGTCCAGGCGGCGATGTTGCGCGATTGCGCCGATGCCGGGCGTGGAGCAACCCGCTGGCGATTGCTGCTGTCGTCGATGCTCAGGCAATCGCCGTGGCGCGTGGCGTTTTGCAGCAAATAGGTACGGATCGCCACGGCCAGTGCTTTGGCGGCTTCGCCAGGTTCGGGTTTGGCTTCGCGATCAAGGACACGGGCGACGTATTCTTCGCGATCCAGCCTTGCGACGAGTTTGTCATTGAGCAGAAACAGTTCGCCGTCGCTGTGGATATCCAGCGCGTTGCCGTTGGCGAAATCAACACGGTAGTCGCCCTGCAACGGGCCAGACGTCACGACCCGTTCGCCCGCCAGAACCCGTACAACGGGATAGCGCGAGAACAGTCCGACTTCGACACAACGCCTCGCCTCTGCCGGCCACGCAACCGGCAACACCGTCGCCAACGCAGCACCGTAATGCCGTAAAACCATTTGACTGGTGCCGCGCCCTCCGGCCCAAACCGGCGAGCCGTCCGCTGTCCATCCGGCAAATCCGCCCTGCCGCGACTGCCGGTCGTGATCGCCGAGCCAGCTCCAGGTTTTCACCCGCAAGCGCGCGCCGAGTTCTCCGACGACATTGCCGTCGGCAGCATTGAGCACCACGTCGAGCAACACGCGGCGCATCTGTTCTTGAGCTGGCAGCAACGCCAGAACGCTCAGCAACTCACTCACCGAAACCCGCGTGGCCGGTTGCACCGACGGCAAATCCTGCAACCACAATGGCGCCTTACGCGCCTGCCAGTAGGTTCGCCAATCGCCGGAAGAAATCCCCAACCGCGCCGGCTCGAAATACAGCCCACACGACTTCACCAACGCCTGATCCCGCTCGATCTTGCCGCCCGCCGAGCAGCAATAGACTTCCTCTTTCGACTGCCCGCGACATTCATATGCCGGCTCCCGAGCGCCGGTATCCACCAGCCACGCGTAGACAAACAGCTTCCAAAGACTGCCCAGCGGCGCATCCAGGGTCGAAGGCAACGGTTCACGAGCAATCAGTTGCGTCGTACTCAGTGACAACAGATCACCTTTGTACGCCACGCGCAGTGGCTCATCCTGCGCCGTCGCCAGCGCAGGAATCATCCACAACAGCAGCCACAGCAGCGACCGGGTCATGTCAGTTGACCGTGACCTGACCGAGGACTGCTTTCGCTTCCTGGGCTTGATGCTGTGGCGCGTACACCTGAGTGAAACGCACCGGCGGCAGGTTGAACCGGCCCTTCTGCGAGAAGCGCACCAAATGGCGCAGACGCAACTCGCCGCTCAGGGCATCCACCGGCACCGCGTAGGCCAGTTGTCCCGGCTCGAAACGCGCCTTCTCCAGCGAGGTCGGTTCGGTACCGTCCTTGCCCTGCAACTTGATACCCCACGTTGTGCGCTCGACATCGGCGCCCGGTGGCAGCGGCACTTCGAGCATGCCGTAGCGCAGCGGTTTGGGCGCTTTGCTGGTGAGGATCACTTCGTCCAGATACAGGCTGTCGCTGGACAGCGGTTTGGTGCCGACCGGCTCCAGTTTGAAAGTGAACGCTTCGTCGCCCGGCACCAGTCGCGACAGGCGACGGGTGATGGTCACCGCCATCGGATCGACGGCCGGTTGCTGGGTCTGGAAACTCAGCGCCGCACGCAGCGGACGCTCTTGAGTGCCAGACACCGTCAACACGCTTGGCACCGCTGCATTGCCCTGCCACGTCCAGTACATCTCACCGGTTGCGCCGTAATTTTTCTTCCAGCCTTCACCCGGTGTCAGGGCGATGGTCGGCGACGCCTGGGCGATGCTGCGTTGCAGCCAGCTCAGCGCCAGCGCACGTTCGAGGGTCGATTGCTGTGGCAGCAGACGCTGCAACAACGCCGTCGCACGGGGCTGATCAAACGCTTGCAGCGACAGGTTCAGCGCTTCGGCAAACGGCTGCGAGCTGACGGCCAGACGCTGTTGTGCCGCACTCACCTGACGACTGAAGGCTTCAGGTAACGGCACTTTCGATTGCGTGGCCAGCGAGGCGGTCAAGACCCGCGCCGCTGCCAGACCCAATGCCGAATCCGGATCGCTCATCACCAGGCTGTCCTGGCCGTCGTCCATCAGCGTCTCGGCATTACCTTCACCGGCCCTCGCCAGATCCTCCATCAAACCGCTGAGCAACGTGTTGACCGGCAAGCGCATTTGCCTGGCGAACGACAATATCAGCGCCCGTTGCAGCAACGGCGTGTTCGGCGCCTGTTTGGCGTAAACCTCCAACACTCGCTGCCAGTGCTCTGGCGGCAAGGTCAGTTCCAGCACCTGGCTGGCGTTCCAGTCGGCGTAGTACGCATAAGCGGTGAGGAATGCATCGGGTTCACCGGCATAGCCCCACCAAGTGAAGCTCGCCGATGGCCCGGCCATTTGCACCAGACGTAGGCGGCTGTTTTGCATGATCAGGCGCAAGCGATCACGGATCTGCGGGCTCGAGGCCAGCGATGGATAGGCGATGCTCAGTGGCAGCAAACGGCTGGCGGTTTGCTCGACGCCGCCGTACGGGTAGCTCAGCAGATCGTCGAGGGCAGAACGGAACAGCGCTTGCGGGCTGTCATCCAGACGCAGGCGAATATCGGTGGCGTCCGCCGGCAGGCTCAACGGCGTGTCGCCGCTGGCTACATCAAGGCTTTGCGTCTGCGTCACTTGCCAGCCATCGCCGGTCGCGCTCAAGCGCACGGCCAAGGCATC
This sequence comes from Pseudomonas sp. EA_65y_Pfl2_P74, assembly GCF_963970575.1. Taxonomy (NCBI): domain Bacteria; kingdom Pseudomonadati; phylum Pseudomonadota; class Gammaproteobacteria; order Pseudomonadales; family Pseudomonadaceae; genus Pseudomonas; species Pseudomonas sp. EA_65y_Pfl2_P74. The sequence continues at coordinate 123,653 of NZ_CAXAOQ010000009.1, forward strand.
AGCGATTTTGCCGTCCTGCACCAGTTCCGCTGTCCACTCGCCCGAAGCCAACGCAAATGCCGGCAGCGGCACATAGTTGATGCCGTTATTCAGGGTCACCGGCAGGCGTTGTTCGGCGCCGGCGTAATGGGTCACCAGTTCAGCCTTGACCGGTTTCTCGGCCTGACTGAAGGCGAATACACCGAGTTGCGGCTGATCGCCCTTACGGAGTTTGCTCGGCCCGCTCCACTTCAGGTACAGCGGTTTTTCCGAACGAACGAACTGTTTCTTCTGCCCGACCTGACCGTCATCGGCAATCGCCCGAGCCGTGATGCGCCAGCGGGTCAGCGAGTCCGGCATTTTGAAAGTGAAACGGGTTTTGCCGTCGGCGCCGGTCAGCAACTCAGGTTGCCATGCGGCGGTGTCGACGTCTTCGCGACGCGGACGCTCCAGCACTTTCACGCCACGCTCGCTGCGGTTGGCCTTGCCCGGCGCGCCAGGACTGCCCGGCAACGCTACGTCGTAACTGATGAACGACAGGCTGGCGCTGGTGCGCACGTTGTTGCGGCGTGGGTGGTAGAAGAACTGGTCGATGCTCGGCGCGACTTCCGGTTGCAGCGCGTAGACCATTTCATCGACGACGCTGACGGTCAGGTGCGCCGGTACGGCTTTGCCGGCGAACTGCGTGGTCAGGTCGACGGTGACGGTGTCGCCTGGTAGATACACCGCTTTGTCGGTGCTGATCGCCACGTCGATTTGCGGCGCGACCACTTTGATCCCGGCATTCTGGAAGCTGTACTGACCGCCCTTGGTGTACAGCACGGAGAAGGTCAGGTTCGGCGCAAAGTTGTCCTTCACCGGGATGCGTGCGCGGTATTGGGTGTCGCTGAGTTTTTCCAGTGTCAGCCAGTCGCCGCCCTTGGCCAGCAGCGCGGTGGCTTCGACCTTGTCACGCTCCAGCGACAGCAAGGCATCGCTGACCGGTTCCGGGAAGGTGATCAGCGCCAGCGCTTCATCGCCAGCCTTGTACTCGGGTTTATCGAGGACGATTTCCACGGTGCCCGGCACGGCTTTGACGCCGTCGCCGGTGACCGAATGCGCGTTAACGCCGAGGACGCGACCGTGCTGATCTTTCAAGGTCAGGTTGTAGGTGCCCGGACGTTCAAAAGCGAGGCTGAAGCCTTTATCGCTGGCCGCCAGTTTGCCTTCGCCCGTGCTCTGATCCTCCAGACGCACCCAGCCATAAGAGCTCGGCGTCACGGCTTTGCTTTGCTCGCTGCCACCTTCGTTGGCGTAGCTGAACGCGACTTTGTCGCCGACCGCACTGAAGCGTTGCGGCGCGCTCAAGCGAAAACTCGCGGCGCCACGGTCGATAAGGATTTCCTTGGTGGTCTTGACCCGATACGCCGCACCATCGCTGGCGAACACGGTGAGCATGTAGCGGCTCGGTTTGTCGGCGGCCGGCAGGTCGAGGCTGGCGTTGCCCTTGCTGTCGGTGGTCAGTTCGGTGCTGGTCAATTCCACCGGGAATTGCCCCAGGTATTGCAGTTCGTTGTCGACCATCGACAGTTGCTGGGCGCGCAGGCTCAGGCTCAGTTTGGCGTTGGCCACCGGTTTGCCATCCGGGTACAGCAACACCAGACTGCCTTTGACCGGTTCGCCGGTGCGGTAATCCTGTTTGGCCAGATTCAGCGAGATTTCGAAGTGCGGCTTGATGTACTCCGCCACACGGAACGCACTGCTGTACGCCTGATCCTTGTAGTTGAAACGGAGTTCATAACCACCGGCCACGGCGTTGTCCGGCAACTGGAAACGGCCCTGAGTGCCGGCCTTCGAATCGAGCTTCAGATCCATTCGTTGCAGTTCGGTGCCGGTGGCGTCGAGCACGCTGACGTTGACGTCCGCCGCACCCGGCAGCACCGAATCCCGTGCGTTCTTGAACTCACGACCGACGATCTTCAGCGACACCCAGTCGCCCGGGCGATACAACGGGCGGTCGGTGAACGCATAGAGCTTGGTGTCGTAGATTTCGCTGTCGTAATAGAAGTTTTCAGAGACGAACACCCCGCCCTCTTCGTCCTCGCCGATCACGAATGAACGCTCAGGGCTGACGTGTTTCAGGCGCAGCAAACCCTCGGCATCAGTAGCACCGCTGCTCATCACGCCGAGGCCGTCAGTCCACAGCACATTGACCTTCGGCACCGAACTGCCTTCGTGCTTGCGCGCCGCCCAGACCAGTAATTCATCACCGGCGATTTTGCTCACCGCCACGGTGTTGGAGACGAACACCATGGTGGTTGCGCGGTATTTGCCGATCAGCGCTTCGACCAGGTACAGACCGGGTTTCAGGTTGCCCAGCGGAATGTAGACGTTGCCCGGCGCGACGCTGACGAAATCGCTGGAGGAGCCGGCCAGATTGACCCCGGCCGGCGGCTGGATCGGTTTGGCCTGCCACAGCGGATAACGGAACTGGCTGACCACCGGCAAACCCGGAATCAGTGCGAATTGCGGTTGCGCGTCATACGGGGTCGGTGCGGCGATGGCGTTGCCCATCTTCAGTTCCGGGACTTCTTCGGTGACCTGTTTGCGCGACTCGTAGGAGAACGCACGCTGCATCACCCGCCGCGATTTGCGGTACCAGTTGTCCCACAGATACGCGAGGGTGTTGGACAGGCCTTCGCCCTTGAACTGGCCATCGCTGACCACGCGGTGCAGGTTCTTCTGGCGTTTGAGGAAATCCAGTGGCTTGTCGATGCGATACACGCGAATGTCGGCGCCACCGTAGGGTTCCATGCGGAAACGACGGTAGTCACGGCCCGGTGCTTCGAGGCGCACCATCGCCTGTTCGTCCGCCGCAAAACTGCTGTCGGCCAGCAGGAAGAAGCTTTCACCGGACACCGGCGTGTAACCGCTCGGTTCGACCGAATCGTCGGCATTGACAGTCGCCAGCGGCAGCAGCAGCAGTGCCAGCAACAGAGGAATTTTTGCGCAGAGTCGCAACATGCGGGCACCGGTCATTGGGAGAGAAAGTTCAGTCGATAGACGCCGATGAAGTTGGGGTTGGCTGCGTCGGGTATCCATCGGGTGTCCTTCCATGTCATGAGTTGCTGCAGGCTTGCCGAACGCATGCCGTTGTCAGTGGGGGTTGTGGTGCCGGTGTGATAGGCGATGTAGCGGCCCATCCAGATCATCAGGTGCTGGTCGTCGCCCTGATCGAAAAACATCAGGTCACCGGGGCGCGCCTGTGACACGTCACGGCTGACCAGATGACTGTTGAACTGAATCAGTTTGATTGCGTTGACGTACGGCCCGACTTTGCCCCCGCCCTGTTGCCATTGCTGGGCGAGCTTGCGCTGGTCATCGCTCAGCGACAGCTCCGGCGGCAGATAGCGGTTGGACAGGCCATTGCTGCGCAGCCATTTGTTGTCATGGACTTTCAGCGCTTCGTTGGCAGCGAAACGCACCAGGCCGGCGCAGTCCTGCTGGTACCAACGCGGGCTCGGCCCCTGGCTCAATTGCTCTTGGGCGATGCGGACAAACCAGGCGCGGAACACCTGTGATTGCGCCGGATCGAGCGCCGGTGCCTCCATGGCGCGGGCACCCGCGCTGAGCAACAGCGCGAGCAGGCCTAGGCTGCGGATCAGTGCCGTCACAGCGCTTTCCATTCCAGCGGCAGCCATTGCCAGTGGCCGTCGGGTTCGCTGCCTTCGGGCAACGTCAGGGCATATTTGCCATAACCGCCGAGGGTGCGCAGTTTCGGGATCAGGTAGGTTTGCGCGGCGTTGTAGAACACCGGTTCCATGTCCTGCGGCAGGCTGTCGAGGGTTTCCTGCTGCATCAGTTGCGCCATCGAGTCAGGGCCGAAATAGATCGGCATCAGTACGTCTTTGGGCAGCACATCGGCCATCGGCGGGAAGCGTTTGTCGAGGGTGCCGAGCGCTTTGTCGACCAGTTTGTCGTCGAGGGAAAACAGCAGCGTCGAACCGTGGCGGGCGAGGCTGACGTTCATGAACGCCCGACCACTGATCGCGTCCGGGTTCTCGGCGGTTTTTGCTGCGTATGGGCCGAAATTCGAGCTGACCTGACGCCGCCAGACATGGCTTTGGCCTTCTTGCTTCTCGATCACCGGGAAGACACTTTCTTCGACGTTGGGCTCGAAGGCGCCGACCATCGAGCCAAACAGTTTGCCGAGATCACCGTCGAATTGGCTGTTGCCCTCATCCTTCAAACTGGCGACCAACAGTGGCGTGTACAGCCGCGAATCGGCGTACCAGCATAGGCCCGCCGCGCCAGCCACGTGTTCGGTGAGTGTCTGCGCTACCGCCTCTTCGGCGCCGAGTTTCACCAACAGCGGTTTCTGCGGTTCGGCCGCCACCGGCAAGGTCACACAGGCACTGGCGCCCAGCGGCATGGCTTGCCACACCGGTTTGAAATCGAAGTCCGGCTGGTTGTCCAGCTCGTCCATGGCCAGGTAGCTGTGCCAGCCCTTGTCGTCCATGTCGAAACGCAGCCCGGCGAAGTTCGGGATAAAGCGCTGATACCCCATGGCGAGCACGCTGGAATTCACCGACAGGCGTTGTTTGATCTCTGGCGCCTTGGCCGGCAGGCCGAACGCTTGCGGGAACAGTTTGTCGCCATTGAGCAGTGCCGCCAGCGCTTGAGACGAAACGTGCCCCCACTCTGCGGATGCGCCGTTTTCTGCCTCGTAGTATTTCGCAGGATTGGACAGCACCACCAGTTTGTCGCCATGCGAGGCGAACAACAGGGATTTACTGGCGTTGTAGCTGAGCTGATAAAGCGGCACCTCGTCGCTGCCGACTTCAAGTTTGCCGAACACGCTGAGCTGCGTGTCATCCAGCGCCACTTTCGCCAAAGGCTCCAGCAGTTTCGCCAGCCCGCCGCGATCCATCACCAACAGGAAATCCTTCAACCGGCCATCAGCCCCGCGCCATAGTGCTACGTCTGCCGGTTGATCAAAAAGCTGCTCGATCAGGCTGTCCTGCAGTTTCAGGTCGTGCTCGTAAATGATCCGGCGCAGGCTGCCGATCAGCCCGAGTCGGTCGCCGTGGGTTTCGTAATAGAAAACGAAATCTTCGGTAAGCGTGGCTTTGAGAAACGGCACCGTCAGCAGGTCTTTGGGCAACTGGCTCAGGGAGCGGGTTTCCAGCAGCGCATCGGGACGGCTCAGGCCGAGCTTGTCACTGGCCAGCTCGGCCGGCGGTGTTTTGGGCTTGAGCAGCAGCCAGCCAAAACCACCCGCCACGCCGGCCACCAGGCATAGCCCGATCAGCAGCGCCGGCCAGCGTCGGGAAGGTTTGCCGGCCGGTGTCGGGACGGCCGGAGAAGCAGCGTTATCACTCATATTCACAAAACCCGAAGTTCATCCGTGTTGCGGGATGCTTAATAGTTGAAAGTCTTGACCAGCAGCAGATCACCGATCGCCCGCAGGGGCACGATGAACGTCTCGCGTTTTTCGTCGACAGTGTTTTCGTTGAGTACCAGCGTAATTTGCGAGGTGATCACCTCGTTCTGGTTGCTGGTCTCCTCGAAGTTATAGCCGCCGTTGCCGAAGTTGCCCCAATAGTTGACGTAAACCAGATAGGTACCGTGCAGCGGAGCGGTCATGGTGAACATTTCCGGGCCGGGGCCATCGACGCCATCCGGGTCCAGACCGCCGCCATTGCTCAGCGCCGGCCGCGCCCAGAACGCATGCTGACCGTCAGGCGTGACAATGTGCAGATCGAGTTCGGCTTTCGGATCGTCCCACCCCAAGACAAGACGAATTCGCGCCGGCGTGCGCAGGTTATTTGCTTCATAAAATTGCACGCGCTTGAGCGACTGGCCTTCGGCGCTGATCACTTCGACACTGTTGGAACCGGCGCCGAACGCGTACGGCCGGGCGAAACGCCCCTGATCGTCGGTGTACAAATTCAGCGGATTGCCATTCACAGCGAGACTGTGCGGCGGGCGCATGTGGCCGATGGCCTTGAGCTGGCCTTGAATCATCGTGCGATTGCGCTGGATGCCGCGATCGATTGGCGGCGTCGGATAGGCGACTTGCGGGTTTTCACTGCGATCAAGCAACCCGTGATAGCGCCAGCCACCCACCGGCTCGGACATCTCAGCCGTCGGCGCGGCCAGCAGCGCAGGCGCGCAGGCCAACCCGATCAGCAGCCAAAGAAATGAACGCATGTAACGCCTCCTGCCATGCCTGAACGAAACCTTGCACCCGATCCTCGGTACTTCACAGCGGTGGAAACTGCGTTTCGTCTGAAAGACCCGTGACTGCCAGGTCGTAGAAGGCGCGAAGAGTAGCGATTTAGTAGTTTTTTAACAATCGGATACATCTGCTTTTGCGGTGGGAATCACGCACATTTATTGGGTGTGAGCCGAATAGCGGGCTTATTCGGCTCACGAAATGAGCCGAATAAGCAGCCTGATCCAATCACCCCACGCGAAATGGCCAATCCTGGCTGGCAAGACCTCCGGTTTTGCCTTGGCCAGAGGCATGACTGGCGCGAACTCAAAGCACTATTTCAACTGGAGCTCAAGGTCATCTCATGGTCAACTACTGCCAGAAAAACCGTCGGCAAGGACGGTAGGAGACCAGAGGTGGACCTGTGAAGCTGCGCAAACTGAAATTAAAGGATTTCCGTCGATTCGAAGAGATCGAAATCGATTTCCATCCTGAACTGACGGTCATTGCCGCACGTAACGGGCAAGGTAAAACTACAATTCTTGAGGCCATCGCAACCGCTCTTGGACCATTTGTCGGTGCTTTTGATATGGGAAAATCCAAACATATCGAGCGGACAGACGCTCGTTATGTGCGTCTGGGCAACAGTTTCGAAAATGAACAAAACTTTCCTGTCATTATCGATGCAGCGCTTGAGGAGCCAGATATCGAGTGGCAAAGAGCATTGCATGGCCCCAAAAGCCGTACTACGACAAAAGAAGCATCCGCTCTGGCGAACTGGGGCAAAAAACTCCAGGACTCGCTGCGTTCCAAAGTAGCAACAGCCTTGCCGCTGGTTAGCTATTACCCTGCCGGACGATTGTGGATAACCCATAACAATAGCTCGCGTAAAGCCGTGGTTAGCGCCAGCCGAACCATGGGCTATGAAGACTGCCTGTCCTCTGCTTCCAACTTTGTACAAATGCAGCAATGGATGCGCAAGGCGACAATGGCACTTCTCCAGCAGCGGGAATTACCGGGGTATGAAGAGTCAGATCTACAACCCAGAATCGCCGGGATTCAAAATGCCGTGAATCTGGTTCTGGAGAATGAAGGGTGGAGTAACTTTCATTACAGCCTCAGTTTCGAAGATCTCGCAATGTCCCACCCAGATCATGGACTGTTACCTATCAGCCTGCTCAGCGATGGTGTTCGAGCCATGATTTCGCTTACCGCCGACATGGCCTTTCGTTGTGCACGCTTGAATGGTCAGTTTCAAGATCAGGCGCCTTTGCTGACAGAAGGCATTGTTCTCATTGATGAAGTCGACCTGCATCTGCATCCTGCCTGGCAACAACAAGTTCTGGCAGCCTTACGCAGGGCATTTCCCAAGATCCAGTTCATCGTGAGCACGCATAGTCCTCAAGTACTGACCACCGTGAACCGTGAACAGATCCGTGTGATTCATAGAGACGAACAAGGATGGATCTCGGAACAACCGGCAATGAGTCCTTTGGCACAGAAGTCAGGAGATGCCCTGGCCGGGGTCATGAATGTGAGCACCCGTCCACCGATGCCGATAGTCGAAACAGCGCACGCCTATGAACAGCTATTTCGAGATGGCGCGGGCATGACTCCGCAAGCGCAACAGTTGAAACAGGAACTGGACGAAGCGGGTTATGAAATCTCCGAAGCCGATATGACGCTCTGGACATTCCTTGCGGCGCAAGTCAGGAAGACGCGCAATGATTGAGTTGGCTCACAACCCCGTAATGCCGCAAGCGCTTCTGGACTTCAATGCTGCCTATCCACAAGCAGGGCCAAATGAATTCGATGGCGCTGCTTTTCACTTGGTGAAAAAAATCGTGAAGGCAAGTCTCCATCACGATCAGGGTGGGCTTTGTGCCTACTGCGAAACGCCATTGGAAGCCGATACTGGACAAATCGACCACATCAAGCCCAAGCGCGGCAATGATGGGCATCCTCACTTGACGTTCACCTATACCAACTATGCACACGGATGTATTCGGTCAGATGGGTGCGGCCAACGAAAGGGTGACCGGCTCCTTCCGATTGAGCCTGCACCCGGCTGTAACGAACAGTTCTCACTGTCGTCGGATGGCTCACTGGAGCCTATGCCTACTCTCAGCAGAAGGGAGAAGCATGTGGTTCGTCAAACGAGAGATATGCTTGGCCTTCAAAGCGCTGCGCTCGTTCTTGAACGGGAAAAATGGATAAAAGCCTTTGTTAGCCTGCTGCAAGAACAACCTCTGGTCGCGGATGATTTTTTGAAGGAGGCACCTTTCCGCTACATATTGCTTCGTTTGATCAGCTAGATATTTCGTCATACCCGATCATTAACGCGTCCCCGCTCATTTGCCCATAAACCCCCTATCTGCTAGTGTCGCGCCGGTTTAACGTCAACCGGAAATAGCCGCCATGGCCCGCAAAAAAGCTGCACTGGATTTCGAACAGTCCCTCGCCGACCTGCAAACATTGGTCGAGCGTCTGGAGAACGGTGAATTGTCGCTGGAAGACTCGCTGACCGCTTTCGAGCAGGGCATCGGGCTGACCCGTGACTGCCAGGCAGCGCTGGCCCAGGCCGAGCAGAAGGTGCAAGTGCTGCTGGAGCGTGATGGCGAACTCGCCGAGGAACCCTTCGACGCGGAACAGCCAGAATGATTGCAGCGTATTCGGCGACCAGCCAGGCCCGGGTCAACGCGGCACTGCAAAGCCTGTTCAACGCCCCGTTGCCAGAACTGGCGCGCCTCTATGAGGCCATGCGATACAGCGTGATGAACGGCGGCAAACGCGTGCGTCCGCTGTTGGCCTACGCCGCGTGCGAAGCGCTCGGTGGCAAGGCTGAGCAGGCCAACGGCGCAGCGTGCGCCGTTGAACTGATCCACGCTTACTCGCTGGTGCACGATGATTTACCGGCAATGGACGACGACGATCTGCGTCGCGGTCAGCCGACCACGCACAAAAAATTCGATGAAGCCTGCGCGATACTCGCCGGTGACGGCTTGCAGAGCCTGGCATTCAGCGCCCTGCTCGCCCCCCACCTGAGCGATCTGAGTGCCGACATTCGCCTGCAAATGGTCACTGCGCTGGCTCACGCCGCAGGCCCGGCGGGTATGGTCGGCGGTCAAGCCATCGACCTCGGCTCGGTCGGGCTGAAGCTCGATCAGCAAGCCCTCGAACAGATGCACCGACACAAGACCGGCGCGCTGATCGAAGTCAGCATCAAACTCGGCGCCCTGGCCAGCGGCCGTGCCGAGCAGGATGAACTCAACGCCCTGCAGACTTATGCACAGGCCATCGGACTGGCCTTTCAGGTGCAGGACGACATCCTCGACGTCGAAAGCGATACCGCCACCCTCGGCAAGCGCCAGGGCGCCGATATCGCCCGCGACAAACCGACCTACCCGGCCCTGCTGGGTCTGGACGCGGCCAAGGCCTATGCCCTGGAGTTGCGCGATCAGGCTCTGCACGCCCTGCGACCGTTTGACGCGGCAGCCGAGCCTTTGCGCGAGCTGGCCCGGTATATCGTCGAGCGCCGCCACTGACGGCAAATCCGCCAAAGAAGACCAACGCGTGGGCAGGGGGCGATGCATCAGGTAAACTGCCGCCTCTTCTATACCTATAACGATTCGCCTGATGCCCACGACGTTTCATGAGATTCCCCGCAAGCGCCCGACCACGCCCCTGCTCGACCGCGCGAACACGCCGGACGGCCTGCGCCGGTTAGGCGAAGCCGAGCTGGAAACCCTGGCCGATGAGTTGCGCCTGGAATTGCTCTACACGGTCGGTCAGACCGGTGGGCATTTCGGTGCCGGCCTGGGCGTCATCGAGCTGACCATCGCGCTGCATTACGTCTTCGACACCCCGGATGACCGGCTGGTGTGGGACGTGGGTCATCAGGCGTATCCGCACAAAATCCTCACCGGCCGTCGCGAGCGCATGGGCACCCTGCGCCAGAAGGACGGCATAGCGGCCTTCCCGCGCCGCGCCGAGAGCGAATACGACACCTTCGGCGTCGGCCACTCCAGCACCTCGATCAGCGCGGCGCTGGGTATGGCGATTGCCGCTCGTCTGCAGAACAGCGATCGCAAGGCGATTGCCGTGATTGGCGACGGCGCGTTGACCGCCGGCATGGCCTTCGAAGCGCTGAACCACGCGCCGGAGGTGAACGCCAACATGCTGGTGATCCTCAACGACAACGACATGTCAATCTCGCGCAACGTCGGCGGTCTGTCGAATTACCTGGCGAAGATCCTGTCCAGCCGCACTTACGCGAGCATGCGTGAAGGCAGCAAGAAAGTGCTGTCGCGCCTGCCCGGCGCCTGGGAAATCGCCCGCCGCACCGAGGAGTACGCCAAAGGCATGCTGGTGCCTGGCACCCTGTTCGAAGAGCTGGGCTGGAACTACATCGGCCCGATCGACGGCCACGACCTGCCGACCCTGATCGCCACCCTGCGCAACATGCGCGATCTGAAAGGCCCGCAGTTCCTGCACATCGTCACCAAAAAAGGCAAAGGCTTCGCCCCGGCGGAAGTCGACCCGATCGGTTATCACGCAATTACCAAACTTGAACCTGTCGACGCCCCGGCCGCTGCGCCGAAAAAGGCTGGCGGGCCAAAGTATTCGGCGGTGTTTGGCCAATGGCTGTGCGACATGGCAGCAGCGGATCCGCGTCTGGTCGGGATTACCCCGGCAATGAAGGAAGGTTCGGATCTGGTGGCGTTCAGCGAACGTTTCCCGCTGCGCTACTTCGATGTGGCCATTGCCGAGCAACACGCGGTGACGTTCGCTGCCGGCATGGCTTGCGAAGGCGCCAAACCGGTGGTGGCGATCTACTCGACGTTCCTTCAGCGCGGTTATGACCAGCTCGTTCACGATGTGGCGGTGCAGAATCTCGACGTGCTGTTCGCCATCGACCGCGCAGGTTTAGTGGGTGAAGACGGCCCGACACACGCTGGCAGCTTCGATCTGTCGTACCTGCGCTGCATCCCGGGCATGGTCATCATGACCCCGAGCGATGAAAACGAACTGCGCAAAATGCTCACCACCGGCCACCGCTACAACGGCCCTGCGGCTGTACGTTACCCTCGCGGCACGGGCCCGAATGCGACCATCGAGAAAGATCTCGAGCCGATCGAAATCGGTAAAGGCATCGTCCGTCGTCAGGGCAGCAAAGTCGCTCTGCTGGTGTTCGGCGTGCAACTTGCCGAGGCGCTGAAAGTCGCCGAGACGCTCGATGCCACCGTGGTCGACATGCGCTTCGTCAAACCGCTGGATGAAGCACTGGTGCGCGAAATTGCCGGCAGCCACGAGCTGCTGGTGACGATCGAAGAGAACGCAATCATGGGCGGCGCCGGTGGTGCAGTCAGCGAATTTCTCGCACGCGAAAATATCCTCAAGTCGATGCTGCACCTGGGCTTGCCGGATATTTACGTCGAGCACGCGAAACCGGCGCAGATGCTGGCCGAATGCGGGCTGGATGAGTCCGGGATCGAAGCGTCGATTCGCGAGCGTCTGGCACTGCTCAACAAATAAACGCAATACCCTGTGGGAGCGGGCTTGCTCGCGAAAGCGCCGGATCAGTCAAATATTGAGATGACTGACACTGCGTTTTCGCGAGCAAGCCCGCTCCCACATTTGGTTTGTGTACACCTGAAAGACCTACGGATCACCGATGAACCTCTCGCGCCTCGCCCTGCCCTTCCTTCTGTTGCCTGCCACCAGCGCCCTCGCTGACACCTTCGAACGCGATCAGGCCCTGAAACTGCCGGACACGCTGATCAGCGCCAACCGTCAGGTCGAAGCGCGCAACGACAGCAGCGCCGCCAACACGGTGTTCACCCGTGAAGACATCGACCGCCTGCAACCCAGCGACGTACCCGATCTTTTGCGGCGCGTGCCCGGCGTGCAGGTGGCGCAAACCGGTGGGCGCGGCAGCCTGCCGGGCATTTACATCCGCGGCACGCAGTCGGCGCAGAGCCTGGTACTGGTCGATGGCCAGCGCATCGGCAGTTCCACTTCCGGCGACAGCAACCTGCAGCACTTGAACATCGAGCAGATCGAACGCGTCGAAGTGCTGCGCGGTTCGCGTTCGGTGATTTACGGCAGCGATGCGATTGGCGGGGTGATTCAGATCTTCACCCGACGCGGCACTGAGCAAGGCTTGCAGCCACGCCTGCACGTCGGTTTCGGCAGCCATCAGATCTGGGAGCGCAGCCTTGGCTTGTCCGGTGGCGATGACAAAACCCGCTTCAATCTGGGTGCCAGCCTGGATGAAACCGCCGGGATTGACCGCACACACGAGTCCTACCCCAGCGACGGCGATCACGACGCTTACCGCAACAAGTCCGTCAGTCTGAGCCTCAGCCATGCGCTGACCGAGGACGTCGAAGTCGGCGCGAACCTGCTGGATAACCGAGGCAAGAGCGAGTTCGACAACCCGTTCGGCCGTTTCGACATGAACACGTTTGAGTCTGTGCAACAACAGCCGTACAGCGATTTCAACGTCAGTAGCGTCAGCACTTACCTCGACGCACGGATCAATGAAACCTGGAAAACCCGCGTCGAGTTCGGCCATACCGAAAACCGCGAGAAGACGCTCGACAAGCTCAGCGACGAGCGCACGGTGTTCAACACCTACCGCGACTCGCTGAACTGGCAGAACGACCTGACCCTGGATACGCGCAACAGCCTGATTCTGGGCGGCGACTGGTACGAAGACCGCGTCAACAGCAGCACCGCGTTCGACGAGAACAGCCGCTGGAACCGCGCCGCGTTCATCCAGCATCGTTATCAGGCTGACAGCTTCTCCACCGAACTGGGCCTGCGCCACGACGACAACCAGCAGTTCGGCAGCCAGAACACCTGGAGCGGCACGTTCACCCTGCCGCTGAACCCGGACAACGATTTGCTGCTCAGCTACAGCGAAGGGTTCCGCGCACCGACCTTCAATGACCTGTACTACCCGGAGTTCAGCAACCCGAACCTGAAACCGGAAACCTCGAAAAGCTACGAACTGCAATGGCGCAGCCAGTTGAACGACAGCACCCGCCTGGAAGCCTCGCTGTACCGTACCGACCTTGAGGACGCGATCATTTTCGGCAGCAACTCGCGGCCGCAGAACGTGGCCTCAGCCCGAATCAACGGTTTCGAAGCGGCGCTGAAACAGGAGCTGTTCGGCTGGCAGAGCAATCTCGGCGTGGCGATCATCGATCCGCGTGATCGCGAAACCGGGCACACCTTGGCACGTCGGGCGCGACGCACGTTGAGTTGGGATCTGGATCGGCAGTTCGATCGACTGAGCCTCGGCGCCAGTTGGCAGGCGATCAGCAGCAGTTACGACGACCTGAAAAATCAGCAGCCATTGGGCGGATACGCGCTGTTCGGATTGCGCAGCAGTTGGACGCTGAACCGCGAGATCAAGCTGGAGTTGAAGGTGGATAACGTGCTGGACAAGGGTTACAGCCGGGCGAACTACAGTTATGACGGCAATCAGTATGGCTATCGCGAAGAGGGCCGAGCGTGGATGTTTGGAGTGACCTGGACGCCGGGCCGCTGATCCAGAATTTGCGCCGCTTTGGCTAGCCTCTTTGCGAGCAAGTCGAAGAATTCACCTCGGTCTCAGCGCTCAGGCGCGATTAGGTGGCAGAGCCTGGCGGTTGCCTCGATCATCTGCCCGCTCGGGCGCTCCAAGCCTTTATCAGTGACCAGCAACAGTTGGCCACGCGCTACCGCCACTACCTGCGGCCAGGCTTTCCAGGCATCAAGCTGGGCCTGAGCGCCGGCCACAATCACCTCGGGATTGCGCTGCAACACCGCCTCGATACTGACCTGCGGGGCCGGCAGGCTCAGATCGGCGAACACGTTGCGCGCACCGCACACTTCAAGCGCCGCGCTGATGATCTGCCCGCCACCGACGGTGTACAACGGCTTGTCCCAGACTTGGTAAAACACTTTCAGCGGCGCGTCCCGGCGATAGCGCAGGCGCAGATTGTCGAGTTTGCTGCGCAACTGCGCCGCCAGTGTCACCCCGCGCTCGGGTCGCTTCAGTCGAGCGGCAATGGCTTCAATCTGTGCAGACAGCTGTTCGAGATTGTGCGGTTCGGCCACGTAAGTCGGGATATTCAGATGTTTGAGTTGGTCGCGTTGCGCCGGGCCGACACTGCCGGGCCACAGCAGCAATAAATCAGGCTTGAGGCTGAGCAAACGCTCCATGTCGAGTTGGCCGTAACGACCGACCGAGGGAACGTTGGCAATCGCAGGCGGACGCTCGCCGGCATCCAGCACACCGACCAGCAGATCAGCCGAGTCCAGCTCAACGACGATTTCAGAAAGAGAAGGTGCGAGGCTGACGACCCGCAGGCTCGCCAGCACCGGGCCGCTGACGGCCAGCAGCAGAACCGCCAGCAAGAAACGGCGCATCAGCCGAGTTGACGCGGGATACGGTAGAGGTAGAACAGCACCGCAGTGGACAGCGCCAGCAGCACCAGTGGTACCGCCTCAAGGCCAACGAATACCGCCACTGCGCCGATCCACGCCGGCAACGCTGCCGCAAGGAATGCGTTACGGCGAACCGCTGCCAGAGCGATCCAGGCCGCTGGTTCATCGGCGCTATCGAGGGCTTTTTGCGTGGCGATCAATGCGTGCTTATAGCGGCCGAAAAACTTCAGGCTGACAAACATCGACGCCACGCCGGCAATGAACAGCGGCATCGCCAGCACCGGCAGAACGCCCTCGCCCTGACCAAACAGCGCGTTGAGCAAAAACAGCGGTACCAGCGCCAGCGACAGGTATTTCCACCAGTCGACGCTCAGACGACGACGAACCTGACCTCGGGTCACGCCCGATCTACCTCGCCCTGATGCTCGTTGCCCATCATGTGGTCGAGCTTGCTGGCCTTGGTTGCCAGGTAAAGTTTGTTGTGCGGATTGTGGCCGGTGTGCAACGGCACGCGTTCGGCGACGACGATACCCATTTCGGTCAAGGCTTTGACCTTGCGCGGGTTGTTGGTCATCAGACGCAGGGACTTCACGCCCAGATGCTCGAGCATCGGCAGGCACATGGCGTAGTCGCGCTGATCGGCGGCGAAGCCCAGGCGTTCGTTGGCTTCGACGGTATCAGCGCCGCCGTCCTGCAACTCATAGGCGCGGATCTTGTTCAACAGACCGATGCCACGGCCTTCCTGACGCAGGTAGAGCAACACGCCACGGCCTTCGCGAGCGATGGCTTTGAGGGCGCCCTCCAGTTGCGAGCCGCAGTCGCAACGCTGGCTGAACAAGGCGTCGCCCGTCAGGCATTCGGAGTGCAAACGGCCGAGTACCGGGGCTCCGTCGGCAAAATCACCCAGGCTCAGCACAACGTGCTCTCGGCCGGTGGCTTCATCGAGAAAACCGTGCATGGTGAATTGCGCAAAAGGCGTTGGCAGCTTGGAAGCGGCGACAAAGACGACAGGCACCGGTGTGCTCCTGATCTAAAGAGTCTGAAAATTCGCAGGCGGGCATTGTAACAGCAGGTTCCTACAGACGCTTAGGCTGAATTATCGGGCATAACGATCAAAAAGCTTGATAACTGCGGGCCCGCTCCCACAGGGGGACAGTGCTGGACGCAAGATCTGTGGTCAGTTCGGCTCGAACGGATACGGCTGCTTCCACTTCTCGAAGATCGGTTTCAGCTCACCGCTCTTCACCAAATGCTCCATGCGCTTGTCGAACAGCGCCATCAACGTACGGGCCTGTGACGTATTGGCGAAGCACAGATACAGGGGCAACTCTGCAATATGGGTTTTGCGAAACTGCGCTGGATCGTTGGCCCGACTCACGACGAAATCGACTTCCGTCAGCGCATCGATGTAATAGTCGGCGCGATTGTGGGTCAGCATCGATAAAATTCCGGTTCGCCGGATGACTTCATTGAAGCTGCGCACATTGGGAAGATAATTCTGATAGTCGTAGCCACGAACCCAGGCCAAGCGGTAGTTGCCCAGGGTTTCGGGGGTCGGCGCGGGGTTGCTGGCAAGGCCCAGGGCATAGATGTGATCGGTGTCGAAACTCCAGCGAGGATAGAGCAGGTCGCTGGCTTCATCATGATAAGCACCCACACAGGCATCAATTTCGCCGCGCTGGGCCAGCCCCACTGAGCGTGTATAGGGCTCAGTGCGAATATCCAGTTGCACCCCGGCCGGCTCGAATACTTTGCGCAGCACATCCCAGGCCAAGCCATGGCCATCAGCGGCGGTGTAGTCTGCCCAGTCTTCACTGGCCAAATGAATGACCGTTGGCGCATGCGTTGCTTCCTGCGCATTGACCACAGTGCCCAGCAGAGCAAAAACCAACAGCGCCCACCAGCGTCGAGCCATCCCTAGTCCCTCACTTAACCCTGACAAGTCCTCAGATCAGGCGAAAACCCAAACCAGCCCTTGCATCGACAGCCAGGCGAACACGCCAGCCAGCACGTCGTCGAGCATGATGCCAACGCCGCCATGGACATGCCGGTCGATCCAGCGAATCGGCCACGGTTTAAGAATGTCGAAGAAGCGGAACATCAGGAAACCCGCCAGCAACCAGTACCAACCTTCCGGCACCAGCCACAGGGTGATCCACATCCCGACCATTTCGTCCCAGACGATGCCTTCGTGGTCGTGCACCCGCAGATCATCAGCCACTTTGCCGCACAGCCAGAAGCCGAACAGCATGGTGATGCCGAGCATCAGCCAGTAACCCCAGTCAGGCAACATCTGCCACAACGGGATGAAGGGTAGCGCAACCAGCGAGCCCCACGTGCCCGGCGCCTTGGGCAAGGTGCCCGAGCCGAAGCCGAATGCGAGGAAATGCCAAGGATTGCGCCAGACCGACGGCGGCACGAATTCGGCCGGTACCTGTTTCGGGTGATCTGTCACGGTGACTCCTGAAAATGTTGATAGCCCCGGATTTGCGGGGTGATGTCCTGTCCTTCGCGATCGAGCAGCACCACACCCTGGCCCTGCGCCACGCGACCGATCACATGGATCGGCCAGCCATTGGCCAGCAGCGTCGGCAACTCGACGGACGGTAGCGTGAAGGCCAGCACATAATCATCACCACCGCTCAACGCCGCACGTTCGGCGCCACGCTGACCGAGAAACGCGACCAATGCATCCGACAGCGGTACACGCTCGCGTTCAATCTCAAGCCGCACCTTTGACGCCAGGGCAATATGGCCGCAATCGGCCAGCAAACCGTCAGAGATATCCAGCGCTGAAGTCGCTTTGCCGCGCAACGCCTGACCCAGGGCCAGTTGCGGTTGTGGCGACCAGTAATGATCGAGCAGCGGCTGGGCGATATGTGCCTGGGCCTCACGCTGACCGAGCACCAACGGCAAGGCGCCAGCGGCGTTACCCAGTTCACCGCCGACACAGAGCAAATCCCCCGGTTGCGCGCCGTTGCGGGTCAACGCTTGACCCGCAGGCACGCGCCCAAACACGGTCACCGTCAGACTCAACGGCCCACGCGTGGTATCACCGCCGACCAGCGCCACGCCGCAATCCTGCGCCATGCGGTTCAAACCGCGGGCATAGGCTTGCAGCCAATCGGCGGTCACCGTCGGTACAGTCAGGGCAAGGGTAAAAGCGATGGGCGTAGCACCCATGGCGGCCAGATCGCTGACCGCGACGGCCAGCGAGCGCTGACCGAGCAGAAACGGATCGCAAGGGTCGGCAAAATGCACGCCGGCCACCAGCGTATCGGTGGAAATCGCCAGCTGTTCTCCGGGAGCAACCGCCAGCAAGGCGCAGTCGTCGCCGATTCCCAGTGCAACGCCTTCGCCGCCCTGCGCACAGGGCGCGGCGGCGAAGAAATTGCGGATCAGCTCAAACTCGCCCATAGCCGTTTCAAACGCCAATCAGCGCTTGAACGCCTTCACTTCAGCTTCACGCAGGCGTGGGGCCAGCTTGTCGAGCACGCCGTTGACGAATTTGTGGCCGTCGGTCGAACCGTAGACTTTCGCCAGTTCGATCCCTTCGTTGATGACCACGCGGTACGGCACGTCGACACGTTTGAGCAGCTCCCAGGCGGACAGGCGCAGTACGCACAGTTCAACCGGGTCGAGTTCCTCGATGGTCAGGTCCAGGCACGGCGCCAACGCGGCGTCGATTTCGGTCAGGCTGGCCGGAACACCGTGCAGGATGTCGTGGAAGTAGCTGGCATCGGCAAAGGTAAAATCGTTATCGACGCGAAACTGCGCTTCGATTTCGTTCAGCGAGGTACCGGCCATGTGGCGCTGGTACAGCGCCTGAGTTGCCAACTGACGGGCAGCCCGGCGCTTCTCGCTTTTCGAAGGCTTGCCGGCGTCCGTTGGACGTGGCTCGCGCGGGTTGAAACGATCGCTTTCGTCGCTAATCACTTGGCCTCCAACTGCGCCAGCAGGCTGACCATTTCCAGAGCGGACAGGGCAGCTTCAGCACCTTTGTTACCGGCCTTGGTGCCGGAACGTTCGATGGCTTGCTCGATGGAATCAACGGTCAGGACGCCGAAAGCAACCGGTACGCCGAACTCCATGGACACCTGGGCCAGGCCCTTGGTGCACTCGCCCGCCACGTATTCGAAGTGCGGAGTACCGCCACGAATGACCGCACCGAGGGCGATGATGGCTGCAAACTCGCCTTTCTGAGCGACTTTCTGCGCAACCAGCGGAATTTCGAAGGCGCCAGGTGCGCGGATGATGGTGATGTCGCTTTCGCTCACGCCATGGCGAACCAGGGCATCAACTGCACCGCTGACCAGGCTTTCAACCACGAAGCTGTTGAAACGGCCCACTACCAAAGCGTAGCGGCCTTTAGGGGCGATGAAGGTACCTTCGATGGTCTTCAGGGTCATTCGTCAGATCTCTTAAAGAGCCGGGACGCGTCTTTTACGCGTCCCTCAGTGATTTATTTGCCGCGAATACAGGGCCGGAAACAACCGGTCATTATTCGGAGGGCACGTATTCTACAACTTCCAGATCGAAACCGGATATCGCATTAAATTTCATCGGTGCGCTCATCAAGCGCATTTTGCGAACACCGAGGTCACGCAGGATCTGCGAACCGGCACCGACGATGCTGTAAGTGGTCGGTTTTTTCACCACAGCCTGATCGGCGGTCTCACGGATGTGCGCCAGCAGCACGTCACCGTCAAGCGGGTGACCGAGCAACAGCACCACACCGCTGCCGGCCTCGGCAACCGCCGCCATGGCCGCGCGCAGGCTCCAGCGGCCCGGCTGCTTGACCATCAGCAGGTCGCGCAGCGGGTCCATGTTGTGTACGCGAACCAGCGTTGGCTCTTCGGCGCAAACCGTGCCCAACGTCAGGGCCATGTGCACGTCGCCTTCCACCGAATCACGATAGGTCACCAGATTGAATTGGCCCAGTTCGCTGTCCAGTGGCTGCTCGGCAATCCGCTGAACGGTACGTTCGTGGATCATCCGGTAGTGAATCAGGTCGGCGATGGTGCCGATCTTGATGTTGTGCTCGGCGGCGAACGCTTCCAGTTCGGTGCGACGGGACATGGTGCCGTCGTCGTTCATCACTTCACAGATCACGCCGCTCGGCTCGAAACCGGCCATGCGCGCCAGGTCGCAAGCGGCTTCAGTGTGACCGGCGCGAGCCAGGGTGCCACCGGCCTGAGCCATCAGCGGGAAGATGTGGCCCGGGCTGACGATGTCTTCAGCCTTGGCGTCTTTGGCGGCAGCCGCTTGCACGGTGCGCGCACGGTCGGCGGCGGAGATGCCGGTGGTCACGCCTTCGGCGGCTTCGATCGACACGGTGAACTTGGTACCGAAGCCGGAACCATTGCGCGGCGCCATCAGCGGCAGCTTCAGCAGTTCGCAGCGCTCACGGCTCATCGGCATGCAGATCAGGCCACGGGCGTGCTTGGCCATGAAGTTGATGTGTTCGGCCTTGCAGCATTCGGCGGCCATGATCAGGTCGCCTTCATTCTCGCGGTCTTCGTCATCCATGAGGATGACCATCTTGCCTTGGCGGATGTCTTCAACCAGTTCTTCGATGCTATTGAGCGCCACAAGGCACCCCCTTCAGTCAGGATTTGAGGTAGCCGTTTTGGGCCAGAAAGCTTTCGGTAATCGTGCTGCCGGCCGTCGACTCTGCGGCCTTGTCACCCAACAGCAGACGTTCCAGATAACGCGCCAGCAAGTCGACTTCCAGGTTCACCCGGCGACCTGGCTTGTAAGACGCCATGATGGTTTCGCTCAGGGTGTGCGGAATGATCGTCAGCATGAACTCAGCGCCATCGACCGCGTTCACGGTCAGGCTGGTGCCGTCGACGGTGACCGAGCCTTTATGGGCGATGTACTTGGCCAGTTCCTTCGGCGCGCGGATACGAAATTCCACGGCGCGGGCATTGTCGCTGCGCGAAACGACTTCGCCGACACCGTCAACGTGACCGCTGACCAGGTGCCCGCCGAGGCGAGTGGTCGGGGTCAGGGCTTTTTCCAGATTGACCGGGCTGCCGCTTTTGAGGTCGTTCATGGCGGTGCAGTCGAGGGTTTCGCGGCTGACGTCGGCAGCAAAGCCGTCGCCCGGCAGCTCAACGGCGGTCAGGCAGACGCCGTTGACGGCGATGCTGTCGCCGAGCTTGACGTCGCTCAGGTCGAGCTTGCCGGTTTCAACATGCACCCGTACATCGCCGCCCTTTGGGGTCAGTGCACGGATGCTGCCGATGGATTCGATGATGCCGGTAAACATGGGGTTCTCCTTGAGAACGAAGCCAGCGCTAACGCGATGGCCGGGAATTATACGCTCGCCGAAAGCACAGGGATCGCAGTGACTCGCCAGTCATCGCCAACGGCGCGGATTTCAGTGATTTTCAGCTCGGGGGCGTCCTTCATAGAGGCCAGCGGCCAGTCCAGTAGCGGACGCGCCGTAGAACCAAGGAACTTGCCGGCGATGAAAATCACGAACTCATCGACCAGACCGAGCTGGGCAAAAGCACCGGCCAGACGCGGGCCGGCCTCGACCAATACGTCGTTGACGCCACGGTTGGCCAGTTCGACCAGCAGTTGATGCAGATCGACCTGACCGTCATCACCCGGCACGATCAGGCATTCCGGGCCGTTGGCGTATTGCTCTTCGACCGCCATGCAGGTGGCGACCAAAGCAGGGCCGGCCTTGAAGAACGGTGCATCCAGCGGCACGCGCAGGCGCCCGTCGATCAGCACCCGCAGCGGTGGACGGCTCATGGCCTGCGCCGTTTGCTCGGCATCCAGTCCCAGCTCGTCAGCACGCACGGTCAACCGCGCGCCGTCGGCCAGCACCGTGTCGGCACCGGTCAGCACCACGCTGGCCTGGGCGCGCAACCGCTGCACCGCCGAACGTGCCGCCGGGCCGGTGATCCACTGGCTCTCGCCGCTTTCCATCGCCGTGCGACCGTCCAGACTCATGGCCAGTTTGACCCGCACGAACGGCAAGCCGTGTTCCATGCGCTTCAGAAAACCTTGATTGAGCTGGCGTGCCTGGCCTTCCAGTACGCCGCTTGCGGTGACGATCCCGGCATCGGCCAGACGCTGCAAACCACGACCGGCCACTTGCGGGTTCGGATCACGCATCGCCGCGACCACCCGGCCAACGCCGGCATTCACCAGCGCATCGGCGCACGGCGGTGTACGGCCGTGGTGACTGCACGGCTCCAGCGTGACGTAGGCGGTAGCGCCCCGGGCCAGTTCACCGGCAGCGCGCAAGGCGTGGACTTCAGCGTGAGGTTCGCCTGCGCGTTCGTGCCAGCCTTCGCCGACAATCTGCCCGTCCCGCACGATCACGCAGCCAACCCGGGGGTTGGGGTGCGTGGTGTAGTGACCTTTGCGCGCCAGTTCCAGCGCACGGGCCATGAAGTGGGCGTCGAGGATGGCCTGCTCGGCGACGGTGGTCATTGTTTCACCGGTTCGCGGGCGAGGCGGTCGATCTCTTCGCGGAACTCGTTGAGGTCCTGGAAGCGTTTGTAGACCGAAGCGAAACGGATGTAGGCGACTTCATCAAGCTTTTGCAATTCGGCCATCACCAGTTCGCCGACCACGAGGGATTTGACCTCGCGCTCGCCGGTGGCGCGCAGTTTGTGCTTGATGTGGACCAGAGAGGATTCGAGGCGCTCGACGCTCACCGGACGTTTCTCCAGGGCGCGCTGCATGCCGGCGCGGAGTTTTTCTTCGTCGAACGGTTGGCGGCTGCCATCGGTTTTGATCAGGCGCGGCAACACCAGTTCGGCCGTCTCGAACGTCGTGAAACGTTCGCCGCAGGCCAGGCATTCACGCCGGCGGCGCACCTGTTCGCCCTCGGCGACCAGACGCGAGTCGATGACCTTGGTGTCGTTGGCACCGCAGAAGGGACAGTGCATGGTGGCTGGCAACAAAAAAAGGGAGGGCCATGGTAGCGCATCCCCGTGGCAAGACAAGCCATAGGGTTTGCGGTATACAGACGGGCATGATCGTTTGATCCATGGATTTCATTTTTCCGGAGCTGCCAATGCCGTTACGTCCGCTCGTTTTGCTCAGTCTTTTCAGCCTGCTGGTGGCCTGCGGCAGCGACGCCCCCAAGCCTCAGCCCCCAACGCCGGGCCCCGCGCCACAACAGGCGCAGAAAAAAGCCAAAGAAGCGGCCGACCTAGGCCCGTTGCCGGCTTATCAACGGGAACTGAGCGGCACCCTGCAAGGCGTACCGGCCGGTGCCGAAGTCGAACTGGCGCTGCTGGTGATCGATGAGAAGGATCGCCCGCAGCAATTGCTCGCCAGTTCCAGCCTGATCGGCAACAACCAGATTCTGCCGTTCCATGTGCGCTTCAACCCCGAGGCTTTCCCGGCCGGGGCGCGGGTTGAATTGCGTGGCCGCGCCAGCCAGTCCGGTCAGTTGATTTTGCATCTGCCGTCACAAACCATTACCCAGCCGACCACTCAGGCACTGGGCCAACTGCAATTTGTCAAAACACCATGAATGCACCGTTCGACCTGCAACAGGCGCTGGGTGAACTGCTCGGCGACGCCAGACTGAAAGCCTGTGCGTTGCCGGACACCGATTTGCAGTTGTGGCTGATCGACGGCGACAACATGGCGCGCGAATTCAGCCAGGAAGAAACCCAACGGATTCTGCACGAGCCGCCGTACTGGAGTTTTTGCTGGGCCAGCGGCCTGGCGGTGGCGCGTTATCTGGCCGAGTTCCCCGAATGGGTACGCGGCAAACGCGTGCTGGATTTCGGCGCCGGTTCCGGTATTGCCGCGATTGCGGCGGTGAAGGCCGGGGCGCTGGAGGTGGTGGCCTGCGATCTCGATCCGCTGGCGATTGCCGCGTGCAGGGCGAATGCCGAACTCAATGACGTGCAGATGGGTTATTCGACGGATTTCTTTGCCGAGGCGGATCGCTTTGATCTGATTCTGGTGGCGGATGTGTTGTACGACCGAGCGAATCTGCCGTTGCTCGATGCGTTTCTCAGCCGGGGCCGCGAAGCGCTGGTGGCGGATTCGCGGGTTCGGGACTTTCGCCATCCGTTGTACGAGCGCATTGAAATGCTTGAGGCCATGACCTTGCCGGATCTGGCAGAGCCTGAAGAATTCAGACATGTCAGCCTGTACCACGCGCGGCGTGACTAAAGGCTTCGTCGGAACGCCGCCCCGCTTCCGGCCACACCCCGCCAAGCCGTATAGTTGCCCCATCCACGCTTTTACGAGATCCCCCATGAGTCAGCCAACGCCGTACATCTTCGACGCCACGACTGCCGACTTCGACCAGTCGGTGATCGAGGCTTCCTTCAATAAACCCGTGCTGGTGGATTTCTGGGCCGAATGGTGTGCGCCGTGCAAGGCGCTGATGCCGATGCTGCAAGGCATTGCCGAGAGTTATCAGGGCGAGCTGCTGCTGGCCAAGGTCAATTGCGATATCGAGCAGGACATCGTCGACCGCTTCGGTATTCGCAGCCTGCCGACCGTGGTGCTGTTCAAGGACGGTCAACCGGTCGACGGTTTTGCCGGTGCCCAACCGGAATCCGCCGTACGCGCCTTGCTCGAACCCCATGTGCAGATGCCGCCACCTGCCGCAGCCGATCCGTTCGAACAGGCTCAGGCACTGTTCGATGACGGCCGCTTTGCCGATGCCGAAGCGGCGCTGGTGGTCATGCTCAATGACGACAATACCAACGCCAAGGCCTTGATCCTGTACGCCCGCTGCCTGACCGAACGCGGTGAACTGAGCGAAGCGCAAACGGTGCTCGACGCGGTCAAGGGCGATGAGCACAAAGCCGCGCTGGCCGGGGCCAAGGCACAGATCAAGTTCCTCGGACTTGCCCGCGACCTGCCCGATGCCGCCGACCTGAAAGCACGGCTGGCGAAAGATCCGCAGGACGATGAGGCGGTGTATCAACTGGCGATCCAGCAACTCGCTCGCCAGCAATACGAAGCGGCGCTGGAGGCGATGCTCAAGCTGTTCATCCGCAACCGCAACTATGGCGAAGGCTTGCCGCACAAGACCTTGCTGCAGGTGTTCGAGTTGTTGGGTAACGATCACCCGCTGGTGACCGCCTACCGACGCAAAATGTTTGCGGCGCTGTACTAAGCGCTCACTCGACCCAGCTGTAGAGCGGCGTATCCCCGCCGCTCGCCACTTTTACCTGTGAACTGTGCCGCAAGCGCACCAGCAGGCGCTTGCCCGCCGTGGCACTGCCGGTCAGTCCTTGCAACTGATCGAGCAGATCCGGACCACTGAGTTGCCCGGCCTTGCGCAACAAATCCTGCGCGACCTGCCACAAGGCATCGTCTTGATTCATCGGTTTGGCCGCTGGCGCTGCTGCGCTCTGCGGTTGCTCAGTCGGTAACTGCCCGCTCATGGCCGAACCGAGCCGCGCCCAGTCGCTGTCATCGAGTTCCACCGTCAAATCCACCGGCACCGCGCCGACGGTTCCGCGTATCCGCAACATTGAGTTCGCTCCCGCACTTTTCTGACACGCATGCTCCCACGGGACTTGTGTAACGCCAAGCGCACGGGCAAACTCTGCGCACTTTCGTTATAAGATTACATAACAAACTCTTCACTTTACTTCCCGGAGACCGTCATGCGTCGTCTGCTGCTCGCTTTGCCGTTTGCCCTGTTGCCGTTGGCCATCGCCCATGCGGCTGATGAACATGATCACGATCACGACCATGAGCACGGCAGCCTCGGTGCGCATGAACATGGTGTCGGTCGCCTGAATGCTGCGCTCGACGGGCAAACACTGGAGCTGGAACTGGAAAGCCCGGCGATGAATCTGGTCGGCTTCGAACACGTCGCCTCCACAGAGGCCGACAAGACCAAGGTCGCCGCCGCCCGCGCGCAACTCGAAAAACCGCTGGTGCTGTTCAGCCTGCCTGCCGCTGCCGGTTGCAAAGTGGTCAGCCAGGAACTGGAAAGCCCGCTGTTCGGCGACAAGCCGCAGGCCGACGATCATGACGACGATGAAGCCGACAAGGGCGGCCACGAACATCACCACGACCACAGCGAAATCCATGCTCACTATCAGTTCAACTGCACAGCCCCGGGCGCGTTGAAGACGCTGGATCTGGCGAACATCTTCAACACCTTCCCGGCGACCCAGAAAATTCAGGTACAACTGATCAGCGCCAGCGGCCAGCAAGGCACTGAAGTAACGGCCAAGGCTGCCGCGCTTAAGTTCTGATTACTGCGAAACTCCCACAAGGGGGTATGTGTTCACTCCATGAAACTGGCGCCATGACCCAAGCACTCATCGAACTGTCCGACCTGGGCTTCAGTTGGCCCGGCCACCCGCCGCTGCTGGACATCCCGGCGTTTCGTCTGGAACCGGGCGAAACCCTGTTCCTCAAAGGCCCCAGCGGCAGCGGCAAGACCACCCTGCTTGGCTTGCTCGGCGGGGTACAGAAACCCGATCGCGGCAGCATTCGCCTGCTCGGCCAGGAGCTGACCGCACTCTCCGCCGGTGCCCGCGATACGTTCCGCGTCGATCACACCGGCTACATCTTCCAGCAGTTCAACTTGCTGCCATTTCTCTCGGTGCGCGAGAACGTCGAGCTACCCTGCCACTTTTCCAGACTGCGCGCCGAACGGGCCAAACAGCGCCATGGCAGCGTCGATCAAGCCGCCGCCACCCTGCTCGCCCACCTGGGCCTGAAGGACGAGAGCATCCTCAGCCGTCGTGCCGATTCGCTGTCGATCGGCCAGCAACAACGAGTCGCCGCCGCCCGCGCCTTGATCGGCCAGCCAGAATTGGTGATCGCTGACGAACCGACTTCGGCGCTGGATTACGACGCTCGGGAAAACTTTATCCGCTTGCTGTTCGCCGAATGCCGCGAGGCCGGTTCGAGTCTGCTGTTTGTCAGTCACGACCAGAGTCTGGCCCCGCTGTTCGACCGTCACCTGTCCCTGGCCGAACTCAATCGCGCCGCCACGTCTGCCGAGGTCTGAGATGTATCTGTTTCGTCTGGCCATGGCCAGCCTGGCCAACCGCCGCTTTACCGCTTTGCTGACCGCGTTCGCCATCGCCCTGTCGGTCTGCTTGCTGCTTGCCGTCGAGCGCGTGCGCACCGAGGCCAAAGCCAGTTTCGCCAGCACCATCAGCGGCACCGACCTGATCGTCGGCGCCCGCTCCGGTTCGGTGAATCTGTTGTTGTACTCGGTGTTCCGCATCGGCAACGCCACCAACAACATCCGTTGGGACAGCTTCGAACACTTCGCCAATAACCCGAAAGTGAAATGGGCGATCCCCATGTCCCTCGGCGACTCCCATCGCGGTTATCGGGTAATGGGCACCACCCAAGCGTATTTCGAGCATTACCAGTACGGTCGCCGGCAACACCTGGAACTCGCGAAGGGGCGCGCCTTCGCCACCGATCCGTTCGAGGTGGTACTCGGTGCAGAAGTGGCCGATGCCCTGCACTACAAACTCGGCGACAAACTGGTGCTGGCCCACGGCGTGGCGGCAATCAGTCTGGTCAAACACGACGACAAACCGTTCACCGTGGTCGGCATTCTCAAACGCACCGGCACCCCGGTGGATCGTACGTTGCACATCAGCCTTGGCGGCATGGAGGCCATCCACATCGACTGGCACAACGGCGTGCCGGCGCGGGGCAATGGGCGGATCACGGCCGATCAGGCGCGCAACATGGACCTGACGCCGCAAGCGATCACCGCGTTCATGCTCGGCCTCAACAGCAAGATCTCCACCTTTGCGCTGCAACGCGAGATCAACGAATTCCGTGGTGAACCGATGTTGGCGATCCTGCCCGGCGTGGCGTTGCAGGAGTTGTGGAGCCTGATGAGCACCGCTGAAAAAGCACTGTTCGTGGTCTCGCTGTTCGTGGTGCTGACCGGGTTGATCGGCATGCTCACAGCGATTCTCACCAGCCTCAACGAGCGCCGTCGCGAGATGGCGATTCTGCGTTCGGTCGGTGCGCGGCCATGGCACATCGCAAGCCTGCTGGTGCTGGAGGCGTTTGCGCTGGCGTTTGCCGGGGTGATTGCTGGGCTGGGGTTGCTGTACATCGGCATCGCCGCCGCGCAGGGTTACGTGCAGGCCAATTACGGTTTGTATCTGCCGCTGGCGTGGCCGAGCGAGTATGAATGGACACTGCTCGGTGGCATTCTGGCGGCCGCGCTGCTGATGGGCAGCGTGCCGGCCTGGCGCGCGTATCGCCAATCCTTGGCCGATGGCCTGTCGATCCGTTTATGAGGATGTTCACCATGCCCCGCGCCATGCTCGCGCTGCTGTTACTGGTCGCCCTGCCCGTGTGGGCGGCGGTGCCCAAAGACCTGACCTGGTCGGAGATGATCCCGCCGGACGCCGCGCCGGAAGTGCCCAACATGACGCCGCTGCATGACCTGTCGAAGATGAGCGATGCGTTGTCCGCCGAGTCGGCGCCAGCGGCCAAGCAGGATTTGCCCGACGCCCCGGTGGTGCAGTCACTTGACGGGCAGAACATTCGTCTGCCGGGGTATATCGTGCCGCTGGAAGTGAATGAAGAAGGACGCACCACGGACTTTTTGCTGGTCCCCTACTTCGGTGCCTGCATCCATGTTCCGCCACCGCCGTCGAACCAGATCGTGCATGTGAAAAGTGAGTTGGGCGTGAAGCTCGATGAGCTGTATCAGCCGTATTGGGTCGAGGGGCCGTTGCAGGTCAAAGCCTCGAGCAGCGAGCTGGCGGATGCGGGGTACCAGATGGAGGCGGACAAGATTTATGTGTATGAGCTGCCGGAGTGAGTCCCGCTAGTTTCGTGTTGTTTGAGCGGACGCCTTCGCGAGCAAGCCCGCTCCCACAGGGGATTTGTGTTGATGCAAGGTTCCACACAAATCAGCCCCTTCACTGTTTCATTGAGCTGAGTCAAAAGACCGTATCAGTTGGCTTCGTACCATAGGACATCAAACATTTTTAACGTCCTTTCGGAGCCCCCATGAACAAGTCCTTGCTCAGCGCTTCGCTGTTTGCCCTCGCGCTCGCAGCCCCGCTCGCCCACGCCCACGATGCCGGTGACATCCTGATTCGTGCCGGTGCGATCACCGTCAACCCGAAGGCCGACAGCTCCAGCGTCAAGGTCGATCAGGGGCCGTTGAGCGGCACCAATCTGGGCGGCAAGGCGACCATGAGCAGCGACACTCAACTGGGCCTGAACTTCGCTTACATGCTCACCAACCACGTCGGCATTGAGTTGCTCGCGGCCACGCCGTTCGAACATGACGTGAAGCTCAAAGGCACCGGCCTGGCAGCAGCCAACGGCAAGCTCGGCACACTGAAACACCTGCCACCGACCCTCAGCGTCGTCTACTACCCGCTGGATTCGAAATCGCCGTTCCAACCGTACGTGGGCGGCGGCATCAACTACACCTGGATCTACGACGAGCACGTCGGCAGCGAAGCCAGCGCCAACGGCTTCAGCAACTTCAAGGCGAAAAACTCCTGGGGCCTGGCCTGGCAGGTCGGCGCGGACTACATGCTGACCGACAAAATCATGCTCAACGCCCAAGTGCGCTACATCGACATCGATACCCGCGCCACCGTCGAGAACAACGCCGTGGCGCCCGGTACTCGCGCACGGGTGAATGTGGATGTTGATCCGTTCATCTACATGGTGGGTTTGGGCTATAAGTTCTAAGTCGATTGACCGAACGTTCACGTGGTGGTGAATGAGGCTTGGTGGTGAGCAGGCTTGAAACTGACGGCAACTGCTTTGCGGTTGACCGGGGGAAAATCCCCTCGCCACAGGGATAGCGACAAATTCCGGCCGTGAAAAAGGCGCCTGTCACAGGGCGCCTTTTTCATGTCTGAAACAAACTTACTTGCCGAGCAACCGCGCCAGACCAACGCTCATCGGCGTCTGCCGGGGCAACTTGAAACGCTCAAGCAACCGGGTGTTATTCGCCCGCGAATGGCGGATATCACCGGAGCGGGCCGGGCCGAAGCTGACCGCTGGCAATTCACCGACGACGGTTTCCAGTTCCGCAAGCATCTGCTTGAGGCTCATCGCCTGATTCCAGCCGACATTCACCGCACCGACTTCCACTTCAGGCCTCTGGATCGCCTGCACCAACAGGTCAACCAGATCCTCGACATACAGAAAGTCCCGCGTCTGCTCGCCATCGCCGAACACGGTGATCGGCAAGCCTTTCTGCGCACGTTCGCTGAAGATGCTGATGACCCCGGAATACGGTGAGGACGGATCCTGGCGTGGGCCGAAGATGTTGAAGAAGCGGAAAACCACCGGTTCCAAAGCGTGCTGACGGCGGTAGAAATCAAAATAATGCTCGCCAGCCAGTTTGTCCGACGCGTAGGGCGTCAGCGGCGCTTTTGGCGTGTCTTCATCAATTGATTCGCCCTCGCCATTGTTGCCGTACACCGCCGCGCTGGAGGCGTACAACACACGTTTGACCCCGGCCAGGCGCATCGCTTCGCAAACGTTCAGCGTGCCGATGAAATTGCTCTGGTGAGTCTTCACCGGGTCATCCACCGACGCTTGCACCGAGGCCACGGCCGCCAGGTGCGCTACGGCGCTGCAACCCTGCATCGCTTGGGTGACCAGCACTGCGTCAGCCACATCACCGACAATCAACTCGACCCTGGGGTTGTCCAGCGGCAGATTGCTGCGTTTGCCGGTCGACAGATCATCGAGAATCCGCACCGAATGGCCTTGAGCAAGCAATGCGTCGGTCAGGTGCGAGCCAATGAAACCCGCGCCGCCGGTGATTAAAACAGTCCCTTCAGCCATGTCGGTAAAACCTATCCAGTAAGCCCGGGAGCGCGGCACGCCAGGCGCGCGGCTTGATCCCGAATGTGTGCAGAATTTTCTTGCAGGCCAGGACCGCGTGTTGCGGTTCCTCGGCGGCGTCCGGCCGCGCGGCGTGAGCCTGAGCGGTCGGTGCTTCGATGGCCAGCGCGTGCAGGCTGCGGGCCTCGGTCAGAATCGCCTGGCCCAGCGCCAGCGGTGTGGTCGCCTCGTGGCCGGCGTAGTGATAAGTGCCCCACAGCGGCGCGGCGCAATCGAGTTGCTTGAGCACCGAAATGATCACCCGTGCGGCGTCATCGACTGGCGTCGGATTGCCGCGACGATCATCGGCCAGGAGCAACTCTTCCGGTTGCTCGGCACGGGCAAGAAAACGCCCGAGGGTGCCATCAGGGCTGTCATCGAGCAGCCAGCCAAAACGCAACAACACATGCTGCGGACACGCTGCACGCACACTTTGCTCGATGCGCCACAAGGCCTGACCACGCAAACCCAGCGGCACTGGTTCGTCTTTTTCGCTGTAGGCCGTGGCACGTGAGCCGTCGAACACGCGATAACTGGACGGCTGCACGAGGACGATATTGTGGTGCCGGCACAGTTCGGCCAGACGCTCGATAGCGCGCTCCTGCCCGGCCATGCGGCTTTCGCTGACGGTCTCGGCCTGGAACCAGTCGAAATAGTAGGCGAGGTTGATCAACGCATCGGGACGGGTGTCGTCGAGCAGTTGCGTCAGGCTCGCGGCATCCCAGCCGTCTTCGGGCGGGCGGGGGGCGAGGAAACCGATGTCTTCTTCCGCACCGAGGCGAATCAGCGCCTGCCCAAGGGCATTTCCGCCGCCCAGTAACATAAGGCGCATTCGCATAGAGTCAGCAGGCCCAGTCTGATTGGAACGATGGCTTTGGCGACGTTGCTTGTGGCCCCGTCGTCGATAATTGCCGGAATCGTTGCATTTTGCGGGTTTAGTGCGCAACCGTCACCCGTAAAGTGTCGATGGCCGGAATTTGTGTACGAGCAACTGCCCCATCGCTGGCCGCCACCGATGCTGCGGCGCACACTCCTTTTGTGGGAGCGGGGTGTACGGGGCTTCTCGAAAATGCACCGTCCGTAAAGCCATCGAAACTTTCCCGAACCGCCCGCAGTCATCAACACACTGAGGCTGTACGGGGACTTTCGACGGGAGGGCGGCATGGCATCGATTCATATCGGCATTTTCGACTGGCGCTACGCCCCGTGGCGCGGGGATTTCGCCCCTCATGGGCTGGCATTCGCCTCGCGGGGGCTGCCATGAGCATTCCGGAACCGGTCGGTTTCACCGATGAAGGATCGGTCGTCGTGCCATCGGTACGCAGCTTCACTGTGCTGACGGTTAACACGCACAAGGGTTTCACCGCACTCAATCGGCGATTCATCCTGCCGGAGTTGCGCGAAGCGGTGCGCAGTGTGGCCGCCGACGTGGTGTTCCTGCAGGAAGTCCACGGCACCCACGAACTCCATCCCAAGCGCTATAACAACTGGCCGACGATGCCGCAGTACGAATTCCTCGCCGACAGCCTCTGGCCGCAGTTCGCTTATGGGCGCAATGCGGTGTATCCGGAGGGCGATCACGGCAACGCTGTGTTGTCGAAATTCCAGATCATCCGCCATGACAACCTCGACGTCTCGATCAGCGGCCACGAAAGCCGTGGCTTGTTGCATTGCGTGCTGCGCCTGCCCGGCGATGGCACCGAGGTACATGCGATCTGCGTGCATCTGGGCCTGCGCGAAAGCCACCGCAACGCTCAGCTTGGCTTGCTGATGCAGCGCCTTGCCGAACTGCCAGACGATGCTCCAGTAATCGTCGCCGGTGACTTCAATGACTGGCGCCAGCGTGCCGACGCATTGCTCAAGCCTTGCGGCTTGCGGGAAGTGTTCGCCGAACATCACGGCAAACCGGCGCGCAGCTTTCCCGCGCGTCTGCCGACCCTGCGACTGGACCGCATCTACGTGCGCAACCTCAAGACCCGTCAGCCAAAAGTGCTGGCGAACCGGCCCTGGTCCCACCTTTCCGACCATGCACCGTTATCGGTGGAGATCGAACTATGAACAGCGCACCACTGGAGAAGTCCGCCGCGGAATCGGTGAACATCACCCCGCCGATACGCGAACCCGGGCACGTCGATGTCGAATACCGCTGGCAGAGCAACAACCGCATCGAACTGCTGGAAAACGGCGAGGCGTATTTCCCGCGCGTGTTCGACGCGATGCGTGCAGCCAAGAGTGAGATCCTGCTGGAGACCTTCATCGTTTTCGAGGACAAGGTCGGCAAGGAGTTGCAGCAAATCCTGATCGACGCCGCCCGCCGTGGCGTGCGCACGACCGTCAGCCTCGACGGCTTCGGTTGTGGCGAGTTGACCACCGGCTATCTCACCGCACTGAGTGAGGCCGGCGTCTATCTGCAGATGTTCGATCCGGCCCCCAAACATCTGGGCATTCGCACCAACTGGTTTCGGCGCCTGCATCGCAAGATTGTGGTGGTCGACGGCACGGTTGCATTTATTGGCGGGATCAACTTTTCCGGCGATCACCTGGCCGACTTCGGCCCCGAGGCCAAGCAGGATTATTCGGTGCAGATTCAGGGCCCGGCCGTGGCGGACATTCACCATTTCGCACTGTTGCAAAGCGGGCGACCCGGACGTGCCAGATTCTGGTGGCAACGCCGCCGGCAGCGCCGGACAGAAATGGCCTTCACCGATCACGATGGTCAGGTGCGCCTGGTGTTTCGCGACAACAACCAGCACCACACCGACATCGAAGACGTGTATTTACAGGCCGTGCGCAGTGCTCAGCGGCGAGTGGTGATCGCCAACGCTTACTTCTTTCCCGGCTACCGCTTGCTGAAGGAAATTCGCAATGCAGCGCGGCGCGGCGTCGATGTTCGGCTGATTCTGCAAGGTGAACCGGATGTGCTGGTGGCCAAAATCGCGGCGCGCATGACCTATGACTATCTGCTCAAGGCCGGGGTGAAAATCCACGAGTATTGTCAGCGCCCGCTGCACGGCAAAGTCGCGCTGGTGGATGAGGACTGGAGCACGGTCGGCTCAAGCAATCTTGACCCGCTCAGTCTGTCGCTGAACCTGGAAGCCAACGTCGTGATCCGCGATCGCGCCTTTAACCGTGACCTGTTCGAGCGCCTCGAAAACCTGAGCCTCAACCATTGCCAGACGGTAGATCCGGCCATGGTTCCACGCGGACGAATCTGGCACATGACCGTGGGCTTTCTGGTGTTCCACTTTCTGCGGCATTTTCCGGCAATGGCCGGTTGGCTACCGGCACACAAACCCAGGCTCAAGCCGTTTCGAGGTGACCGCTCATGAGTCATACCCAAGCGCAATCGAGCGGCCATTCAGCGCCCGCCGCGCACTCACGCTGGAGCAAGTGGAAACGTCCGTTGACCGTGCTGTTTTTCCTCGCGCTGATGGTATTGCTGACGCTTTTCGCCCGCCGTATCGAGTGGGCCGACGTGTTGGAAACTCTCGCCGATTTCAAGCTGCGCACGCTGATCATTGCCGCCGGCCTGACGCTGCTGAGCTTTCTGACGTACGCCAGTTTCGACCTGATCGGCCGCACCTACATTCGCCAGGACCTGACCTGGAAACAGATCCTGCCGGTGGGGATCATCAGCTATGCGTTCAACCTGAATCTGAGTGCCTGGGTTGGCGGCATAGCCATGCGTTACCGGCTGTACTCGCGTCTGGGCGTGAGCAACAGCAACATTGCCAAAATCCTCGGGCTGAGCCTGGCGACCAACTGGTTCGGCTACATGACCATCGCAGGCGTGGTGTTCAGCAGTGGACTGGTGAGCATGCCGCCGGGCTGGAAAGTCAGCACCACAGCGCTGCAGGGTATCGGTGTGGTGTTGCTATTGATCAGTGCCGGGTATCTGGCCGCGTGCCAGTTCTCCAAGCGCCGCGAGTGGTCGATTCGCGGCGTGGAAATCAACCTGCCGTCGCTGCGCATGGCCTTGCTGCAACTGCTGCTGGGCGCGCTGAACTGGTCGTTGATGGCGGCGGTGATCTTCACCTTGCTGCCGAGCAAGCTCGACTATCCGCTGGTGCTCGGCGTGCTGTTGATCAGTGCGATTGCCGGGGTCATTACTCACATTCCGGCGGGGTTGGGCGTACTGGAAGCAGTGTTCGTTGCACTGCTGCAACACGAAGCGTCGCGGGGCAGTCTGGTGGCGGGGTTACTGGCCTATCGGGCGATTTATTTTCTGTTGCCGTTGTTGATTACGCTCGTGATGTATCTGGTGGTGGAGGCCAAGGCCAAAGCGCTGCAGATCGAAAAGACGCCTTCCTGATGTTGTTTTGAGGCTGCCGGCTTCGTCACGAGCAGCCCCCAATCAGGTACTCGGTGTTTTCACTGGCGCAGTGACACCAAACCGCGCGCGATAATCACTGGGCGCCAGCCCGGTAACTTTCTTGAAGGTCGCCCGAAACGCTCCTGGGTCTTGATACCCCACCTTCCACGCAATGTGATCAATCGTACCGTTGGTGAATTCAAGCATCTCGCGTGCCTTGCCGACGCGTAAATGCTGACAGTATTCGGTCGGTTTCAACCCGGTCGCGGCGCGGAAGCGGCGCAGGAATGTGCGCTCCTCCAACCCCGCGCGTTCGGCCATTGCCGTCAGCGAAACATCCGTCGCGCCAGTGCTTTGCAGCCAATGCTGAACCTTGAGAATCGGCGCATCGCCATGACTGAGGATCGGCGCAAAATGACTGCCGCACTCACTGGCGCTGTCGCTGTGTTCGATCACCAGAAACCGCGCAGTAGCGGTAGCGATGCTCGGGCCCAACAGCCTGTCGACCAGACGCAGCCCCAACTCCGACCAAGCCATCAGCCCGGCCGTGGTGATCAGGTCGCCGTCATCGACAATCGGTGCATCGGCGTTGAGTCTGATGTTCGGATAGCGTTCGGCGAAGACCTTGGCCGAGGTCCAGTGACTGGTGGCGCTGCGGCCGTCGAGCAGACCGCTCTCCGCCAGCAGAAAAGAGCCTGCGCAGACGCCGCCAAGCGTTGCGCCACGGGCGTGTTGTTCACGCAGCCAGTGCAGCAACCCGGTTGATGCCTGAGCTTCGCAGAAACCACCGATCGAGGGTGGAATCAGTACCGCCAGCAATTCGCTTTCGCCCCCCGTACAACTGTCGAAAACCCGCTTCGGCGCCTGATCGCCTTCAACCTGCCAATGACTGACCCGCAGTAACGGCAGTTGCGCAGCCTCATGCTCGGCGGCAATCCCGTTCGCCACCGCGAACAGATCAGTCAAACCGTGCACGGCCGCCATTTGCGCGCCGGGATAAATCAGCACGCCCAACCCGGCCACGGCAGCCCTTTGTGCGCCCATTGTCAGTTTTCCCCTGTCTATTGTCGGTGCGGCCAATCCTCGAGTCGCTCGGCAGCGCCAATACTGAAGGCACTTCCAGACAATCCATCGAGGACACACCCATGGCCAAGCAAGCGCTCATCGTAGTCGATATCCAGAATGACTACTTCCCCCAAGGCAAATGGCCGCTCACCGGTGCCGACGCCGCTGCCGACAACGCCGCGCGACTGATCGCAGCCTTCCGCGAAGCCGGCGATTCGGTGGTGTTCATTCGACATGAGTTCACCTCATCGGACGCCGCGTTTTTCACCCCCGGCTCGGACGGCGCCAAACTGCACCCCAAAGTGCTCAATCGTGCCGACGAACCCGTGGTACTCAAACACTTCGTCAACGCGTTCCGCGAAACCGAGTTGCAATCGATTCTCGACGAACAAGGCATCAAGGAACTGGTGGTGGTCGGCAGCATGAGCCACGTGTGCATCGACGGCATCACCCGTGCGGCGGCGGATCTGGGCTATGACGTCACGGTGATTCACGACGCCTGCGCCAGCCGCGATCTGGAATTCAACGGCATGACCGTACCGGCAGACCACGTCCACGCGGCCTTCATGTCAGCCCTGGGCTTCGCTTACGCCAGCGTGGTGTCCACCGACGAGTTCCTCCTGCGCTGACGCTCCCGGAAACACTTTGCAAAATAAACTGCGCCCGCCCCGTTGCGGGCGTTTTTGCGAGCGCCGGAAAAATCTCACGCGTGAGCCATTGATGGCACTTTGAATTGGTGTAGTGTGGCCCACGCGTGAGATGTTCATAACGGAATCAATGCCATGAAAAGCCGCTCCCCCGCTACCGCATCAGACCCAAAGGGAGTGCGCTCAAAACCGTCCGCGAAAAAACCATCCAGCTTTTATATGAAGCAGATGCGTGCGGGCCTGGCGGCTGCCGGTTATGTGAAACACGAAACTTGGGTGCTTCCGGAAAACCGAAGCTTGCTCAAACAAATGGAGCAACAGCTACGCCAACCGATTCTGGCTGGCTCTTTCATGTCGGAGAATTACATGAGCGCAGGCAACAACTGGAATATCGACAGCCTCTTCAACGCCCTCAAGGCCCTGGACGAGGTCGCTTCGCAAGAGATCACGCTGTCTCTGATCCAGAGCTCCGAACCCAGCATCAAGCTGGAAATGAACGAATTCGGCGGTCTGCCGATTCACATCGCCCTGGCCGGCGCACAGATCATCGTCGACACCGTGCTGGTGGACATCGATTCGATCACCGACGTGCGCGCCTTCAACGACGCCGTACTGCGCAGCCGGGAAATGTTCCCGCTGTCGTCGATCGGTATCGAGTCGATGCCGAACGGGCAGACCGTCTACAACATGTTTGGCGCCCTCAGCGCCGACTCGAGCCTGACCAACGTGGTGACCGAGGTGAAAACCCTGGTCGATAACGTGCAGCGCGCCAGCGAAGCCTTCGAACACTTCTTCAAGTAATCAACAGGGAATATCCAATGACTCAGTCCATCTGGAGCAAGTTGTTCACCGCACTGCGCGGCGGCGCCAATGAAGTCGGCGAAGCGATCGTCGACCAACAGGCCCTGCGCATCCTCGACCAGGAAATCCGCGATGCGGATACCGCGCTGTCGAACGCCCGTCGCGAATTGATCACCATCATGGCCAAGCACAAGCTGGCCGCCGACCGCGTGAGCGAGTACGACGCCAAGATCAAGGATCTGGAAGCCAAGGCTGTTTCGGCTCTGAACGCCGGTCGCGAAGACCTGGCGATGGAAGTGGCCGAAGCGATTTCGACCCTGACCAACGACCTGACCGCCGAAAAAGCCCAAAGCGACGAGTTTGGCAACTATGCCGACAACATGCGCAAGGACATCAACAAGGCCGAAGCCCGGATCAAGAGCCTGCGCCAACAAGTGGACATGGCCAAGGCCCGTGACAGCGTGCAGAAAGCCCAGGTCAGTGCATCGATCGCCAGCGGCGGCGCCAACGGCAAACTGGAAACCGCGGTCGGCACCCTGAACCGCCTGCAAGCCAAGCAGCAGCAACGCGCTGCCGAACTGAGTGCGGCCGATGAACTGGCAGACGCTTCAACCGGCAACGACCTGGATCGTAAACTGCGCGACGCCGGCATCACGCCGAATGAAGGCAGCGCCAATGCGATTCTTGAACGCCTTAAGCAGAAATCCGCTCAGTAACACCGCGATAAAAAACCCTGTGGGGGCGAACAACCCCGCTCCCACAGGGTTTGTGCTGAGCAAATGACGCTGCTCGTTCGTCGCTCGGCCCGGTACACTAGCGGCGCTTTTTACGACGAACACCTCCACCCGCTTCAAGGAACGTACCCATGGGATGGTTTAAAGATTTGCTGGGCACCAGCAACTGGCAGACCGCTGCGCCAACACCCACCGTCGCCAGTGGCCCACTCGGGATGGCCCAAGGCAAGGGCGTCAGATTCGATTCGACGCTGGCCCTGCTGCTCGACGGTTCGACTTCGGTACGAGTCCCCTTCGATCAGGCGATCTGGAGCGCAGGCTGGGTCGACCTCGGCCAGTCCAATAAACTGCACCGCTATTACATGAACGACGAGGATTTCTGGGTACAGATCCACGTCACCGGCGATGATCAGATCGAATCGGTCATCCTGTTCAACTACCTCAGTTACGTGACAGTCAACAGTGACGCCGAACTGCAGCGACTGGCCGGCCCCAACAGCCTGATCGGTTTGCCGACCTACACCCACGAAGGTGTCGAATTCACCCGCGAGTGGGGCACCGAACAAGGCCAGACCGAACTGGTGCCGCTGACCGAGCAGGTGGTCAACCCGGACGAGAGCTACACCATCGAACACCACGCCATGCTTTACGCCCGCGAGACCGGCCTGACCGATCGTCGCGAGCTGTTGTTGTTCTCCGTCGAACAAGACGAAGAAGGCACCGTCAGCCTGAGCACCTCGCTCGGCATTTCGCTATACACGACTGACCTGAGCACCATTTAAATAAGGACGCTTTTCATGCTGGAAGTGCTGGCTGTCTCGCTGAACAAGACCGCTCTGACCGGTTTCATCGTTTACCTGATCGGCGCCGTGTTGCTGTTCATGCTGTTTCAATTCGTCTACACGCGCATCACCCCGCACAAGGAATTCGAGCTGATCCGCTCCGGCAACACGGCCGCCGCCATTGCGCTGTCCGGTGCAATCATCGGTTTCGCCATTCCTGCCAGCAACGTGATCGCCTATTCGGTCAACGTCCTCGACTTCGTGCTCTGGGCCGTGATTGCCGCAGCAGTGCAACTACTGGCGTTTCTCGCCACTGGCCTGGTGCTCAAAGGCACTTCCCAGCGCATCGCCAACGGTGAAATCGCTTCCGGCATCTACGTCGCAGCGGTAGCGATCAGCGTCGGCATGCTCAACGCTGCGTGCATGACACCGTCCAACTGATCGGCAGGAAGCCTTAGATGAAACGAAGCAAGTACGTTCAGTTGTCCCTCGCCGCGTCGGTGGCCATGGCCATTTCCGGCGAAGCGGCAGCGGTGGATCAGGCGCGCAATTTCCAGAGCGTTGAGCAGTGCGTCGATGCCGAAGTGGCAGCCGACGTCTGCTCCAACGCCTACGTCGCGGCGCTCACCGAACACCGGCGTATCGCTCCGGCGTACGACGACAAGGCCAAGTGCGACGCGGACTTTGCTGCCGACTGGTGCCAGAAAAACTCCGACGGCCGCTTCGTGCCGAAACTCGGCGGTTTCAAAGTGCCGCAGAACGGTGAAACCCCACAAAATCTCGACGCCATCGCCGATGCGCAGATGCCGGCCGGTGACACGACGGCTGCCCAGAATGTGCAAAACACTTCCCACACCTCGAGTGGCGGCGGCTGGCTGAGCGGATGGCTGATCGGCAACGCGATGAGCAACAACTCGAATCGCACGGTCTATCGCGACCGCGATACGCGCCAGCCCTACAACACCTCGACGCAGTCAAAAAGAATCGAGTCGGCGCCCCGTAGCCAACCGACCTACGAGAGCAGCAAAAGCAAACCGGTGAACGTCGCCTCCTCCACCTCCCGTGGCGGTTTTGGCAGCCAGTCCAGTGCCCGCAGCGGTTGGGGTGGTTGGGGCAGCAGTTCCGGCCGCTCGAGCAGCTGACGATGAAAAAGGTCCACTGCGCCGAGCGCCCCGACTGGAAACAAACGGCCGAGAGCCTCGGCTTTATGTTCCACACCATCGACGACGAGCCCTACTGGGACGAAAGCGCGTACTACCAGTTCACGCTCGCGCAAATCGAAAACGATCTCGAGGACCCGACCACCGAACTGCACGAGATGTGCATGGACCTGGTCGACCGCGTGGTACACAGCGAAGAACTGCTGAATCGCCTGAGCATCCCGCCTGCGTACTACGACATGATCCGAACGTCCTGGCTGGAAGGACATCCGCATCTGTACGGGCGCATGGACTTTTCCTACAGCGGCAACGGCCCGGCGAAACTGCTGGAACTCAACTACGACACGCCAACCAGCCTTTACGAGGCGGCGGCGTTCCAGTGGGGTTGGCTGGAGCAATGCATTGAGCGCGGCACGCTGCCCAGCCATGCCGACCAGTTCAACAGCATCGACACCAAGCTGCATCAAGCCTTTGCCGAGTTGCAGCTCAAGCGACCTTTCTACTTTGCCTCAATGAAAGACTCGGTCGAGGATAAAGGCACCACCGATTACCTGCGACTGATCGCGGAAAAGGTCGGCATCGAATCCCGGCACATCGACATCGAAGACATTGGCCTGACGGCCGAGGGCCGCTTTGTCGACCTGCAAGATCGCTGGATCCCGCACCTGTTCAAGCTGCACGCCTGGGAATTCATCTTCCATGAACCGTTCGGCGCGGCGATTGCCGAGTGCGATACGCAGTTTTTCGAGCCTGCGTGGAAAGCGATCCTGTCGAACAAAGGCGCACTGCCGCTGTTGTGGGAGTTGCACAAAGGCCATCCGAATCTGCTCGCAGCGCACCTCGATCCGAACCCGGCCAGTGCCGTGCCCAAAGGCTGGGTGCGCAAACCGTACTTCTCCCGGGAAGGTGCAAACATCGAACTGCAAACCGCGCAAGGTCTGATCGTCAAAGAAGATGGGCCCTACACCGATGCGCCATTTATCCTTCAGGAGTTCGCACCACTGCCGAAGTTCGGTAACAGCTACACGCTGATCGGCTCCTGGGTGATTGGCGATCAGGCGGCGGGTATTGGCGTGCGTGAGGACAACAGTCTGATCACCAAGGATTCAAGCCGGTTTCTGCCGCATTTGATTCTTGACTGACAAACCACCGCCCACAAAAAAGGCCTGTCGCGTTGAACGACGGGCCTTTTTATTTAGATCGTATGCAGCCAAGAATTAGAACGGAATATCGTCATCGAAGCTGTCGAAATCCGGAGCCGGTTGCGGTGCGGCCTGCTGTGGAGCCGGGGCCGAACGCTGCTGTGGCGCCGACTGCTGCGGGCGTGGAGCCTGCTGACGTGGCGTTGGAGCGGACTGCTGATAGTTGTTGCCGCCGCCTTGTTGGTCGCCCTGTTGTGGACGGCCGCCGAGCAGTTGCATGGTGCCTTGCATGTCGACCACGATTTCGGTGGTGTAACGCTTGATACCGTCTTTTTCCCACTCGCGGGTCTGCAGCTTGCCTTCGATGTAGACCTGCGAACCTTTGCGCAGGTACTCACCGGCGATCTCGGCCACCTTGCCGAACATCGAAACACGGTGCCACTCGGTCTTCTCGACCTTCTGACCGGTTTGCTTGTCGGTCCACTGTTCGCTGGTTGCCAGACTCAGGTTGGTCACGGCGTTACCGTTAGGCAGGTAGCGAACTTCGGGATCCTGGCCGCAAGTGCCGACCAATATGACTTTGTTAACCCCACGGGCCATAACGTTCTCCTAGGCTTCGCAAGCAGCCCCGGCCGGGTTGTTCACCAGGCGTTCGAGGGTGTCGCGATCCACTAATTCTTTGTCCAGTTTGATGTAAACAGCCGCTTCATCCGCAACTATCACTGCATCGGTTACCCCCACGAGGGCCTTGAGGCGCTCGACCAGACCCGCTTCGCGGATCGCCTCGGGCGACAACGGCAAGCGCAGGCTCGTCACGTAGGGAGGTTCGCGCATGGTAACAGCAAAGGCCAGCCAGATGGCAGCCAGCCCCGCACATCCGAGGAACACAACCGACAGACCGCCATGCTGAAACAGCCAGCCGCCGAGTATCCCGCCGAGTGCCGAACCGAGGAACTGACTGGTGGAATACACGCCCATGGCCGTGCCCTTGCCACCTGCCGGTGAAACCTTGCTGATCAGCGACGGCAGAGAAGCCTCCAGCAGATTGAACGCGGTGAAGAACACCACCGTGCCGATCACCAGAGCCCGCAGGCTGTCACCGAACTTCCAGAAGAATAGCTCAGTCAGCATCAGCGTCATGACGGCGCCGAGCAAGATTCGTTTCATTTTGCGTTTCTTCTCGCCATAGATGATGAACGGGATCATGGCGAAGAAAGAAATCAGCAGCGCGGTCAGGTAAACCCACCAATGCTGCTCCTTGGGCAACCCGGCTTTTTCCACCAGGGCCAAGGGCAGCGCGACGAAGCTCGACATGAGCATCGCGTGCAATACAAAGATGCCAAGATCGAGGCGCAGCAGATCGGGATGCTTGAGCGTCGGCAGCAGCGCCTGACGCGCCACGCCGGACTCACGATGCTGCAACGGCCCGGTTGAGCGCGGCACCATGAACATGATGATCAGGATCCCGATCAGTGCCATGCCGCCTGTAGCGAGGAACAGTCCGGACAAACCGAAAACCCGGGTCAGCAGCGGCCCGACCACCATCGCCACAGCGAAGGACAAACCGATGGTCATGCCGATCATCGCCATCGCTTTGGTGCGGTGCTGTTCACGGGTCAGGTCGGAGAGCAAGGCCATGACCGCGGCGGAGATCGCGCCGGCGCCCTGCAGGATCCGCCCGGCGATCACGCCCCAGATCGAATCGGCCTGGGACGCCAGCACACTGCCGAGGGCGAAGACGATCAGCCCCAGGTAAATGACCGGCCGGCGGCCAATGCGGTCGGAAATGATCCCGAACGGAATCTGAAAAATCGCCTGGGTCAGGCCATAAGCACCAATTGCCAGCCCGATCAGGGCCGGGGTCGCGCCTGCCAGATCCATGCCGTAGGTCGCCAGTACTGGCAACACCATGAACATGCCAAGCATACGGAAGGCGAACACCAGGGCCAGACCGCTCGCCGCGCGGGTCTCGCTGCCACTCATGCGTTCGCTGTGGGGATCGTGCATGGAAAAACCTCGTGTGAACCGGCGGCGATTCTACCAGTCCCATCGGAAGACGGGGTATATCGCGACGCTATGACACGCCTACATGAAACTCTCTTCATGCAAGGCAAAAAACGCTGCGCTTGATAGTGTGCATCCATCCAGTATTTGCCCGTATACTCCTACGTTTTCGACGCCCGCCGAGCGAGGCCACTTTGGACAAGATCCTGATACGTGGGGCCCGTACCCACAACCTGAAGAACATCGACCTGACCCTGCCACGGGACAAGCTGATCGTCATCACCGGCCTGTCCGGATCCGGCAAGTCGTCCCTGGCCTTCGACACACTCTACGCCGAAGGTCAGCGCCGCTATGTCGAATCCCTGTCGGCTTACGCCCGGCAGTTCCTGTCGATGATGGAAAAACCCGACGTCGACACCATCGAAGGCCTGTCGCCTGCGATTTCCATCGAACAGAAATCGACCTCGCACAACCCCCGCTCCACGGTCGGCACCATCACCGAAATCTACGACTATCTGCGCCTGCTGTATGCACGCGTCGGTACGCCCCGCTGCCCCGACCACGACATTCCACTGGAAGCACAGACCGTCAGCCAGATGGTCGACCTGGTACTGGCCCAGCCGGAAGGCAGCAAATTGATGCTACTGGCCCCGGTGATCCGCGAGCGCAAAGGCGAACACTTGTCGGTGTTTGAAGAGCTGCGCGCTCAGGGCTTCGTCCGTGCCCGGGTCAATGGCCGGATCTGCGAGCTCGACGAGCTGCCGAAACTGGATAAACAGAAGAAGCATTCGATCGACGTGATTGTCGACCGTTTCAAGGTTCGCGCCGATCTGCAGCAGCGTTTGGCCGAATCGTTCGAGACCGCACTCAAACTGGCGGACGGCATTGCCCTCGTGGCGCCGATGGACGATGAGCCGGGCGAAGAGATGATCTTCTCCGCGCGTTTCGCCTGCCCGATCTGCGGCCACGCGATCAGCGAGCTCGAACCAAAACTGTTTTCCTTCAACAACCCGGCCGGCGCCTGCCCGACTTGCGATGGCCTGGGCGTGAAGCAATTCTTCGACATCAAGCGACTGGTCAATGGTGATCTGACCCTGGCCGAAGGGGCCATTCGCGGCTGGGACAGGCGCAACGTCTACTACTTCCAGATGCTGGGCTCATTGGCTTCGCATTACGGGTTCAGCCTCGAAGTGCCCTTCAACGAACTGCCAGCCGATCAGCAGAAATTCATCCTGCACGGCAGCGGCTCGCAGAACGTCGACTTCAAATACCTTAACGACCGTGGCGATATCGTCAAACGTTCGCACCCGTTCGAAGGCATCGTGCCGAACCTCGAGCGTCGCTACCGCGAAACCGAATCGGCGAGCGTGCGTGAAGAGCTGGCCAAGTTCCTCAGCACTCAGTCTTGCCCGGAC
The DNA here is from genome assembly GCF_963970575.1 of Pseudomonas sp. EA_65y_Pfl2_P74. Lineage (NCBI taxonomy): Bacteria > Pseudomonadati > Pseudomonadota > Gammaproteobacteria > Pseudomonadales > Pseudomonadaceae > Pseudomonas > Pseudomonas sp. EA_65y_Pfl2_P74. The sequence continues at coordinate 168,145 of NZ_CAXAOQ010000009.1, forward strand.
TGCCGTGGCACCCGTCTGCGTCGTGAGGCTCGGCATGTCTGGGTCGGCGAAAAAACGCTGCCGGCAGTGACCAATCTGCCGATTGGCGATGCATGTGAATACTTCGGCGAACTGAAAATGACTGGCCGTCGTGGCGAAATCGCGGACAAGATTCTCAAGGAAATCCGCGAGCGCCTGCAGTTTCTGGTCAACGTGGGCCTGGACTATCTGTCGCTGGATCGCAGTGCCGACACGTTGTCCGGCGGCGAAGCACAGCGGATCCGGCTGGCCAGCCAGATCGGTGCCGGCCTGGTGGGCGTTCTGTATATCCTCGATGAGCCTTCCATCGGCTTGCACCAGCGTGATAACGACCGGCTGCTCGGCACACTCAAACACCTGCGCGACATCGGCAACACAGTGATTGTGGTCGAGCACGACGAAGACGCGATTCGCCTGGCTGACTATGTCGTGGATATCGGCCCCGGTGCCGGTGTGCATGGCGGACAGATCGTTGCCGAAGGTACGCCAGCCGAAGTCATGGCGCACCCTGATTCCCTGACCGGCAAATACCTGTCGGGCCGGGTGAAGATCGAGGTGCCGGCCAAGCGTACACCGCGCAACAAGAAACAGGTTCTGGCGCTCAAGGGTGCACGGGGCAACAACCTGCGCGACGTCGATCTGGAAATTCCGATCGGCCTGCTGACTTGCGTGACGGGTGTTTCCGGCTCGGGCAAATCGACCCTGATCAACAACACCCTGTTCCCGCTGAGCGCTACCGCACTCAACGGTGCGACCACTCTGGAAGCAGCCGCGCACGACAGCATCAAGGGCCTGGAACATCTGGACAAAGTGGTCGACATTGATCAGAGCCCGATTGGGCGCACACCACGGTCCAACCCGGCAACTTATACCGGGCTGTTCACCCCGATCCGGGAACTGTTCGCCGGCGTGCCCGAGTCGCGTTCCCGAGGCTACGGCCCGGGGCGTTTCTCGTTCAACGTCAAGGGCGGTCGCTGCGAGGCGTGCCAGGGTGATGGCCTAATCAAGGTTGAAATGCACTTCCTGCCGGATATCTATGTTCCGTGCGACGTGTGCAAGAGCAAACGCTACAACCGCGAAACCCTTGAGATCAAATACAAGGGCAAGAACATCCACGAAACTCTCGAGATGACCATCGAAGAGGCTCGAGTGTTCTTCGACGCGGTACCGGCACTCGCGCGCAAGCTGCAAACCTTGATGGATGTGGGGCTGTCGTACATCAAGCTGGGGCAGTCGGCTACGACCTTGTCCGGTGGTGAGGCGCAGCGGGTCAAACTGTCCCGTGAGTTGTCCAAACGCGATACCGGCAAGACGCTGTACATCCTCGACGAGCCGACCACGGGCCTGCACTTCGCGGATATCCAGCAATTGCTCGACGTCCTGCATCGCCTGCGCGACCACGGCAACACCGTGGTGGTGATCGAGCACAACCTTGACGTGATCAAGACTGCCGACTGGCTGGTCGATCTCGGGCCTGAGGGTGGTTCCAAGGGTGGCCAGATCATTGCCACCGGCACGCCCGAGGAAGTGGCCGAGATGAAGCAATCTCACACCGGCCATTACCTCAAGCCACTGCTGATCCGTGATCGGGCCTAGACACCGAGCATGAAAAAGCCCCTGTCACTTCGTCAGTGACAGGGGCTTTTTTGTATTACATGTCAGGTGTGGGATTGCAGGTAGTTCTGGAGACCGATTAGCTTGATCAGGCCCAACTGCTTTTCCAGCCAGTAGGTGTGATCTTCTTCGGTATCGTGGAGCTGAACGCGCAATATCTCACGGCTGACGTAGTCGTTGTGCTGTTCGCAGAGCTCGATGCCTTTGCACAATGCCGCACGGACTTTGTACTCAAGGCGCAGATCGGCTTCGAGCATCTCCGGGACGGTGGTGCCGACATCCAGATCATCCGGACGCATGCGTGGCGTACCTTCAAGCATCAGGATCCGGCGCATCAACGCGTCAGCATGGCCTGCTTCTTCTTCCATCTCGTGGTTGATTCGTTCGTAGAGCTTGGTGAATCCCCAGTCCTCATACATCCGCGAGTGGACAAAATACTGGTCACGCGCGGCCAGTTCGCCGGTCAGCAACGTGTTGAGGTAATCGATAACGTCTGGGTGGCCTTGCATCGCCCTACATCTCCCTGCTTGAAAGGCTGTAGTTTGAACCAACCTGACTGTCAGGTCACCCTCCATGCGCAATAAAAGCGAAGATAATCTGAGAAAAGCAGGCTAAATAACGCAAAAACCGCCCTAATGAGGGCGGTTCTGCTTCTCGTTTAGACTTCGTTAAGCTGTACGTTGAGCAGCTTTGCAATTGCTTCGCCATACGCCGGATCGGCTTTGTAGAAATGCTGCAACTGGCGATCCACAACATCAGGCGTCACACCGGCCAGCGCTCCTGCAATGTTACTGACCAGCAGCGCTTTCTGTTCGTCATTCATCAAGCGGAACAGTGCCCCCGCCTGACTGTAGTAATCACTGTCCTCGCGATGATCGTAGCGGTCAGCCGCACCGCTCAAGGCCAGCGCCGGCTCTGCATAACGCGGCGCTTGTTTGGGCGACTCTACGTAACTGTTCGGCTCGTAATTTGGCGCTGCGCCACCGTTGCTGCCAAAAGCCATCGAACCGTCGCGCTGGTATGTGTTCACCGCACTGCGTGGCGCATTCACAGGCAATTGCTGGTGATTGGTACCAACACGGTAGCGGTGAGCATCAGCGTAAGCGAATACACGACCTTGCAGCATACGATCCGGCGACAAACCGACGCCAGGCACCATGTTGCTCGGGCCGAACGCGGCCTGCTCGACTTCAGCGAAGTAGTTCAGCGGATTGCGGTTCAGCTCCAGCTCACCTACTTCGATCAGCGGGAACTCTTTCTGCGACCAGGTCTTGGTCACGTCAAACGGGTTCTCATAGTGCGCCGCTGCCTGAGCCTCGGTCATGATCTGAATGCACACGCGCCATTTCGGGAAGTCACCGCGCTCAATTGCTTCAAACAGATCACGCTGCGCGTAATCCGGGTCAGTGCCAGCCAGACGAGCGGCATCAGCCGGCGCAAGGTTTTTGATGCCTTGCTGGGTCTTGTAGTGCCACTTCACCCAGTGACGCTCGCCTTGAGCGCTGATCAGACTGTAAGTGTGACTACCAAAGCCGTGCATGTGACGGTACCCGTCCGGGATCCCGCGGTCAGAAAAAAGAATGGTGACTTGGTGTAACGCTTCCGGCGAATGCGACCAGAAGTCCCACATCATCTGCGCACTCTTCAGATTACTTTGTGGCAGGCGCTTTTGGGTGTGGATGAAGTCAGGGAATTTCAGCGGGTCGCGAATGAAGAAGACTGGCGTGTTGTTGCCGACAATGTCCCAGTTACCTTCCTCGGTGTAGAACTTCAGCGCAAAGCCACGCGGATCTCGCTCGGTGTCGGCAGAACCGCGCTCGCCACCTACCGTTGAAAAACGCAGGAAGGTCGGGGTTTGCTTCCCTACGGACTCGAACAGCTTAGCGCTGGTGTAATCGGTGATATCGCGGGTTACGGTAAACGTACCGTAAGCACCCGAGCCCTTAGCGTGCACCCGGCGCTCAGGAATGTTTTCACGATTAAAGTGGGCAAGCTTCTCGATCAGATGAAAATCGTCGAGCAGCAGCGGGCCTCGCGGGCCGGCGGAGCGAGAGTTCTGGTTATCAGCGACAGGCGCGCCACTGGCGGTCGTAAGCGTTTTGGTCTGGCTCATACGGTCTTCTTCCTCTGTCAGTCTTGGAGCTGCCGGCTAATCGGCTTGGACGGGAGTATCAATCAACAATGTGACACCTACAAATTCATTAACCTGCACACATCGATAGAAAATTACTAATTAAACTTCCCAACACATAGTGACAACAGAACAGAGGGAGATGCTTGTACGTAAAGCGCTTTTCTTAGAGGCACAAAAAACCGGGCACTAGGCCCGGTTCTTTGTTTCAGACTGACGTCTTACTCGGCGGATACAGCTTCGCCAGCAGTAGCACGATCAACCAACTCGACGTACGCCATAGGCGCGTTGTCGCCAGCGCGGAAACCGCACTTGAGGATGCGCAGGTAGCCACCCTCACGGGTAGCATAACGCTTGCCCAAGTCGTTGAAGAGCTTACCAACGATAGCTTTCGAACGAGTACGGTCGAAAGCCAGACGGCGGTTAGCCAGGCTGTCTGTCTTGGCCAGAGTGATCAGCGGCTCAGCAACGCGACGCAGTTCTTTGGCTTTTGGCAGAGTAGTTTTGATCAGCTCGTGCTCGAACAGCGACACCGCCATGTTTTGAAACATGGCCTTGCGGTGCGAGCTGGTGCGGCTCAGGTGACGACCACTTTTACGATGACGCATGGTTCATTCCTTACCAAACACAACGTTCGGTGATTACGACGATCAGGCAGTCGCCTTGTCGTCCTTCTTAAGACTTGCAGGCGGCCAGTTGTCGAGGCGCATGCCGAGGGACAGACCGCGGGAGGCCAGAACGTCCTTGATTTCAGTCAAGGATTTCTTGCCCAGGTTCGGAGTCTTCAACAGCTCTACTTCGGTACGCTGAATCAGGTCACCGATGTAGTAGATGTTTTCCGCCTTAAGGCAGTTAGCCGAACGTACAGTCAGTTCCAGATCGTCAACCGGGCGAAGCAGGATCGGATCGATCTCGTCTTCCTGCTCGACAACCACTGGCTCACTGTCACCTTTGAGGTCGACGAACGCAGCCAACTGCTGTTGCAGAATGGTTGCAGCGCGGCGGATAGCCTCTTCAGGATCCAGGGTACCGTTGGTTTCCAGATCAATAACCAGCTTGTCCAGGTTGGTACGCTGCTCGACACGGGCGTTTTCCACCACGTATGCGATACGGCGAACCGGGCTGAACGAAGAATCAAGCTGCAAGCGACCGATGCTGCGGCTTTCGTCTTCATCGCTCTGACGCGAGTCGGCTGGTTCATAACCACGACCACGAGCTACGGTGAGCTTCATGTTCAGGGCGCCGTTAGACGCCAGGTTAGCGATTACGTGATCGGGATTAACGATCTCGACATCATGATCCAGCTGAATATCGGCAGCGGTAACCACCCCCGAACCCTTCTTCGACAAGGTCAGCGTAACTTCGTCACGACCGTGCAGCTTGATGGCCAGACCTTTAAGGTTCAACAGGATTTCAATTACGTCTTCCTGTACACCTTCGATGGCGCTGTACTCGTGGAGCACACCGTCAATCTCGGCCTCGACTACTGCGCAGCCGGGCATTGAGGACAACAGGATGCGTCGCAGCGCGTTGCCCAGGGTGTGGCCAAAACCACGCTCGAGAGGCTCGAGAGTGATCTTGGCGCGGGTTGGACTGACAACCTGCACATCAATATGGCGGGGTGTCAGGAACTCATTTACCGAAATCTGCATGGATGCACCTATTTTCTAGCCCTTACTTGGAGTAGAGCTCGACAATCAGGCTTTCGTTGATGTCGGCGGACAGATCACTGCGAGCAGGAACGTTCTTGAAAACGCCCGACTTCTTCTCAGTGTCTACTTCTACCCATTCTACGCGGCCACGTTGGGCACACAGATCGAGAGCTTGGACAATGCGAAGTTGGTTTTTTGCTTTCTCGCGAACTGCAACCACGTCACCAGCACGAACCTGATACGACGGAACGTTTACGGTCTGACCGTTAACGCTGATCGACTTGTGCGATACCAGCTGACGGGATTCGGCACGAGTCGAACCAAAGCCCATACGGTATACAACGTTGTCCAGACGGCATTCGAGCAGTTGCAGCAGGTTTTCACCAGTTGCACCTTTCTTGCCAGCAGCTTCTTTGTAGTAGCCGCTGAACTGACGCTCGAGAACGCCGTAAATACGACGGACCTTCTGCTTTTCACGCAGTTGGGTGCCGTAGTCGGACTGGCGACCGCGGCGTTGGCCGTGGATACCAGGTGCTGCTTCAATGTTGCACTTCGATTCGATCGCGCGCACGCCGCTCTTCAGGAAGAGATCGGTGCCTTCGCGACGAGCGAGTTTGCATTTTGGACCAATGTAACGAGCCATTCTTTACAATCTCCTGGATTACACGCGGCGCTTCTTCGGCGGACGGCACCCGTTGTGCGGGATTGGCGTCACGTCGGTGATGCTGGCGATCTTGTAGCCACAGCCGTTCAAAGCGCGGACTGCGGATTCACGACCTGGACCTGGACCCTTGACGTTAACGTCAAGATTTTTCAGGCCATATTCCAGCGCAGCTTGACCAGCACGTTCAGCAGCTACTTGAGCAGCAAACGGGGTGGACTTGCGGGAACCGCGGAAACCCGAACCACCGGAGGTAGCCCAGGAAAGAGCGTTACCTTGACGGTCGGTAATGGTCACGATGGTGTTGTTAAAAGATGCATGGATGTGGGCGATGCCATCAACCACTGTCTTTTTAACTTTTTTACGAGGACGAGCAGCAGGTTTTGCCATGATTAAATTCCTGTCGATTCGCTGGGGCGATTACTTGCGGATCGGCTTACGCGGACCTTTACGGGTACGCGCGTTGGTCTTGGTACGCTGACCGCGCACTGGAAGACCGCGACGATGACGCAGACCGCGATAGCAACCGAGGTCCATCAAGCGCTTGATTTTCATGTTGATTTCGCGACGCAGGTCACCTTCAGTGGTGAACTTCGCCACTTCGCCACGCAGCTGTTCAATTTGCTCGTCGCTCAGATCTTTGATCTTTGCTGCTGGGTTTACCCCAGTCTCTGCACAGATCTTCTGTGCAGTAGTGCGACCGACACCATAGATGTAGGTCAGCGAGATAACAGTATGCTTGTTATCTGGAATGTTAACGCCTGCAATACGGGCCATTCAGTGGGACTCCAATTGACAGCTACCTACGCCCCGGAAGCCAAGAAATAGGGCGCGAGATAATATCGCTGTAATAACAAATAATCAACCCGGTAGCGCACTAGCTACCGGGCTTGAAGCACAATCACACTCAGCCTTGGCGCTGTTTGTGACGCGGTTCCGCGCTGCAAATTACTCGAACAACACCTTCGCGGCGAATAATCTTGCAGTTACGGCACAGCTTTTTCACCGATGCACGAACTTTCATCACCAACTCCTCGAACCTTATGGGTACTCAGCGCAACATGCCGCTGCCGTAACCCTTCAGGTTGGCTTTCTTCATCAGGGATTCGTACTGGTGCGAAACGAGGTGCGATTGTACTTGAGACATGAAGTCCATCACAACCACGACCACGATCAGCAACGAGGTCCCGCCAAGGTAGAACGGAACGTTTGCTGCAACCACCAGGAACTGGGGCAACAAGCACACGGCCGTCATGTAAAGAGCACCGAACATGGTCAAGCGGGTCAGAACGCCATCAATATAGCGCGCAGACTGCTCACCTGGACGGATACCCGGAATAAAGGCACCGGACTTCTTCAGGTTTTCCGCTACGTCTTTCGGATTGAACATCAACGCCGTATAGAAGAAGCAGAAGAAAATAATCCCTGCACTAAACAGCAGAATATTCAACGGCTGACCAGGAGCGATCGACTGCGAGATGTCCTGCAACCAGCCCATACCTTCAGACTGACCAAACCAGGCACCCAACGAAGCCGGAAACAGCAAAATGCTGCTCGCGAAAATAGCCGGAATAACACCGGCCATGTTCACCTTCAGCGGCAAGTGGCTTGTCTGCGCAGCAAAAACCTTACGACCCTGCTGACGCTTGGCGTAATGAACAGCAATACGACGCTGACCACGCTCAATGAACACCACAAAACCGATAATCGCTACTGCCAGCAAACCGATGGCAACCAAGGCAAAAATATTGATATCACCCTGACGCGCAGACTCGAAAGACTGCCCGATCGCTCTCGGAAGACCGGCGACGATACCCGAAAAAATCAACATCGAGATACCGTTACCTACACCACGCTCAGTAATCTGCTCACCCAGCCACATCATGAACATCGCACCAGCCACAAAAGTGGATACCGCGACGAAATGGAAGCCAAAGTCACCAGTGAACGCAACGCCCTGCCCCGCCAGACCAATGGACATGCCAATGGCCTGAACGAGAGCGAGGACGACGGTGCCGTAGCGGGTGTACTGGCTGATCTTGCGACGGCCAGCTTCACCTTCCTTCTTCAACTGCTCCAACTGCGGACTGACGGCTGTCATCAGTTGCATGATGATCGATGCCGAAATGTACGGCATGATCCCCAATGCAAAGATGCTCATCCGTTCCAGCGCGCCGCCGGAGAACATGTTGAACAAGCTAAGAATGGTCCCCTCATTCTGTCGAAACAGGTCTGCGAGTCGGTCCGGGTTGATACCTGGAACCGGGATGTGTGCGCCTATTCGGTAGACGATAATCGCCAGGAACAGAAAACGCAGACGAGCCCAAAGTTCAGACATACCGCCTTTGCCGAGCGCAGAGAGAGCACCTTGCTTAGCCATTTATTCCTCGAACTTGCCGCCAGCTGCTTCGATAGCCGAACGCGCACCTTTGGTGGCGCCGATTCCCTTGCCGATAGTGACAGCGCGAGTCACTTCACCGGACAGCATGATTTTTACACGCTGTACGTTGACGTTGATCACGTTGGCATCTTTCAGGGACTGCACGGTGACGATGTCGCCTTCCACTTTAGCCAGCTCGGACAAACGCACTTCTGCGCGATCCATGGCTTTCAGGGAAACGAAACCGAACTTCGGCAGACGACGATGCAGCGGCTGTTGACCGCCTTCAAAGCCTGGAGCAATGGTGCCACCGGAGCGGGAGGTTTGACCTTTGTGACCACGGCCACCAGTCTTACCCAAACCACTACCGATACCACGGCCCGGACGATGCTTTTCGCGACGGGAACCCGGCGCTGGACTCAGATCATTGAGTTTCATCGATTAACCCTCGACACGCAGCATGTAGTAAGCCTTGTTGATCATCCCGCGATTCTCGGGAGTATCCTGAACTTCTACAGTGTGACCGATGCGACGCAGACCCAGACCCTTAACACACAGTTTGTGGTTAGGGATTCGGCCGGTCATGCTTTTGATCAGCGTTACTTTAACGGTAGCCATGATCAGAAGATCTCCTTGACAGTCAGACCACGCTTGGCAGCGATGGACTCAGGAGATTGCATGGCTTTCAAACCCTTGAAAGTGGCGTGAACCACGTTTACAGGGTTAGTCGAGCCGTAGCACTTGGCCAGAACGTTCTGAACACCAGCAACTTCGAGGACAGCACGCATAGCGCCGCCAGCGATGATACCGGTACCTTCAGAAGCAGGCTGCATGTACACCTTCGAAGCGCCATGAGCGGACTTCATTGCGTACTGCAGAGTGGTGCCGTTCAGGTCAACCTGGATCATGTTGCGGCGAGCAGCTTCCATTGCCTTCTGGATCGCAGCAGGCACTTCACGCGACTTGCCACGGCCGAAGCCAACACGCCCTTTACCATCACCAACCACGGTCAACGCGGTGAAAGTGAAGATACGGCCGCCTTTAACGGTTTTGGCTACGCGGTTAACTTGAACCAGCTTCTCAATGTAGCCTTCGTCGCGCTTTTGGTCGTTATTTGACATAACTTAGAACTCCAGCCCAGCTTCACGAGCAGCATCAGCCAGCGCTTTAACGCGGCCATGGTACTTGAAGCCAGAGCGGTCGAAAGCCACTTGCGAGACGCCAGCGGCCTTAGCACGCGTAGCGACCAGCTGGCCAACCTTTGTGGCCGCGTCGATGTTGCCAGTGGCGCCATCACGCAGTTCTTTATCCAAAGTCGAGGCACTTGCCAGGACTTTGTTGCCGTCGGCCGAGATGACCTGGGCGTAGATGTGCTGCGACGAGCGGAACACGCAGAGACGCACGACTTCGAGTTCGTGCATTTTCAGGCGTGCTTTGCGAGCGCGACGCAGTCGAGTAACTTTTTTGTCGGTCATTTGCTATGCCCTACTTCTTCTTGGCTTCTTTACGACGGACGACTTCGTCCGCGTAGCGCACACCTTTGCCTTTGTACGGCTCTGGTGGACGGAAGTCGCGGATCTCAGCGGCCACTTGACCCACCAGCTGCTTATCGATGCCCTTGATCAGGATATCGGTCTGGCTAGGAGTCTCAGCGGTGATGCCTTCCGGCAGTTCGTAATCCACTGGGTGCGAGAAGCCAAGGGCAAGGTTCAAAACCGTGCCTTTTGCTTGCGCTTTGTAACCAACACCGACCAGCTGGAGCTTACGCTCGAAGCCTTGGCTTACGCCTTGGACCATGTTGTTTACCAACGCACGCGTGGTACCGGCCATTGCGCGAGTTTGTTGATCGCCATTGCGAGCAGCAAAACGCAGCTCACCAGCTTCTTCAACAATTTCAACAGACGAATGGATGTTCAGTTCAAGAGTACCCTTGGCACCCTTCACCGAAAGCTGTTGGCCTGCGAATTTTACTTCGACACCGGCTGGCAGCTTAACGGGGTTCTTAGCGACGCGAGACATGCTTATCCCCCCTTAGAACACAGTGCAAAGAACTTCGCCGCCGACACCGGCAGCGCGCGCAGCACGATCCGTCATCACACCTTTGTTGGTGGAGACGATAGACACGCCAAGACCGCCACGAACTTTCGGCAGATCTTCAACGGACTTGTACTGACGCAGGCCTGGACGACTAACGCGCTTCACTTCTTCGATAACCGGACGGCCTTCGAAGTACTTCAGCGAGATGGACAACGACGGCTTAGCGTCGGTGGTGATCTGAAAATCCGCGATGTAACCTTCGTCCTTCAGGACTTTTGCTACAGCCACCTTCAACGTGGAAGACGGCATGCTTACGACAGACTTTTCAGCCATCTGGGCATTACGGATTCGAGTTAGCATGTCCGCTAACGGGTCCTGCATACTCATGGGCTAGACGCTCCTAAAACAGAAAAATTAGCCTTGCGGCTACTACTTGTCGCCGAGAACTTCCGGGCATGAAAAACACGGGCTCAGGCGAGCCGGTCATTCTAGACACACCCCAGAAATGAATCAAGCCCCAAAAGGGGCTTGATTCAAATTCAAGGCCACCGATGGTCAGGTTCTTGCGAAACCGACCATCAAGGCTTTGACAGCGATTACCAGCTGGCTTTAACCAGACCTGGAACGTCACCACGCATTGCAGCTTCACGCAGCTTGTTACGGCCAAGGCCGAACTTGCGGTAAACGCCGTGCGGACGACCAGTCAGGCGGCAACGGTTACGCATGCGCGAAGCGCTTGCATCACGTGGTTGCTTCTGCAGAGCTACGGTAGCTTCCCAACGCGCTTCTGGACTTGCGTTCAGATCAACGATGATAGCTTTCAGCGCTGCACGCTTGGTGGCGTACTTGGCAACAGTGAGCTGACGCTTCAGCTCACGGTTTTTCATGCTCTTCTTGGCCATTTTCCTACTCCAATCAGTTGCGGAACGGGAATTTGAAAGCACGCAGCAGAGCGCGGCCTTCATCATCGTTCTTGGCAGTGGTGGTCAGGGTAATGTCCAGACCGCGGAGAGCATCGATCTTGTCGTAGTCGATTTCCGGGAAAATGATCTGCTCTTTCACACCCATGCTGTAGTTACCACGACCATCAAAGGACTTGGCATTCAGGCCGCGGAAGTCGCGAACCCGAGGCAGGGAGATCGACAGCAGACGATCCAGGAACTCGTACATACGCTCACGGCGTAGAGTCACCTTGACGCCGATCGGCCATCCTTCACGGACTTTAAAGCCAGCGATGGATTTACGAGCGTAGGTCACAACGACTTTTTGGCCGGTGATCTTTTCCAGGTCAGCAACAGCATGCTCGATGACTTTTTTGTCGCCGATCGCTTCGCCCAGACCCATGTTCAGGGTGATTTTGGTAACGCGCGGAACTTCCATCACGTTCGAAAGCTTAAGTTCTTCCTTAAGTTTCGGAGCGATTTCCTTCCGGTAAATCTCTTTTAGTCGTGCCATGGTCTTCTACCTAGCAGTGTTCAAGCATCAACCGCTTTTTGGGTCGACTTGAAGACACGAATTTTCTTACCGTCTTCAACTTTGAAACCAACGCGGTCAGCCTTGTTGGTTTCGCCATTGAAGATGGCTACGTTAGAAGCGTGCAGTGGCGCTTCTTTCTCGACGATACCGCCTTGTACGCCCGACATCGGGTTAGGCTTGGTATGACGCTTGACCAGGTTCAGACCACCAACAACCAGACGGTTGTCAGCAAGAACCTTCAGCACCTTACCGCGCTTACCTTTGTCTTTGCCGGCGATCACGATGATCTCGTCGTCACGACGAATCTTTTGCATGTCGGATCTCCTTACAGCACTTCTGGGGCGAGCGAGACGATCTTCATGAACTTCTCAGTACGAAGTTCACGGGTCACTGGCCCAAAGATACGGGTGCCGATCGGCTCTTGCTTGTTGTTCAGAAGAACAGCAGCGTTGCCATCAAAGCGGATAATGGAGCCATCAGCACGACGTACGCCGTGACGAGTGCGGACTACAACAGCAGTCATCACTTGGCCTTTTTTCACTTTACCGCGAGGAATTGCTTCCTTCACGGTAACTTTGATGATGTCACCGATACCAGCGTAACGACGATGGGAGCCACCCAGCACCTTGATGCACATAACACGGCGAGCGCCGCTGTTATCGGCCACATCGAGCATGGATTGAGTCTGAATCATATAATTTCTCCGACCCCTAGTCCTTAGACTTCCACAGCGCGTTCGAGAACATCAACCAATGCCCAAGACTTGGTCTTGGCCATCGGACGAGTTTCACGAATAGTGACTTTGTCGCCGATGTGGCACTGATTGGTTTCGTCGTGCGCGTGCAGCTTAGTCGAACGCTTAACGTATTTACCGTAGATCGGGTGCTTAACGCGACGCTCGATCAGAACGGTGATGGTTTTGTCCATCTTGTCGCTGACAACACGGCCAGTCAGCGTACGGACAGTTTTTTCGGCTTCAGCCATGATCACTTACCTGCCTGCTGGTTGAGCACAGTCTTCACGCGAGCGATGTCACGCTTAACTTGCGAGAGCAGATGAGACTGCCCCAACTGGCCAGTTGCTTTCTGCATACGCAGATTGAACTGGTCGCGCAGCAAGCCGAGCAGTTGCTCGTTCAGCTGCTGTGCGGATTTTTCACGAAGTTCATTCGCTTTCATCACATCACCGTCCGTTTAACAAAGGCGGTGGCGAGCGGCAGCTTTGCAGCAGCCAAGGCAAAAGCCTCACGCGCCAGCTCTTCAGTTACACCCTCGATTTCATACAGGACTTTGCCTGGCTGAATCTGGGCTACCCAGTATTCGACGTTACCCTTACCTTTACCCATCCGAACTTCGAGAGGCTTTTTGGAAATAGGCTTATCCGGGAATACACGGATCCAGATCTTGCCGCCACGTTTAACGTGACGGGTCAGAGCACGACGCGCTGACTCGATCTGACGAGCGGTGAGACGACCACGAGCTACAGACTTCAGCGCGAACTCGCCGAAGCTGACTTTGCTACCGCGCTGAGCCAGACCACGGTTGTGGCCTGTCATCTGCTTGCGGAACTTCGTACGCTTAGGTTGCAACATTTGGCGTACCCCTTACTTAGCAGCTTTTTTACGAGGCGCTGGTGCTTGTGGTTTCAGCTCTTCTTGGCGACCACCAATTACTTCGCCTTTGAAGATCCAAACCTTTACACCGATCACACCGTATGTGGTGTGAGCTTCGTAGTTGGCATAGTCGATGTCGGCACGCAGGGTGTGCAACGGCACACGACCTTCGCGATACCATTCAGTACGTGCGATTTCAGCACCGCCGAGACGACCGCTCACTTGGATTTTGATGCCTTTGGCACCAATGCGCATGGCGTTCTGTACAGCGCGCTTCATAGCGCGACGGAACATTACGCGACGCTCCAGCTGCTGAGCTACGCTCTGCGCAACCAGCATACCGTCGAGCTCCGGCTTACGGATCTCTTCGATATTGATGTGCACAGGCACACCCATTTGCTTGGTCAGGTCCTGACGCAGTTTCTCAACATCTTCACCTTTCTTCCCGATAACGATACCTGGGCGAGCGGTGTGGATGGTGATACGTGCAGTTTGCGCCGGACGATGGATATCGATACGGCTTACGGACGCGCTTTTTAGTTTGTCTTGGAGATACTCACGCACCTTCAGATCAGCGAACAAATAGTCCGCATAAGTCCGACCGTCTGCGTACCAGACGGAGGTGTGCTCCTTGACGATTCCCAGGCGAATGCCAATGGGATGTACTTTCTGACCCATCTCTTCGACTCCGTTACTTGTCAGCAACCTTGACAGTGATATGGCAAGACCGCTTGACGATGCGATCAGCACGGCCTTTGGCACGCGGCATGATGCGCTTCAGCGAACGCCCTTCGTTGACGAAAACGGTGCTGACCTTCAGGTCATCAACGTCTGCGCCTTCGTTATGCTCGGCGTTGGCTACGGCCGACTCCAGCACTTTCTTCATGATCTCGGCGGCTTTCTTACTGCTGAAAGCCAACAAGTTGAGCGCTTCGCCCACCTTCTTCCCGCGGATCTGGTCGGCGACCAAGCGGGCTTTCTGGGCGGAGATTCGAGCGCCCGACAACTTAGCGGCTACTTCCATTTCCTAACCCCTTAACGCTTGGCTTTCTTGTCTGCTACGTGCCCACGATAAGTGCGGGTACCGGCAAACTCGCCCAGTTTGTGGCCGACCATGTCTTCGTTAACGAGAACCGGGACGTGTTGACGACCGTTGTGTACTGCGATGGTCAGACCGACCATTTGTGGCAGGATCATAGAACGACGCGACCAAGTCTTAATTGGTTTGCGATCGTTCTTCTCCGCCGCCACTTCGATCTTCTTCAGTAGGTGAAGATCAATAAAAGGACCTTTTTTCAGAGAACGTGGCACTGTCGTATCCCTCTATTTACTTGCGACGACGGACGATCATTTTGTCGGTACGCTTATTACCACGAGTCTTCGCGCCCTTCGTCGGGAAGCCCCATGGCGATACCGGATGACGACCACCAGAGGTACGACCTTCACCACCACCATGTGGGTGGTCAACCGGGTTCATGGCAACACCACGAACGGTTGGGCGAACGCCACGCCAGCGTTTGGCACCAGCTTTACCCAGCGAACGCAGGCTGTGCTCGGAGTTCGAGACTTCGCCCAGGGTCGCACGGCATTCAGCCAGAACTTTACGCATTTCACCGGAGCGAAGACGCAGGGTAACGTACACACCTTCACGAGCGATCAGCTGAGCCGAAGCACCAGCAGAACGAGCGATCTGTGCGCCTTTACCTGGCTTCAGTTCGATGCCGTGTACGGTGCTACCAACTGGAATGCTGCGCAGTTGCAACTGGTTGCCTGGCTTGATCGGAGCCAAAGCACCCGAAATCAGCTGGTCGCCAGCGCTCACGCCTTTAGGGGCGATGATGTAACGGCGTTCACCGTCTGCGTACAACATAAGAGCAATGTGAGCAGTACGGTTTGGATCGTATTCGATACGCTCAACAGTGGCTGGAATGCCATCTTTGTCGTTGCGACGGAAATCGACCATACGATAATGCTGCTTATGACCACCACCGATGTGACGCGTGGTAATACGGCCATTGTTGTTACGACCACCAGTCTTCGATTTTTTCTCGAGCAGCGGTGCGTGAGGAGCGCCTTTATGCAGCTCCTGGTTGACCACCTTGACCACAAAACGGCGGCCAGGGGAAGTCGGTTTGCATTTAACGATTGCCATGATGCACCCCTTCCTTACTCAGCACTGCTGCTGAAATCGAGATCTTGGCCTGGCTGAAGGGAGATAACTGCCTTCTTCCAGTCATTGCGCTTGCCCAGACCGCGAGCTGTGCGCTTGCTCTTACCCAAAACATTCAGGGTAGTAACACGCTCAACTTTCACGCTGAACAGGCTTTCGACGGCCTTCTTGATTTCCAGCTTGGTTGCGTCAGTCGCAACCTTGAAAACGAACTGGCCTTTCTTGTCAGCCAGAACCGTAGCCTTCTCGGAAACGTGCGGGCCAAGCAGAACTTTAAATACGCGTTCCTGGTTCATCCCAGCAGCTCCTCGAATTTCTTCACGGCCGACACGGTGATCAACACCTTGTCGTATGCGATCAGACTAACTGGATCGGAACCTTGAACGTCACGTACATCTACGTGCGGCAGGTTACGAGCAGCCAGGTACAGGTTCTGATCAACAGCGTCCGACACGATGAGAACATCGGTCAGGCTCATGTTGTTCAGCTTGCCCAGCAGATCTTTGGTTTTCGGAGTTTCAACAGCGAAATCCTGAACCACGACCAGACGATCAGTACGCACCAGCTCAGCAAGGATGGAACGCATTGCTGCGCGATACATCTTCTTGTTCAGCTTCTGGGAGTGGTCCTGTGGACGAGCTGCAAAAGTGGTACCGCCGCCACGCCAGATTGGGCTACGGATAGTACCGGCACGAGCACGGCCAGTACCTTTCTGACGCCATGGGCGCTTACCGCCACCACGAACGTCGGAACGGGTCTTTTGCTGCTTGCTACCCTGACGGCCGCCGGCCATGTAGGCCACGACTGCTTGGTGAACCAGCGTCTCGTTGAACTCGCCGCCAAATGTCAGTTCGGAAACTTCGATCGCTTGAGCGTCATTTACATTTAATTGCATGTCAGCTTCCCCTTAACCGCGAGCCTTGGCTGCTGGACGTACAACCAGGTTGCCGCCAGTAGCGCCAGGAACAGCGCCCTTGACCAACAACAGATTGCGTTCAGCGTCCACGCGCACTACTTCCAGGGACTGCACGGTCACGCGCTCAGCGCCCATATGACCGGACATTTTTTTGCCCTTGAATACACGACCAGGAGTCTGGCACTGGCCGATAGAGCCTGGGACGCGGTGGGATACGGAGTTACCGTGGGTGTTATCTTGCCCGCGGAAATTCCAACGCTTGATCGTACCCTGGAAGCCTTTACCCTTGGACTGACCGGTTACATCAACCAGTTGACCAGCGGCAAAGATTTCAGCGTTGATCAGATCGCCAGCCTGGTACTCGCCTTCTTCAAGACGGAATTCCATGGTAGTGCGACCAGCGGCAACGTTCGCTTTAGCGAAGTGGCCAGCCTGAGCTGCTGTTACACGCGAAGCACGACGCTCGCCGACAGTGACTTGCACTGCACGATAGCCATCGGTCTCTTCAGTTTTGAACTGGGTGACGCGATTCGGCTCGATCTCAATGACCGTGACCGGAATGGAGACACCTTCTTCGGTGAAAATACGGGTCATACCGCATTTACGACCGACTACACCAATAGTCATGTTGTAAACCTCATGAGTGTACGGGGCTTTCACCCGCTATGGCCGCCCATTTCAGAGCGTTACACGACTAAGACCGAGTCTTAGCCGAGGCTGATCTGCACTTCCACACCGGCCGCAAGATCAAGCTTCATAAGAGCATCAACGGTTTTATCCGTTGGCTGGACGATGTCCAGAACGCGCTTATGAGTGCGGATTTCGTACTGGTCACGCGCGTCTTTGTTGACGTGCGGGGAAACCAGAACGGTAAACCGCTCTTTACGGGTAGGCAGTGGAATTGGACCACGCACTTGAGCACCAGTACGTTTCGCGGTTTCCACGATTTCCTGGGTTGATTGGTCGATCAGGCGATGGTCAAAAGCCTTCAACCTGATACGGATTTGCTGATTTTGCATTGGATTTCAGACTCCGGCTGCTATTCCCACCGGGCGCAATACGCCCGTTAAAAGGAGGCGCAATTCTATAGACGCCCCAGATAGGTGTCAACCCAATAAAAAAGCCCCCGCTGAGCGGGGGCTTTTTCAATCCATCAAGCTGACTCTACAAAAGAGACTTACTCGATGATTTTGGCTACGACGCCAGCGCCGACGGTACGACCGCCTTCACGGATAGCGAAACGCAGACCGTCTTCCATCGCGATGGTTTTGATCAGGGTAACAGTCATCTGAATGTTGTCACCTGGCATTACCATTTCAACGCCTTCTGGCAGCTCGCAGTTACCAGTCACGTCAGTAGTACGGAAGTAGAACTGTGGACGGTAGCCCTTGAAGAACGGAGTATGACGACCGCCTTCTTCCTTGCTCAGAACGTAAACTTCTGCAGTGAACTTGGTGTGCGGCTTAACCGAACCCGGCTTAACCAGAACCTGACCACGCTCAACGTCGTCACGCTTGGTGCCACGCAGCAGAACGCCGCAGTTCTCGCCAGCACGACCTTCGTCGAGCAGCTTGCGGAACATTTCAACACCGGTGCAGGTGGAAACAGTAGTGTCACGCAGACCAACGATTTCCAGCGGATCCTGAACGCGAACGATACCGCGCTCGATACGACCGGTCACAACAGTACCGCGACCCGAGATCGAGAATACGTCTTCGATTGGCATCAGGAACGGCTTGTCGATCATACGAACTGGTTCTGGGATGTAGCTGTCCAGAGTCTCAACCAGTTTCTTGACGGCAGTGGTGCCCATCTCGTTGTCGTCTTTGCCTTCCAGCGCCATACGAGCCGAACCGATGATGATTGGAGTGTCATCGCCCGGGAAGTCGTAGGTGGACAGCAGGTCGCGAACTTCCATCTCAACCAGTTCCAGCAGCTCTGCGTCGTCTACCAGGTCAGCCTTGTTCAGGAAAACCACGATGTACGGAACGCCTACCTGACGGGACAGCAGGATGTGCTCACGGGTTTGTGGCATCGGACCATCGGCGGCCGAGCAAACCAGGATAGCGCCGTCCATTTGAGCAGCACCGGTGATCATGTTCTTCACATAGTCAGCGTGACCTGGGCAGTCAACGTGAGCGTAGTGACGGATCAGCGAGTTGTACTCAACGTGCGCGGTGTTGATGGTGATACCGCGAGCTTTTTCTTCTGGAGCGCTGTCGATCTTGTCGAATTCAACTACGGCCGAACCGAAAACTTCGGAGCAGACGCGAGTCAGAGCAGCGGTCAGAGTGGTTTTACCGTGGTCAACGTGACCGATAGTGCCAACGTTGACGTGCGGTAGGGAACGATCAAATTTTTCTTTAGCCACGACAATTAACTCCTAGCCTAAAGGGGCTGAATCAGCCTTGTTTTTTGGTTACGGTTTCGACGATGTGCGACGGAGCCGTATCGTATTTTTTGAATTCCATAGAGTAGCTTGCGCGACCCTGAGACATGGAACGAACGTCGGTCGCATAACCGAACATCTCACCCAGTGGAACTTCGGCACGGATAACCTTGCCGGACACTGTGTCTTCCATACCCTGGATCATGCCGCGACGACGGTTAAGGTCGCCCATCACATCACCCATATAGTCTTCAGGCGTAACAACCTCTACCGCCATGATCGGCTCGAGCAACTCACCACCACCCTTCTGGGCCAGTTGCTTGGTCGCCATGGAAGCAGCCACTTTAAACGCCATCTCGTTGGAGTCGACGTCGTGGTAAGAACCATCGAACACGGTAGCCTTCAGGCCGATCAGCGGATAGCCGGCAACAACGCCGTTCTTCATCTGCTCTTCGATACCCTTCTGGATAGCCGGGATGTATTCCTTAGGAACAACACCACCTACTACTTCGTTCACGAATTGCAGACCTTCCTGACCTTCGTCAGCAGGAGCAAAACGGATCCAGCAGTGACCGAACTGGCCGCGACCACCGGATTGACGAACGAACTTGCCTTCGATTTCACAGTTCTTCGTGATGCGCTCACGATACGAAACCTGAGGCTTGCCGATGTTGGCTTCGACGTTGAACTCACGACGCATCCGGTCAACCAGGATGTCCAGGTGCAACTCGCCCATGCCGGAGATGATCGTTTGACCAGTCTCTTCATCAGTTTTAACGCGGAAAGAAGGGTCTTCCTGAGCAAGTTTGCCCAGAGCAATACCCATTTTTTCCTGGTCATCCTTGGTCTTAGGCTCTACGGCAACCGAAATAACCGGCTCCGGGAAGTCCATGCGAACCAGGATGATTGGCTTGTCAGCGTTGCAGAGGGTTTCACCAGTGGTGACGTCCTTCATGCCGATCAGGGCCGCGATGTCACCAGCGCGTACTTCCTTGATCTCTTCACGGGCGTTTGCGTGCATTTGCACCATACGACCCACGCGCTCTTTCTTGCCTTTAACCGAGTTGATCACGCCGTCGCCGGAGTTCAACACGCCCGAGTAAACGCGGACGAAGGTCAAAGTACCCACGAATGGGTCGGTAGCGATCTTGAACGCCAGAGCCGAGAAAGGCTCGTTATCGTCTGCATGGCGTTCCATCTCTTCTTCCTCGTTATCAGGGTTGGTACCCTTGATAGCAGGAATATCAGTTGGCGCAGGCAGGTAGTCGATAACGGCGTCGAGAACCAGGGGAACACCCTTGTTCTTGAAGGAAGAACCGCAAACAGCCAGAACGATTTCGCCAGCGATAGTACGTTGACGCAAAGCAGCTTTGATCTCTTCGATCGACAGCTCTTCGCCTTCCAGGTACTTGTTCATCAGCTCTTCGCTGGCTTCGGCAGCAGCCTCAACCATGTTGTTGCGCCACTCTTCGGCCAGCTCTTGCAGCTCAGCAGGAATGTCCTTGCGAACAGGGACCATACCTTTGTCAGAGTCGTTCCAGTAGATAGCTTGCATGTTGATCAGATCAATCTGACCCTGGAAGTTATCTTCGGAACCGATGGCCAACTGAATCGGCACCGGAGTGTGACCCAGACGCTGCTTGATCTGACCGATCACGCGCAGAAAGTTAGCGCCAGCACGGTCCATCTTGTTCACGTAAACAAGACGTGGAACGCCGTATTTGTTGGCTTGACGCCATACGGTTTCCGACTGAGGCTCAACACCCGAAGTACCACAGAACACAACGACAGCGCCGTCGAGTACGCGCAGGGAACGCTCAACTTCAATGGTGAAGTCCACGTGGCCCGGGGTATCGATTACGTTGAAACGGTGCTCGTGCGAGTACTGCTTCTCGGAACCTTTCCAGAAGGCGGTAATGGCAGCAGAAGTAATGGTAATACCACGCTCCTGCTCCTGCACCATCCAGTCTGTGGTCGCGGCGCCATCATGCACCTCGCCCATTTTGTGACTTTTGCCGGTGTAAAAAAGGACGCGCTCGGTGGTGGTGGTTTTACCAGCATCCACGTGAGCGACGATACCGATGTTACGGTAGCGACTAATCGGAGTAGTACGAGCCATAAAGCCCTCGCAAAATTAGTGAAGCTAAAATTAGAAGCGGTAGTGCGAGAAAGCTTTGTTGGCTTCGGCCATACGGTGCACGTCTTCACGCTTCTTAACAGCAGCACCTTTACCTTCAGCAGCATCCAGCAGTTCGCCAGCCAAACGCAGAGCCATAGACTTCTCGCCACGCTTACGGGCGAAGTCTACCAACCAGCGCATTGCCAGAGCGTTACGACGGGAAGGACGAACCTCGACCGGAACCTGGTAAGTAGCACCACCAACGCGGCGCGACTTCACTTCGACCAGCGGAGCGATGGCGTCGAGTGCTTTTTCGAAGAGTTCCAGGGGATCGGTGCCAGCCTTACGGGCCGCAACGGTTTCCAGGGCACCATAAACGATACGTTCGGCAACGGCTTTCTTGCCGCTTTCCATAACGTGGTTCATGAATTTGGCGAGGATCTGGCTTCCGTATTTCGGATCGTCCAGAATCTCACGCTTTGCTGCTACGCGACGTCTTGGCATGATAAGCCCTCAAGCGGTCTTCAGGTTAGCTCGGGACAGATCCAATGGATGCGCGCCCGACCTTACTCTTATCGACTCAATAAAATAAAAATCTGCAAAACGGCCGATTACTTCGGACGCTTGGTACCGTACTTCGAACGACCTTGGTTACGACCTTTAACACCGGAAGTATCCAGGGAGCCGCGAACGGTGTGGTAACGAACACCTGGCAAGTCTTTTACACGACCGCCGCGGATCAGTACCACGCTGTGCTCTTGCAGGTTGTGGCCTTCACCACCGATGTACGAGGAAACCTCGAAACCGTTGGTCAGACGCACACGGCATACTTTACGCAGTGCCGAGTTAGGTTTTTTCGGCGTGGTGGTGTACACACGGGTGCACACGCCACGACGTTGCGGGCAGTTCTGCAGCGCAGGCACGTCGGATTTCTCGACGATACGCTTACGCGGCTGACGTACCAGCTGGTTGATAGTTGCCATCTACTAGCTCCACTGTTGTCTTGCGACGCTATTGTCTTGCAAGAAAAGCAAAATGGCAGGAACGAATTCCCGCCAAATTTAGGGGATCAAGAGTCTAAAGAGGATCTTGCCCCCAGTCAAGGCAAGGCCCCGACCTCCCCGCCCCTCGAACCTCGACAAATTGTCTCGATTCGATGAACGGAGCGATCAGGGCCTTACGCTCATATATCGCAGAACTCAGTTACCGCTCGAGTTCAGCGCTTCGGTCAGTGCAGCTTCCACTTCACTGGCGCTCACGCGCAACGGCTTGTCTGCTTCACGACGACGCTTGCGCTCGCTGTGATAGGCCAGACCGGTACCGGCCGGGATCAAACGACCCACGACTACGTTTTCTTTCAGGCCGCGCAGGTAATCGCGCTTGCCGGTGACGGCTGCTTCGGTCAGTACACGGGTGGTTTCCTGGAAGGAAGCCGCCGAGATGAACGATTCGGTCGACAACGACGCCTTGGTGATACCCAGCAGAACGCGAGTGAACTTGGAGACAAACTTGTCTTCCGCGCCCAGACGCTCGTTCTCTACCAGTACGTGAGTCAATTCCATCTGGTCGCCCTTGATGAAAGTGGAATCGCCGGACTCAGCGATTTCAACCTTACGCAGCATCTGACGCAAAATGGTCTCGATGTGCTTGTCGTTGATCTTCACGCCTTGCAGACGGTAAACGTCCTGGATCTCGTTAACGATGTACTTGGCCAGCGCGCTCACACCCAGCAAACGCAGGATATCGTGCGGATCGCTAGGGCCGTCAGAGATAACTTCGCCTCGGTTTACCTGTTCGCCTTCGAACACGTTCAGGTGGCGCCACTTCGGAATCAGCTCTTCGTACGGGTCAGTACCGTCGTTCGGGGTGATAACCAGACGGCGCTTGCCTTTGGTCTCTTTACCGAACGCGATGGTGCCACTGACTTCAGCCAGAATCGATGCTTCTTTCGGACGGCGAGCTTCGAACAAGTCGGCAACACGCGGCAGACCACCGGTGATGTCGCGGGTTTTCGAAGTTTCTTGCGGGATACGAGCGATAACATCACCGATCGCAATCTTCGCACCATCCGCAACACCGACCAGGGCGTTAGCTGGCAGGAAGTACTGAGCGATAACGTCAGTGCCTGGCAGCAACAGATCCTTGCCGTTGTCATCGACCATCTTCACTGCAGGACGGATTTCCTTGCCGGCAGCTGGACGATCTTTCGCATCGAGTACTTCAATGTTGGTCATACCGGTCAATTCGTCAGTCTGACGTTTGATCGTGATGCCTTCTTCCATGCCCACGTAGGTCACGGTACCTTTCATTTCGGTAACGATTGGGTGAGTGTGCGGATCCCACTTGGCCACGATTGCGCCAGCGTCGACCTTGTCACCTTCTTTAACCGAGATCACAGCACCGTACGGCAGCTTGTAACGCTCACGCTCACGACCGAAGTCGTCAGCGATTGCCAGCTCACCGGAACGGGACACAGCAACCAAGTGACCATCCACTCGCTCAACGTGCTTCAGGTTGTGCAGACGGACGGTACCGCCATTCTTGACCTGAACGCTGTCGGCTGCGGAAGTACGGCTTGCCGCACCACCGATGTGGAACGTACGCATTGTCAGCTGGGTACCCGGCTCACCGATGGACTGGGCAGCGATAACGCCGACCGCTTCACCAATGTTCACCTGGTGACCACGAGCCAGATCTCGGCCGTAGCACTTGGCACAAATGCCATAGCGGGTTTCGCAGCTGATCGGCGAACGCACGATCACTTCGTCGATGCTGTTCAGCTCGATGAACTCGACCCACTTCTCGTCTACCAGAGTGCCGGCAGGAACGATGACGTCCTCGGTACCTGGCTTGAATACGTCACGGGCGATAACACGACCCAATACGCGCTCACCCAACGGCTCGACAACGTCACCGCCTTCAATGTGCGGAGTCATCAGCAAACCGTGTTCTGTGCCGCAATCGATCTCGGTTACAACCAGATCCTGCGCCACGTCTACCAGACGACGAGTCAGGTAACCGGAGTTCGCAGTTTTCAACGCGGTATCCGCCAGACCTTTACGAGCACCGTGAGTCGAAATGAAGTACTGAAGTACGCTCAAACCTTCACGGAAGTTCGCAGTAATCGGCGTTTCAATGATGGAACCGTCCGGCTTGGCCATCAGACCACGCATACCGGCCAGCTGACGAATCTGTGCTGCGGAACCCCGCGCACCCGAGTCGGCCATCATGTACATCGAGTTGAAAGACTCTTGATCGACTTCAACACCATGACGGTCGATGACTTTCTCTTTCGAGAGGTTGGCCATCATCGCCTTGGAAACTTCGTCGTTCGCCTTCGACCAAAGGTCGATCACTTTGTTGTACTTCTCGCCCTGGGTAACCAGGCCGGAGGCGTACTGGCTCTCGATCTCTTTCACTTCGTCGGTGGCAGCACCGATGATGCGGGCTTTTTCATCCGGGATAACGAAGTCGTTAACGCCGATGGAAACGCCGGAAATGGTCGAGTAAGCGAAACCGGTGTACATCAACTGGTCAGCGAAAATGACGGTCTCTTTCAAACCAACCACGCGGTAGCACTGGTTGATCAGCTTGGAGATCGCCTTTTTCTTCATCGGCAAGTTGACGACGTCGTACGACAGACCTTTCGGCACAACCTGGAACAGCAGCGCACGGCCGACGGTGGTGTCGACGATACGGGTACCGCTCACGCTGTTGCCGTCACGATCGTTGACGGTTTCGTTGATACGTACTTTAACCTTGGCGTGCAGTGCGGCTTCGCCGGCACGGAACACACGGTCAACTTCCTGCAGATCCGCAAATACACGACCTTCGCCCTTGGCGTTGATCGCTTCACGAGTCATGTAGTACAGACCCAATACAACGTCCTGCGACGGAACGATGATTGGCTCACCGTTGGCTGGCGACAGAATGTTGTTGGTCGACATCATCAACGCACGCGCTTCCAACTGGGCTTCCAGTGTCAGCGGTACGTGCACGGCCATTTGGTCGCCGTCGAAGTCGGCGTTGTACGCGGCGCAGACCAGCGGGTGCAGCTGAATAGCCTTACCTTCGATCAGTACCGGTTCAAACGCCTGGATACCCAGACGGTGAAGGGTCGGTGCACGGTTGAGAAGCACCGGGTGTTCGCGAATCACTTCAGCGAGAACGTCCCAAACCTCTGGCAATTCGCGCTCGACCATTTTCTTGGCCGCTTTGATGGTGGTCGCCAGACCGCGCATTTCCAGCTTGCCGAAAATGAACGGTTTGAACAGCTCGAGGGCCATTTTCTTCGGCAGACCGCACTGGTGCAGACGCAGGGTCGGGCCTACGGTAATTACCGAACGACCAGAGTAGTCAACACGCTTACCGAGCAAGTTCTGACGGAAACGACCTTGTTTACCCTTGATCATGTCAGCCAGGGATTTCAGAGGACGCTTGTTGGAACCAGTGATAGCGCGGCCACGACGACCGTTGTCGAGCAGTGCATCGACCGCTTCCTGCAACATACGCTTTTCGTTGCGCACGATGATGTCCGGAGCGGACAGATCCAGCAGGCGCTTCAAACGGTTGTTACGGTTGATCACTCGACGATACAGATCGTTGAGGTCGGAAGTCGCGAAGCGACCGCCATCCAGCGGGACCAATGGACGCAGATCTGGCGGCAGAACCGGCAGAACGGTCAGCACCATCCACTCTGGAAGGTTGCCGGAACCCTGGAAGGCTTCCATCAACTTCAGACGCTTGGACAGCTTCTTGATCTTGGTTTCGGAGTTGGTTTGCGGAATTTCTTCACGCAGACGGCCAATCTCGTGTTCCAGGTCGATAGCGTGCAGCAATTCGCGGACAGCTTCAGCACCCATGCGGGCGTCGAAATCATCACCAAATTCTTCCAGCGCCTCGAAGTACTGCTCGTCGTTCAGCAACTGACCTTTTTCAAGGGTAGTCATGCCCGGGTCGATAACGACATAGCTCTCGAAGTAGAGAACGCGTTCGATATCACGCAGGGTCATGTCCATCAGCAAGCCGATACGCGACGGCAGCGATTTCAGGAACCAGATGTGGGCAACCGGCGAAGCCAGTTCGATGTGCGCCATGCGCTCACGACGAACCTTGGCCAGTGCAACTTCAACGCCGCACTTCTCGCAGATCACACCACGGTGCTTCAAGCGCTTGTACTTACCGCACAGGCACTCGTAATCCTTTACCGGGCCAAAGATCTTGGCGCAGAACAGGCCGTCACGCTCAGGTTTGAACGTACGGTAGTTGATGGTTTCCGGCTTTTTAACTTCACCGAACGACCATGAGCGGATCATCTCAGGCGAGGCCAATCCAATACGGATGGCGTCGAACTCTTCGACTTGACCCTGGTTTTTCAGCAAATTCAGTAGGTCTTTCAAGGCCTTTCCTCCTGGCGGAGCAGAGAGCGGGCAATTCTGCCCCGCTCTCGATTCGCGTCACGTGTTATTCGGTTTCCAGATCAATATCGATGCCGAGGGAACGAATTTCCTTGATCAACACGTTGAAGGACTCGGGCATGCCCGGCTCCATACGGTGATCGCCATCCACAATGTTTTTGTACATCTTGGTACGGCCGTTCACATCGTCCGACTTCACTGTGAGCATTTCTTGCAGAGTGTAAGCAGCACCGTATGCTTCCAGTGCCCAGACCTCCATCTCCCCGAAACGCTGACCACCGAACTGCGCCTTACCACCCAACGGCTGCTGGGTAACCAGGCTGTACGAACCGGTAGAACGAGCGTGCATCTTGTCGTCTACCAAGTGGTTCAGCTTCAGCATGTACATGTAGCCAACGGTAACTGGACGCTCGAACTTGTTGCCGGTACGGCCATCAGTCAGTTGCATCTGGCCGCTTTCCGGCAGGTCTGCCAGTTTCAGCATGGCCTTGATTTCGCTTTCCTTGGCGCCGTCGAACACTGGGGTGGCCATTGGAACGCCGCCACGCAGGTTCTGTGCCAGATCCAGGATTTCCTGATCGGAGAAGCTGTCCAGGTCTTCGTTACGACCGCCGATCTGGTTGTAGATCTCGTCCAGGAAAGTGCGCAGTTCAGCGACTTTACGCTGCTCTTCGACCATACGGTTGATCTTCTCGCCCAGACCTTTGGCTGCGAGGCCCAGGTGGGTTTCAAGGATCTGACCAACGTTCATACGCGAAGGTACGCCCAGTGGGTTGAGGACGACGTCTACCGGGGTGCCATTGGCATCGTGCGGCATGTCTTCAACCGGCATGATCACGGAGACCACACCTTTGTTACCGTGACGACCGGCCATCTTGTCGCCCGGCTGGATGCGACGACGGATTGCCAGGTAAACCTTGACGATTTTCAGCACGCCTGGAGCCAGGTCATCGCCCTGCTGCAGTTTGCGCTTCTTGTCTTCGAACTTGTCGTCCAGCAGACGGCGGCGGTCAACGATGTAGGCCTGAGCCTTCTCGAGCTGCTCGTTCAGAGCGTCTTCAGCCATGCGCAGTTTGAACCACTGACCATGCTCAAGACCGTCGAGCACTTCGTCGGTAATGTCCTGACCTTTCTTCAGACCAGCACCGCCTTCAGCCTTGTGGCCTACCAGAGCGGAACGCAGACGTTCGAAAGTTGCGCCTTCAACGATACGGAACTCTTCGTTCAGGTCCTTGCGGATCTCGTCCAGCTGGGACTTCTCGATCGACAGGGCACGAGCATCACGCTCAACGCCGTCGCGGGTGAAGACCTGTACGTCAATGACAGTACCTTTGGTACCGGTAGGTACACGCAGGGAGGTGTCTTTAACGTCGCTGGCTTTTTCACCGAAAATTGCACGCAGCAGTTTTTCTTCCGGAGTCAGTTGGGTCTCGCCTTTCGGAGTGACCTTACCCACCAGGATGTCGCCTGCGCCGACTTCAGCACCTACGTAAACGATACCGGCTTCGTCCAGCTTGTTCAGTGCAGCTTCACCCACGTTAGGGATGTCCGCAGTGATTTCCTCTGGCCCAAGCTTGGTGTCACGGGCCACACAGGTCAGTTCCTGAATGTGGATCGTGGTGAATCGATCTTCTTGAACAACTCGTTCCGACAGGCAGATGGAGTCTTCGAAGTTGTAACCGTTCCAGGCCATGAACGCGATGCGCATGTTCTGACCCAGTGCCAGCTCACCCATGTCGGTGGACGGGCCGTCAGCCATGATGTCGCTACGCTGAACCCGATCACCTTTACGCACCAGCGGACGCTGGTTGATGCAGGTGTTCTGGTTGGAGCGGGTGTATTTGGTGAGGTTGTAGATGTCGACACCCGCTTCGCCGGTTTCAACTTCGTCATCAGCAACACGAACCACGATACGGCTGGCATCAACAGAGTCGATCACGCCACCACGACGAGCAACGACGCAAACGCCGGAGTCACGAGCTACGTTACGCTCCATGCCGGTACCTACCAGCGGCTTGTCAGCGCGCAGGGTGGGTACAGCTTGACGCTGCATGTTCGAACCCATCAACGCACGGTTGGCGTCATCGTGCTCGAGGAACGGAATCAACGACGCTGCAACCGAAACTACCTGCTTCGGCGAAACGTCCATCAAGGTGACTTCTTCAGGCGCCTTAACGGTGAATTCGTTCAAGTGACGAACAGCTACCAACTCATCGATCAGCGTTTTCTTGTCGTTCATCGTGGCCGAAGCCTGAGCGATCACGTGATCAGCTTCTTCGATGGCAGACAGGAACACGATCTCGTCGGTGACCAATGCGTCTTTCACCACACGGTACGGGCTTTCCAGGAAGCCGTACTGGTTGGTGCGCGCATAAGCAGCCAGGGAGTTGATCAGACCAATGTTCGGACCTTCCGGCGTTTCAATCGGGCATACGCGACCGTAGTGAGTCGGGTGTACGTCACGAACCTCAAAGCCAGCGCGCTCACGAGTCAAACCGCCAGGGCCGAGTGCAGAAACACGACGCTTGTGGGTGATCTCGGACAGCGGGTTGTTCTGGTCCATGAACTGAGACAACTGGCTGGAACCGAAGAACTCTTTCACCGCCGCAGCCACTGGCTTGGCGTTGATCAGGTCTTGCGGCATCAGGCCTTCGCTTTCAGCCATCGACAGACGCTCTTTGACCGCACGCTCAACGCGTACCAGGCCAACGCGGAACTGGTTCTCGGCCATTTCGCCTACGCAGCGAACACGACGGTTACCCAAGTGGTCGATGTCATCGACGATACCTTTACCGTTACGGATGTCGACCAGAGTCTTCAGTACCGCGACGATGTCTTCCTTGCACAGCACACCCGAACCTTCGATCTCGGTACGACCGATACGACGGTTGAACTTCATCCGGCCGACCGCAGACAGGTCATAGCGCTCAGGGCTGAAGAACAGGTTATTGAACAGGGTTTCGGCAGCGTCTTTGGTTGGCGGCTCGCCTGGACGCATCATGCGATAGATCTCGACCAGCGCTTCCAATTGGTTGCTGGTGGAGTCGATCTTCAGCGTGTCAGAAACGAACGGACCGCAGTCGATGTCGTTGGTGTACAGGGTCTCGATGCGAACGACTTGAGCCTTGGCGATTTTGCCGAGGATCTCAACGTTAAGCTCGGTGTTGCACTCAGCCAGGATTTCGCCAGTAGCCGGATGCACGATGACCTTGGCAGTGGTGCGACCCAGGACGTAGTCCAGAGGCACTTCCAGCGTCTTGATACCGGCCTTTTCGATCTGGTTGATGTGGCGCGCAGTAATACGACGGCCAGCTTCAACAATGACCTTGCCTTTTTCATCCTGGATATCCAGAACGGCAATTTCACCACGCAGACGCGATGCAATCAGCTCCAGGCTGAGGGTTTCGCCGCTCAGGTGGAATACGTTGGTGGTGTAGAACGCGTCCAGCACTTCTTCAGTGGTGTAGCCGAGCGCGCGCAGCAGTACCGAGGCCGGCAGCTTGCGACGACGGTCGATACGCACGAATACGCAGTCTTTCGGGTCGAACTCGAAGTCCAGCCACGAACCGCGATAAGGGATGATGCGCGCGGAGTACAACAGTTTGCCGGAGCTATGCGTCTTGCCGCGGTCGTGATCGAAGAACACGCCCGGGGAACGGTGCAGCTGGGAAACGATTACACGCTCGGTACCGTTGATTACGAAGGTACCGTTCTCAGTCATCAGGGGGATTTCACCCATGTAGACTTCTTGCTCTTTGATGTCCTTGATCGCTTTGTTCGACGATTCTTTGTCGAAAATGATCAGGCGCACTTTTACCCGCAAAGGTACGGCGTAAGTTACACCGCGCAATACGCATTCTTTGACATCAAATGCCGGTTCGCCCAGGCGATAACCGACGTACTCCAGCGCAGCATTGCCGGAGTAGCTGATGATCGG
This sequence comes from Pseudomonas sp. EA_65y_Pfl2_P74, assembly GCF_963970575.1. NCBI lineage: Bacteria > Pseudomonadati > Pseudomonadota > Gammaproteobacteria > Pseudomonadales > Pseudomonadaceae > Pseudomonas > Pseudomonas sp. EA_65y_Pfl2_P74. Next base: position 198,674 of record NZ_CAXAOQ010000009.1, read on the forward strand.
GAAAACGGATTTGAAGGCCGCATGCAGGCCCACGTCGCGGAACTGATCTTTAGTCGCTCCCGCTTGCAAGAATTCACGATACGAATCCAGCTGGATGGCCAGGAGGTACGGCACATCCATGACGTCCGGCAACTTGCTAAAGTCCTTGCGGATACGTTTTTTCTCAGTATATGAGTAAGCCATCAGCGTTCCCCAGCTTGGTCACCTGCTTGTTTGGCCCCTCCCGACGGGAGCAGCCAGAAAATCGTGCAAACCCCATGGTTTGCGCCACCACATCGGGTGGTTAAAGCACCTTTATCAGCACCGACCCAGTCGGCTGCCAATAACGGAAAAAGGCCGGTGGCAAGAGCCACCAGCCATCAGCCTGTCGCTTTACGCTCGGGCTGGAGGAGCAAAGTCGATACTTACTTCAGCTCGACTTTAGCGCCTGCTTCTTCCAGCTTCTTCTTGGCGTCTTCAGCAGCTTCTTTCGAAACGCCTTCAGCTACAACCTGAGGAGCGCCGTCTACTTTCTCTTTGGCTTCTTTCAGGCCCAGACCGGTCAGTTCACGAACTGCCTTGATCACGTTAACCTTCTTCTCGCCAGCTTCCAGCAGAACAACGTTGAACTCGGTTTGCTCTTCAACAACAGCGGCAGCAGCAGCTGGACCAGCCGAAGCAGCAGCAGCGGTAACACCGAAGGTTTCTTCCATCGCTTTGATCAGCTCAACGATTTCCACTACGGATTTCTGGCCGATTGCTTCGATGATTTGTTCGTTAGTCAGAGACATGACTCAATTCCTGAATTGGGGGACGGCCTACGCGACCATCGAAATAAACAAAAAACGCGAGAAGTTGACGAGCCTTAGGCTGCGGCAGCTTCTTTCTGGTCGCGAATTGCCGCCAGAGTACGAGCCAATTTGCTGGTAGCGCCTTGAATCACGCTCATCAGCTGAGAAATTGCTTCGTCACGGGTCGGCAGAGTTGCCAGTACGTCGATCTGATTAGCTGCGAGGAACTTGCCCTCGAACGCAGCTGCCTTGATCTCGAACTTGTCCTGACCCTTGGCAAACTCTTTGAAAATACGGGCAGCAGCGCCCGGATGTTCGTTCGAGAATGCAATCAGGGTCGGGCCGGTGAACACGTCGTTGAGGACACTGTATTGAGTGTCAGCAACAGCGCGCTTGAGCAAGGTGTTACGTACAACACGTACGTAAACGCCAGCTTCACGAGCCTCTTTACGGAGTCCGGTCATTGCGCCTACTGTTACGCCACGGGCATCAACCACGACAGCGGACAGAGCGACTTTGGCAGCCTCGTTGACTTCAGCGACGATGGCCTTCTTGTCTTCGAGATTAATTGCCACGGGTTTAACTCCTGCTTGTTACCGTTTCATTCGATCGAAACCGAATGTCGTTTTGGTGTCTGATTCGGTAAGGAACCGGGAGCACCATCTGCGTAGGCTTATGGTTTAAGACTTGCGTCGCCTACGGTCTTGGATAGCCCCCGCCAGGCAGGGACCCCAATCTTTCAATTGGCGCGATCAATCGCGCCAACCTTTGTCTTACGCGTCCAGCGAGCTCTGATCGATAACCAGACCTGGGCCCATAGTTGTGCTCAGGGTAACGCGCTTGACGTAAATACCTTTCGAGGAAGCTGGCTTGATACGCTTCAGATCAGCGATCAGAGCTTCAACGTTTTCCTTCAGCTTGACGGCTTCGAAGCCCATCTTGCCAACGGAAGTGTGGATGATGCCGTTTTTATCGGTGCGATAACGAACCTGACCAGCTTTAGCATTCTTAACCGCAGTAGCTACGTCTGGAGTCACGGTGCCGACCTTCGGGTTAGGCATCAGACCACGTGGACCGAGGATCTGGCCCAGTTGACCTACAACGCGCATGGCATCCGGGGATGCAATCACTACGTCATAGTTCAGGTCGCCACCTTTCATTTCGGCAGCCAGGTCGTCCATACCTACGCGGTCAGCGCCAGCAGCCAGAGCGGCTTCAGCAGCTGGACCCTGAGTGAACACAGCAACGCGAACGGTCTTGCCAGTGCCGTGTGGCAGCACAGTAGCGCTACGAACAACCTGGTCGGATTTACGCGGGTCTACACCCAGGTTTACAGCAACGTCAAACGACTCGCTGAACTTGACAGTCGACAGCTCAGCCAGCAGAGCAGCGGCGTCTACAATGTTGTAGGCCTTGCCTGCTTCGATTTTGCCGGCGATAGCCTTTTGACGCTTGGTCAGCTTAGCCATTACACACCCTCCACGTTAAGGCCCATGCTACGAGCAGAACCGGCGATAGTACGCACGGCTGCATCCATATCAGCTGCAGTCAGATCCGCGTTTTTGGTTTTCGCGATTTCTTCCAGCTGAGCACGGGTAACAGTGCCAACCTTAACGGTGTTCGGACGAGCGGAACCGCTGGTCAGACCGGCCGCCTTCTTCAGCAGAACCGAAGCAGGGGTGGATTTGGTTTCGAAAGTGAAGCTACGGTCGCTGTAGACAGTGATGATCACTGGAGTTGGCAGACCTGCTTCAAGACCCTGAGTACGGGCGTTGAAAGCCTTGCAGAACTCCATGATGTTCACGCCGTGCTGACCCAGAGCAGGACCAACAGGTGGACTTGGGTTAGCCTGAGCGGCCTTCACTTGTAGCTTGATGTAAGCGGTAATCTTCTTGGCCATGAGGCACTCCAATTACGGGTTCAAACGCCTCGAAAGGCTCCCCGGTTACTTGCGCGTTTATCCCAGTGACGACAAAACCCCACAGCCTAAGGCTGCGGGGTTGGGATGCTTGCTCAGCTAGACCTTTTCGACCTGACTGAACTCCAGCTCTACCGGAGTAGAGCGACCGAAAATGAGCACTGCCACTTGGATCCGGCTCTTTTCGTAGTTAACTTCTTCAACGACGCCATTGAAATCAGCAAATGGACCATCATTGACTCGCACCGTTTCACCAGGCTCAAAAAGAGTCTTAGGCTTAGGTTTGTCGCTACCATCAGCAACGCGACGCAGAATTGCTTCTGCCTCTTTATCAGTGATTGGCGCTGGCTTATCAGCAGTTCCGCCGATAAAGCCCATCACACGAGGTGTGTCCTTGACCAAGTGCCAAGTACCCTCATTCATATCCATCTGAACCAGCACATAACCTGGAAAGAACTTACGCTCGCTTTTGCGCTTCTGGCCATTACGCATTTCGACCACTTCTTCAGTGGGAACCAGAATTTCACCAAAGCCATCTTCCATGCCAGCCAGTTTCACTCGCTCAACAAGCGAGCGCATCACATGCTTCTCGTAACCCGAGTAAGCATGCACAACGTACCAACGCTTAGCCACGGGACACCCTTAGCCGACAATCAAGGAAACAAGCCAGCCGAGCAGGGAATCAAGCCCCCACAACAGCAACGCCATAACCAGAACAACAGCCACAACGATTAGCGTGGTCTGCGTGGTTTCTTGGCGAGTTGGCCAAACGACTTTACGAATCTCAGTGCGAGCTTCCTTAACCAGTACAAAGAAAGACTTGCCCTTCGCAGTTTGCAGACCTACAAAGGCAGCTGCAGCAGCAATCACAAGCAATGCGAGTACGCGGTACAGGATCGGCGAAGCTGAGTAATACTGATTACCAACAACGCCAACAACCACCAAAGCAACTACTACAAGCCACTTGAGCAAATCGAAGCGAGAGCCTTGAGTTTCAGCTTTAGGAGTCATCTATGAAGATCCTGTGAAAAGAAAGCCAGACACACCAAGTGAATCTGGCAGGTCAGGAGGGAATCGAACCCCCAACCTACGGTTTTGGAGACCGTCGCTCTGCCAATTGAGCTACTGACCTAAAACAAAATCAGGCCGACCATTATGCCGGCCTGAAAAATACATTACAACCGATTATTCGATGATCTTTGCTACGACGCCGGCGCCGACGGTACGACCGCCTTCACGGATAGCGAAACGCAGACCGTCTTCCATCGCGATGGTTTTGATCAGGGTAACAGTCATCTGAATGTTGTCACCTGGCATTACCATTTCAACGCCTTCTGGCAGCTCGCAGTTACCAGTCACGTCAGTAGTACGGAAGTAGAACTGTGGACGGTAGCCCTTGAAGAACGGAGTATGACGACCGCCTTCTTCCTTGCTCAGAACGTAAACTTCTGCAGTGAACTTGGTGTGCGGCTTAACCGAACCCGGCTTAACCAGAACCTGACCACGCTCAACGTCGTCACGCTTGGTGCCACGCAGCAGAACGCCGCAGTTCTCGCCAGCACGACCTTCGTCGAGCAGCTTGCGGAACATTTCAACACCGGTGCAGGTGGAAACAGTAGTGTCACGCAGACCAACGATTTCCAGCGGATCCTGAACGCGAACGATACCGCGCTCGATACGACCGGTCACAACAGTACCGCGACCCGAGATCGAGAATACGTCTTCGATTGGCATCAGGAACGGCTTGTCGATCATACGAACTGGTTCTGGGATGTAGCTGTCCAGAGTCTCAACCAGTTTCTTGACGGCAGTGGTGCCCATCTCGTTGTCGTCTTTGCCTTCCAGCGCCATACGAGCCGAACCGATGATGATTGGAGTGTCATCGCCCGGGAAGTCGTAGGTGGACAGCAGGTCGCGAACTTCCATCTCAACCAGTTCCAGCAGCTCTGCGTCGTCTACCAGGTCAGCCTTGTTCAGGAAAACCACGATGTACGGAACGCCTACCTGACGGGACAGCAGGATGTGCTCACGGGTTTGTGGCATCGGACCATCGGCGGCCGAGCAAACCAGGATAGCGCCGTCCATTTGAGCAGCACCGGTGATCATGTTCTTCACATAGTCAGCGTGACCTGGGCAGTCAACGTGAGCGTAGTGACGGATCAGCGAGTTGTACTCAACGTGCGCGGTGTTGATGGTGATACCGCGAGCTTTTTCTTCTGGAGCGCTGTCGATCTTGTCGAATTCAACTACGGCTGAACCGAAAACCTCGGAGCAGACACGAGTCAGAGCAGCGGTCAGAGTGGTTTTACCGTGGTCAACGTGACCGATGGTCCCTACGTTAACATGGGGCAGGGAACGATCAAATTTTTCCTTAGCCATCGATATCACCCTCAAACAGAAGAATTAGACAAACAACATCAACCATTAAAACAAAGGCAGATATTTTCATATCTGCCTTGTTATATGGAGCTCTTGAGCGGATTTGAACCGCTGACCTCACCCTTACCAAGGGTGTGCTCTACCAACTGAGCTACAAGAGCGAAACACTTTGCACAACCTGCAAGCTTGGAGCGGGTAGCGGGAATCGAACCCGCATCATCAGCTTGGAAGGCTGAGGTTCTACCACTAAACTATACCCGCAGAGCCTGCAGCTCACGCTTAAATCTGGTGGAGGGAGAAGGATTCGAACCTTCGAAGTCGTAGACGTCAGATTTACAGTCTGATCCCTTTGGCCGCTCGGGAACCCCTCCTAATCAGGCCGGCATTTTATACTATGCCAAACCCCTGTCAAGCATTTTCTCATTTAAAAACTTGAGGTTAGCTGCATTGACACCACTCCTTCATGACCACCTCTTCAGGTCTTCACTGTGGAGCGGGCGCCATTCTATGCAAACTATTCAGCAGGCGCAACCCCTTCGCACAGCATTATTTTATGTTTTAACTCATTGAATTCCTTGGAAAGGTTTTGCAACTGATCAGCACCCAACAATCGCTGACCTTCAGGTGAGATACGCAGCCAGTATCCTGTTGCCGGACGCTCGTCAGGCAACGGCGAAGCCTTGATATCCATCTCCGCCAAACGGCGCCCCAACGCTTCAACCAAATCCTGACGAGCAAATCCCCCCAAATAAAGACAGCGCTCCTCAAAGCGCACACCAGCATTCTCTCGAGAAGCATCCAGACTCTCGCTGAGCAAACGAATGTCATGCTGGGGGCCTTTATACAAACTCAGAGGGGTGACATCTTTTGCACGCAAAGGTGCTTCCTGCTGATGCCAGACGTAATAGAAAACATTGAGAACAAGGAACAGCAGGAACAACCAACGCATACAGACCTCAGGACAAAGGACACGCCATAGCCAAGCCCACGAACACCAGGTCAGGAACAACCCTGGCCTCTGGGACAACATCTGCTATTAATACGGCATCCCCCCCTGTAAGAAATACAGTGAAACTCTCCCCCCAATAGGCTCGTGCCATTTCCATCTGAGTGAGCACGAACCCTTTGAGCATTAGAGAGCAACCGCGCTCCACCGCCTCAACAGTGCTCCGACCGGGAGCCTGGCTTGTCAATGCACGCTCAGCCGCGAGATCACCGTATCGTATCTTTCGTGTATGGGTGCGCAACTGGTTACGCATCAACGGCATGCCAGGACAAATAAAGCCCCCGAGATGCTCTCCATCTTCCGCGATGAAGTCCGCCGTTACCGCCGTGCCAAAATCCAGCACCAGACATGCACCTTCAGCTAAGTGGAATCCGCCGAGCATCGCTAACCAACGATCAAGCCCCAAGCGCTCGTAGTCCTCATAACCGTTTCTAACACCAGACATTTCACGAGCTGGCTCTGCACATACAACTGTCAGATCGAAATCCCGCCGAAGCATTTCGATTAACGCTCCCGTCTCCTCGAGAGTACGAACACTAACAAGACGGCATTTGCTTAGCGACAATCCAGCTAGAGCAAATAGACCATCACGCAGAGCCTGATCCGAGTCAACCACCCCCTCTGCGATCAAAACAGCAGCCTCGGCACTCAGCACGCGCCACTTTATGAAGCTGTTGCCACAATCAAGCTCAAGAATCATCACGCAACCTCAGGCTGAGCTCGCCACCGCTAAAGACCTTTTCCACACCACTCACCTGCAAACGCAGCGCGCCTTGGCTATCAATCCCCAGCACAACACCATCAACCTGGCTGACACCAGCAATCAACGACACTGATCGCTCCTGCCACAAATGGTTTTCCTCCCATTCTGCCTGGAGAACTGAAAAACCACCGACCTGCTGACGCTGTATATATGACTGCAACTGTTCGCTTAACTCGAAAACCAGAACGTTACGATCGCAAGTTGTACCAGATTCAAGTCGCATGGAAGTCCATTGCTGATCAACCTCCTCTGCAACCTGCATATTTACGTTAATACCTATACCTAGTACCACGTGACACACATCAGCCGGATCCCCAACCAACTCCAGCAAAATACCGGCAATTTTCTTATTGCCGACGAGAACATCGTTAGGCCACTTCAAACCTGCGCCAGTGACGCCGAGCTTTTGCAGGGTTCGCATGACTGCCAACCCAACAACAAGACTCAAGCCCTCAAGCTGGCGCATCCCACCATCAATTCGCAGAACGAGACTGTAATAAAGGTTTTCGGCAAACGGGCTAACCCACTTGCGCCCTCTACGCCCACGTCCAGATATCTGTCGCTCGGCAAGCACTAAAAATGGCGCTGCCTGCCCCCGGCCAATGGCGCGCAAAGCCTCAGCATTAGTCGAGTCGATAGAATCAAAAACCGCAATTGGCCAACTCTCTTTCATCCGCGCCACTTTAAGAGGATCGATCAACACAAGCGGCGCAGCCAACTGATAACCTCGGCCCCGAACCTTGTGAATGGACAGCCCAAGCTCAGCCTCCAAGTGCTGAAGCTGCTTCCATACCGCACTTCGACTAATTCCTAAGGCGGCGCCTAGGTCCTGACCAGAATGGAATCGCCCATCCTTCAGAAGATTCAACAACGTCAGCATGTAGGTCTCGCCTCACAGTGAGGCCCGAATAATAGCCATGCGCCGGGCCGTTGCATAGAAAACAAGCAGACACATTTCCTGCGGGCAAAACAAAACCCCAACTGCTTTCGCAATTGGGGTTTCGGAATTTAATCTTGACGATGACCTACTCTCACATGGGGAAACCCCACACTACCATCGGCGATGCATCGTTTCACTGCTGAGTTCGGGATGGGATCAGGTGGTTCCAACGCTCTATGGTC